>JASHOL010000010.1 GCA_030041135.1 Streptosporangiaceae bacterium | reverse complement strand
CCCGCATCATCCAGGAACCGGGCCCCAAGCGCCGCAAGCGCGCCGCTGCCCCCATCCGTGCATGCTGAGCCGCCCAGCGCGATGAGCACGCGCCGCGCTCCTTCATCGAGCGCATGGCCGATGAGCTCGCCGACGCCGTAGCTATGGGCCTGCAGTGGCTGCAGCGGACTGATCAGCGTCAGCCCGGCAGCCGCGGCCAGCTCGATCACGTGCCCGTTCCCCTGAATTTCCAGCCAGGATGCGGTCACCCTGCCCTCGCCTGGCCCGCTGACCTCAGCGAAATGCCTCCGGCTGCCCGGCACGGCGGCGGCCAGCACGTCGACAGTCCCCTCCCCGCCGTCGGCGAGCGGCAGCTCGATGACATCGTCGCTGGGCCGCACACCGCGCCAGCCCGCCGCCAGTGCCGCCGCCGCGTCCGCGGCGCTGATGCTGCCCTTGAAGGAATCAGGCGCGACGATTACCCGCATCGGCGGAGGCTAGCTGCCGTGCTGGGGCAGGTGCAGCGCCGCCCTGATCTCCCGCTGAACGGTCTGCCTGTCCGGGCGGGCATCGACGTTGACCACGTACTCCTTGCGCCTGAACAGGTCGAGCACCGGATTGGTCTTGGCGTGATACTCGCGCAGCCGGACCGCGAGAGCCTGCTCGGTGTCGTCCTCGCGCTGCACGAGCTTCCCCCCGCACGCGTCGCACTGACCCTCTTCATGCGGGCTGTTGGCGATCAGGTTGTAGTCCATCCCGCAGTCCGCGCACAGCCGCCTGGCCATCACCCGTCGCCGTACCTCGCTGTCGGGCAGTTCCAGGTGGATGACCCCATCGATGTCGTAGCTCTCCAGGAAGAACTCGGCCTGCCTCTGGTTACGCGGGAAGCCGTCGATGATAAAGCCGTAATTCCAGTCGTGGGCGGTCAGCCGGTCCTTCACCACGCCCTCGGCCAGGTCGTCGCTCACTAGCTCCCCTCCGGCCATCGTGCGGCGCACCTGTGCCCCGAGCTTGGTGTGATGCTGGACATTCCACCGGAAGATGTCGCCAACTGCGATGTGCACCAGGTCGAAATCGGCAGCCAGCATCATGCTCTGCGTGCCCTTGCCGCTGCCCTGGACGCCCATGATGACGTACTTGCGCATGTCAAAACTGTAGGCAGAGGCGGGCGCCCCGTCAGCCGCCGGGCGGCGGCGGGCCGCCGTGCACGACGAAGTCCCTGGTGCGGATCGCCGCCAGCGAGACCAGCCCGGCCGCGAGGGCGACGATGGCCGCGATCAGCAGGATGCGGTCCAGCCCTGACGTGAACGCCGACCGCGTGATGAGGGCGACCGTCTGCCGCGCGCTGCCCGGCAGGCGCCCGATGAACTGCCCGATCTGGCCGGACTGGATGGCGGCGGAGACCTGGCCGGCCCGGCCGGACAGGCCCGGCACGGCCGACACGCTGGTCAGAACGTCGCTCCGGACCGCGCTCGAGAACAGCGTTCCCAAAAGCGCGATGCCGGTCGCGATGCCTACCTGGCGGAACGTCGAGTTGATTCCTGAGGCCATGCCCGCCCGGTCCGGCGTCACCACGCCGACGGCGGTCGAGGCCAGCGGTGGGTTCACCAGCCCCACGCCGATGCCGCCGACGATCATGCCGGGGATCAGGTGCGTCCACGACGAGGTGGCATTCAGGCCGCGCATCAGCAACAGGGACACGCCCACCAGCAGCAGGCCGGGTCCGATGAGGAAGCGGACGGGCACCTTGGAGGAGAGCCTGCCCGCGATCGTCGCGGCAACCAGGATCGCGCCCGACAAGAACATGAAGCGGACTCCGGTGGCTAGCGCCGAGTAGCCGAGGATGTCCTGCACGTAGAGCACCAGGTACAGGAGCATCGCGAAGATGGACGCGCTCAGCGCGAAGGCCGCGACCAGGCCGCCGCTGAACGTCGGCAGCCGGAATAGCGCGAGGTCGAACATCGGATGTGCGACGCGGAACTCCACCAGGAGGAACGCTGCCAGCAGGACGGCGGCGGCCGCGAAGCACCCGAGCACCAGGCCGTTGGTGAACGACTTCTGGTTGGACTCGATCAGCGCGTAAATCAGGCTGGCGAGCGCCAGCGTGAACAGGACGAAGCCGGGCCAGTCGGGCCGGCTCGCACGCGGCTCCCTGGACTCGGAGACCCTCAGGAACGTGATGACGACGGCGACAATGCCGATCGGCACGTTCACGAAGAAGATCCACCGCCACGAGATGCCTGAGGTGAGCACGCCGCCGAGCAGCGGGCCGATCGCGACCGCCAGCCCGGTGATCGCGCCCCAGACGCCGAAGGCCACGCCGCGTTCGCGGCCGCGGAAGGCGTCGGCCAGGAGCGCCAGCGACACGGCGAACATGATCGCGCCGCCAACGCCCTGCAGCCCTCTCGACAGCTGCAGCATGAGCGTGCTCGTCGCGAACCCGCACAGCGCGGACGCGCAGGTGAACACCGTCAGGCCGATGAGGTACAGCAGCCGCCGGCCGTACATGTCCGCAAGGCTTCCGGCCGTCAGCAGGAACGCCGCCAGGGTCAGCGCGTACGCATCGACGATCCACTGCAGGTCAGCGAAGGTCGAACTCAGCGCGCGCTGGATGTCGGGAAGGGCGACGTTCACGATCGTGATGTCGAGCAGGAGCATGAACGTGCCCAGGCAGACCGCGAGCAGCGTCCACCACTTATTGCCGCGCTGCCCCAGCTCGCCTGCCTGCGGCTGCGTCGCGCCCGCGGCCGTCGGCCGGTCCCCGGCCCGCGTGCCGTCCTGGGGCTGCGTCCCGCCCGGAGGATGCCAGGACTCGTCCGCGTTGACCTCGGTCACTTCTGGCCTCCAGCTCGGGTGCTACGGCGCTACCGCATCGGTCTGATTCTCGCCGCCGGCCATCGCCGGCGACCAGCGGCCCTCTTGTCCAGGGCCGCGATCGGCCCGGCCGCCACCCGGGCGGCGGCGCTCCCGCCGCCGGGACCAGCGGTTTCGGCTGCTGAATGTCGTACCGGCCCCTAGGGCTGCGATGGCCTCGTGATCGGGCGGGCTCGCGGTCGAGATCAGCCGGTCGCTTCGCTACGCCTTGGCCGGAGCGCCCGCCGGCCCGCCGAGGGCGAACCGGCGCTCGCAGTAGTCGCGCAGCTTCGGGTCGAGGGCGTCCCTGATCTTCGGCCAGTCCTGCTGCAGCAGCCGCGGGTTGAGGAACCTCGCCACGTCGTTGCGCTGACCCTGGGTCAGCACGATGCCGTACATGTTCCTGCGGGTTTCCTCGTCGGTGACGTCGCATTCCCGCATGCCGGGCCAGGACAGGTGCCTGGGCAGCATGATGGTGCCCTTGGCCGGCCCGCGTAGTTCGTCCAGTCCGGCGGGCAGGCGGCGGCGGTGCGAGGTCCGGCCCGATAGCCAATGAGCGAGAGACATGGATCTGATTATGACCGCAGCGGTGCCGCTGTTTAGCGGTGACTCGCTGGAGGGCCATCGCGACGGCAGCCGCCATGCAACGACACTGTGTAGCAGCGCTAGGCTCTGACCATGACCAGCGCAAACCCACGCCCGCGGTGGTGGTTCCTCATCACCCCACGCTGGCTCGCATGGCACGCGTTCGCGGTCCTGGCCGCGTGGGGCATGCTGTGGCTGGGCGACTGGCAGTTCCACCGGGCCGAGGGCGGTAACGCTCTGAGCTGGGCTTACACGTTCGAGTGGCCTATTTTCACGATCTTCGGCGTGGTCTTCTGGGCCAAGACGATTGCCGACGAGTGGAAGGCCGCGGCGCGCCGGGCCGAAGCCGCCAGGGCCGAGGCGCTGGCGGCAAATGCCCCTGGCGGCCTGGCGGCACCTGATCGCGGCGACCTATCGCTTCCGGCCACGGCGCATGTGGCGACGGTAACAGACGACTTCGACGACGAAGACGACCCCGAGCTCGCCGCCTACAATGCCTACCTGACCCGGCTGAGCAGCGGCCAGCGGGTCGGCAGGTTCACCGGCGCCATCCGGCCGGACCGCAGCACGCAGCCGAGCGCCCGCTGAGCACGAAACAAGGAGGTCCTGCCCGGTGAACTCACCCGAGGCGCTAAGGCTGGTGGTACGCGCCTACCGCGCCATGGCCTACCTGACCGGCACCATGCTGATGATCTTGTGTTTCATCTGCATCCCGCTGCAGATAGCCGGGCACAAGGAGCCGGTCGAGATCGTCGGCACGACGCACGGGATCCTCTACATCATCTACATCCTGGTCGCGTTCACGATGACCAGGTTCGTGCGGATGAAGGTCGCCAGCCCCGGCACCGTCATAGTGCTCGCCGCGGGCACCATCCCGATTCTGACGTTCGTGGTGGAGCGCTGGGTGACCCGCACGTATATCAACCCGGCCCTGTCTGCGGGCGGCGCCGCAACCAGTGAGCAGCCAGTACTTCACTGAGCAGCCGACGGCGCGCCGTCGGCCGGGGACCGTCCACGTCCTCCTACCTGACCTGCACCTGAAGCTGGCCACCGACTCCGGCGTCTTCTCCCCAGGGCGCCTTGATCCCGGCACGCGCCTGCTGCTCGAGGCTGCTCCTCCGCCGCCACCCGAGGGCGATCTGCTTGACCTCGGCGCAGGCTACGGGCCGCTCGCGCTCGTCCTGGCGGCCAGGTCGCCGGGCGCGCGGATCTGGGCGGTGGATGTGAACCGCCGGGCGATTGACCTGTGCGAGCGGAACGCGGCAGCCGCGGGCCTGGCCAACGTCAGCTGTCTGTCCCCTGACGACCCGAGCCTGCCTGCCAGCTTCCAGCTGATCTGGTCCAACCCGCCGATCAGGATCGGCAAGCAGGCGCTGCATGCGCTGCTGTCGGGCTGGCTGGGCCGACTCGCCGCTGGCTCCTGCGCCTACCTGGTCGTGCAGCGCAACCTCGGCTCGGACTCGCTCCAGCGCTGGCTCGCCGGTGAGGGGTGGGAGGCAAGCCGGGTCGCCGCACGGGCCGGGTACCGGGTCCTGCAGGTGAGCCGGTGACTCGCCAGCTCGGCCAGACCGAGGTGAAGCGGCTGAACCGCGGCTGGCGGCGCCGGACCCAGGCGGGGCTGAGCCTGCTGCTCGACGGCGTCGGGCAGCCCTTCAACGTGGGCTCGATCCTGCGGACGGCGGCCGCCTTCGGCGTGGACCAGGTCTGGATGTGCGGGGACACGGCCCAGCCCGGCCATCCGTCGGCGCGCAAGACCTCGCTCGGCACTGACCGGCTGCTGTCGCTTGACTACCCGCAGACCGCGGCGCTCGGCGCGCAGGCCGCCCGCGCGGCCGGCTACCGGGTCATCGCGGTGGAACTGGCCAGTGACGCGGTGCCCCTGCACGAGGCGAACCTGACCGGTGACATCTGCCTCGCCCTCGGCAACGAGGACCACGGCTGCTCGGCTGGCCTGCTCGCGGCCGCTGACCTGGTCGCCTATATCCCGCAGGTCGGCCGGGTGGGTTCGCTGAACGTCGCCGCCGCGGCGGCGATCGCGCTGGCCGAGGCCCGCCGCCACGAGTGGGCAGCTCAAAAGCCGGATCCGCGGTAAAACGGCCGGACCGCGCGGGGAGCCTGCGCCGGCCGTTCACCACGCTCTGCATACTAGGCCCGTGCGATCTCGATTCCTTGATCATCCGCGGCCGCTCGCCTTCGCCCACCGCGGCGGGCCCGCCCACTTTCCCGAGAACTCGTTCAAGGCATTCGAGCACGCCGTGGGGCTTGGCTACGCCTACCTCGAAACCGACGCGCATGCCACCGCGGACGGCACGGTGGTCGCCTTCCACGACAAGACCCTGGACCGGGTGACGGACGGCGTCGGAGCCATCGCCGAACTGACCGACACGCAGGTCGCCGCGGCGAGAATCGCCGGCACTGAGCCGATTCCGCTGCTGGCCGACCTCCTTATGACCTGGCCCGAGCACCGGTTCAACATCGACGTTAAGGATGAGCCGGTCATCGGCCCGCTTGTGGGCTTGCTTAAGGCGACGAATGCCTGGGACCGCGTCTGCATCACCTCGTTTTCCGGCCGCAGGCTGAGCGCCACCAGGCGGTTGCTCCCGCGACCGGTCTGCATGGCCACACCGCCCGCTGCCGTCGGTGCCATCACCGCAGGCACGCCGGCCCGCGTGCTGGCCGAGCGGTTCGCGCGCCTGTCGATTCAATGTGCCCAGGTCCCGCCGCAGATCGCGACCAGGCAGTTCATCCGCCGTGCCCATGCGGCCGGCCTGCAGGTGCACGTCTGGACCGTGAACGAGCCGATGACGATGGCCAGCCTGCTCGACCTGGGCGCGGACGGCATCATGACCGACCAGACCGAGGTGCTCAGGGATCTGCTGCTGGCACGGGGCCAATGGCAGCCGTTCCGGGGTGCCAGGCTCGCAAACCCCGACTGAGCCGGGCTTTTCCGCCGCGGGGGGTTGGAACTGCGGCTTGCAGGGAATCTTGACCGGGTAGTTCTCGTTGGTCAAATAGTACGGCTGAGAGCCTGGGAGGCAGCAGACATATGGCCGAGCGCGCACTTCGCGGCACCCGACTCGGAGCCACGAGCTACGAGAACGACCGGAATACCGACCTGGCACCCCGCCAGGAAGTGGCTTTCGACTGTCCCCGTGGCCACCGGTTCACCGTGCCGTTCTCGGCTGAGGCCGAACTGCCCCTGAACTGGGAATGTCGTATTTGTGGGGATCTTGCCGTCACGGCCACCGGTGACACGCCGACGCCGAAGAAGGTCAAGCCGCCGCGCAGCCACTGGGACATGCTCATGGAACGCCGGACCATGGCCGACCTGGAAGAGGTCCTCGCGGAGCGGCTCGCCGTCATCCGCGGCCAGCGCGGGCCCGGCGAAGAGCCAGCTCCGCGGCACGCGCGGCAGCGCAAGAGCGCCTGAACTCCGGGCACCGGCTCCGCGCGGATCCGCCACTGCGGCCAGTGCACCGAGTTGGGCCACATCCAGGCACTTGTTTGACCTTCCTGAGCGCTGAACTACGGGTTTGACGGTAGTCGCTGCTCTGCCCGCCAACCAGACCCGGCTCGGCTTAGGGTCATGGGATGGCCCAGACACAGCGCCAGGCCGTGCCACGCACTGATTCGGGCGAGCTGGATACGGCGCTCGCGTTCCTCAACTTCAATCGCGAATGCGTGCTGAAGAAGACCGACGGCCTCGACGAGGAGCAGCTGCGCCGGGTGCTCGTCCCAACGGGCACCAACCTGCTCGGCCTGGTTAAGCACCTGACCGCAGCCGAGCGCTACTGGTTCGGCCTTCACCTCGCGGGCATCACGCCGCCCAAGGGCACCAGTCACGCGATGAGGGTTCCCAGGGCAAGTACTGCCGAGGCGGTGATCAGCGAGTACCGGGCAGCGATCGCCGAGAGCAACACGGCGATCCTCACGGCCGGTGACCCGCAGGCACTGCTGGCCAGGCGCGTCGGCGGCCAGTGGCTGACACTCCGGTGGCTTCTGGCCCACATGACCAGCGAGACGGCCCGCCACGCTGGTCACGCCGATATCCTGCGCGAGCAGATCGACGGCGTAACCGGCCGTTAGCCAGCACCCAGCCCGGCGTCGCCCATTGCTCCGCGGCACCTACGACCGGCGGCGGCTCAGCCGGCCCGCGATCCCCCACTGGGTGACTCGCCACAGCGCCTCGGCGACGATCGCACGGCTCATCTTGCTGCTGCCCTGCGCGCGCTCGGTGAACGTGATCGGGACCTCCACGACCGCCAGCCCGGCCCGCACCGCGCGCAGGGTCAGGTCGATCTGGAAGCAGTAACCCTGCGAGGTGACGGTCTGCAGCGCGATCGCGCGCAGCGCGGTGGCGCGGTACGCGCGGAAGCCGCCGGTTGCGTCGTGCACCGAGAAGCCCAGCATGATGCGCGCGTAGGCGTTGCCGCCGCGAGACAACATCTCGCGCGACCTCGGCCAGTTGCGCACCGTGCCGCCCCGCACCCAGCGCGAGCCAACCACGAGGTCGGCGACGGCGAGCGCGGCCAGCAGCGCGGGCAGTTCGGCCGGGTCGTGCGAGCCATCGGCGTCTATCTCGACGACCGCGTCGTAGCCGTGCTCGAGCGCCCAGTCGAAGCCCGCCAGGTAGGCGGCGCCCAGTCCCTGCTTGCCCGGCCGGTGCATGACGTGCACGTGGTCGTCGGTCAGTGCCAGTTTCTCGGCAATGTCGCCGGTGCCGTCAGGGCTGTTGTCGTCCGCGACGAGAATGTCCGCGGCCGGCACGGCCGCGCGAAGACGCGCCACGATCTGGTCAAGGTTTTCGCGCTCGTTATAGGTCGGGATGACGACGGCCACCCGCTCGACCGGACCGGGCTGCCCACTGCCTGCGGTCACCGGCTGGCTCCCGCCTCGTTAGCCGAACCGCGCCCGCCGGCACAACGTGGTCTCAGCACTTTCCGTTGTCCTCCCGGCACGCGCAGCCATCTGCTCGGTGTGAACTGTTAGTCGCGTTGCAGCCGTCCTGAACATTACCGGCCCGGCGGGGTCCTCGCGGAGCCTAGACCGCAAGCCGGCCGGCCGCTAGCCGTCACGCGAAGTGGGAAGAGGGCCTGGGATCCCTTCGGACCGGAGCGCGTCCCGTCGGCAGCGGGATCGCCTCCGTTGTCTACTGGGTGCCCAGGCCCCTCCCGGGTCCAACCCCCCGCCAGATCAGGGCTCGCCGCGGAATACACCGCGAGGCCGGCACGATGACCGCCTCGCGGCGCGGCCTCGGCCCGGCCAGCCACCCTGGCCTGCTGGCCAGTGCTGGACTGCGCAGAAACATACCGTCGATCTCCGCGATGTCAACCTGTCATGCCGTGACTGATACCCGTCAGCTACCTGCGGCGGGGCGACCTGACGGGCCTGTTCCCTGTTGTCCCTCAGCGTTACGATTGGGGTTACCGTAACGTGTGAGGGCGCCCATGACAGCGATGTCGGCAGCGGCCGGCTGGCTTCTGGGATCGATCACTTTCCACCAAGTTGCGCCGTGGAGAGCTCACACTGCGGCCCAGCCGATTACGGCTGCTCGCCCGGCGTCTGGCCGTGCGCCGATTTAGCTCGCGTGGAGGACAGGAATGACCGAGAACTCGGATCTGGAAGTCTCTGAGTCGCAGATCGCCGTGCACTGGCGCGAGGAAGAGTACTACCAGCCACCGCCGGCTTTTGTTGCGCAGGCCAACGCGAACGACCCGGCGATACTTGAGCGGTTCGGAGAAGACAAGTTCCCCGAGTGCTTCACCGAATACGCCAACCTGCTGGACTGGGACAAGACATGGGACACGGTCCTGGACACCAGCAATGCGCCATTCTGGAAGTGGTTTGTCGGCGGAAAGCTCAACGCGTGCTACAACTGCGTGGACCGGCACGCAGCGGCCAACCCGGATAAGACGGCGATCATCTGGGTGCCGGAGCTCGAAAGCGACGAGACCGTGCACATCAGCTATGGCGAGCTGCTGCGCCGGGTGAACGAGTTCGCCGCGCTCCTGCAGGATTTCGCGGGCCTGAAGACCGGCGACCGGGTCACGCTGCACATGCCGATGGTTCCCGAGCTGCCCATCACGATGCTGGCCTGCGCGCGCCTCGGCATCATTCATTCTCAGGTTTTCGGCGGTTTCAGCGGCAATGCGTGCGGCACCAGGATCGCCGATTCCGGCAGCCGGGTGCTCATAACCTCAGATGGCTATTACCGGGCCGGCTCGATCACCGACCACAAGGTAAAGGCCGACGAGGCGGTGGCCGAGGCGGCCCGCCAGGGCCAGGAGGTCGACAAGGTGCTGGTGTGGCGGCGCCAGCCGGGCAAGTACGCGTCGGCCACGCCGATGGCCGATGGGCGCGACTTCTTTGTCGACGACGTCGTCGGGAAATACGCCGGACAGGGAGTCGCTCCGGTCTCGATGGACTCGACCGCGCCGCTGTTCCTGATGTACACGAGCGGCACGACTGGCCGACCCAAGGGCGCCCAGCATTCCACCGGCGGTTACATGTCGTACGTCGCCGGGACGTCGAAGTACTACCAGGACATTCACCCTGACGACGTGTACTGGTGCATGGCCGACATCGGCTGGATTACCGGCCACTCCTACATCGTCTACGGCCCGCTGTCGCTCGGCACTACGACCGTGATCTACGAGGGCGTCCCCAACTATCCCGACGGCGGGCGGCCCTGGCGGATCGCCGAGAAGCTCGGCGTGAACATCTTCCACACTTCGCCGACCGCGATCCGGATGCTGCGCAAGGTCGGCCCGGAAGAGCCGCTGAAGTACAGCTACCACTTCAAGCACATGACCACGGTCGGCGAGCCGATCGAGCCTGAGGTCTGGCGCTGGTACTACAACTTCGTCGGCAAGGGCGCGGCCGCGATCGTCGACACCTGGTGGCAGACCGAGACAGGCGGCTTCCTCGGCAGCACGCTCCCTGGCCTGCAGCCAATGAAGCCCGGCAGCTGCGGCCCCACCGCTCTCGGCATCTTCGGAGTCATCTACGACGAGGACCGCAACGAGATTCCGATGGGCAGCGGCCGGGCCGGCAACATCTGCATCCGCAACCCCTGGCCGGGCATCATGCAGACGGTCTGGGGCCAGCCTGAGCGCTTCCTCGACGTGTACTACCGCAAGTACAACGCCGACCCGAACAGCAAGGACTGGCACGACTGGCCGTACTTCGCCGGTGACGGAGCGGTGCAGGCCGCTGACGGCTATTACCGCATCCTCGGCCGGGTCGACGACGTCATCAACGTCGCGGGCCACCGCCTGGGCACCAAGGAGATCGAGTCGGCCGCGCTGACCGTGGACGAGGTTGCTGAGGCGGCAGCTGTCCCGGTCATCGATGACATCCGCGGCCGGATGGTGGAGGTCTACGTCTCGCTCAAGCCCGGATTCGACGCGAGCACGGAGATGGAAGGCAAGGTCACCAAGGCGATCGAGGACGAGATCGGCAAGATCGCGCGGCCGAAGAACGTCTGGATCGTTCCCGACATGCCCAAGACCCGCTCTGGCAAGATCATGCGCCGGGTCATCGCGTCGGTGTCCAACTTCGCCGACGTCGGCGACGTCACCACGCTGGCCAACCCCGAAGTTGTGGACGGAATCCGCCAGCACGTGCAGCGGGCCAAGGTCGCCAAGGGCGATACCCCGCGCGAGCTGACGGATGTCGAACTTGCCGAGATCCAGTCTTTCGGTCAGGAGGGATAGCGCCATCCCGCCAAGGCCCGTCAGCCCCGGCCGGCGGGCCTTGGCGTTCCCGCACCCGGGCGCAATTCCACGAAGCCCGATCCGGTGCCCGAGCCAACCCGGTACAGTCTTCTCAGAGCGGGAGTTTATGTACGCGGCAACCCCGCCCAAGGTGCATGGCGCGGCACCGGGCTGCGGTCACGATCGCGATTCGTTCGCCGAACGAGGAGTGGTAGAGATCTAATGCACCCGCGCCGTCACCGTTCGAAACGCGTGGCCCGGCTTGGGCAGGCTCGGCCGGCCAGCCACAAGCGCGCGGCCCTAATCTTGTCAGTTCCGGTCCTTAGCCTGCTGCTCCCCGCGCTCGCCGTCGAGATCGCCAGCGCGGGCGGCTCTGGCCAGCTCACCAGGACCGCCGGCGACATCGCCCGGTTCCTGCTGTTTTATTCCGGCGTCTTCGCGCTGATAGCGCTGACGGCGGCGGTCGCCGCCGGCTTGCTGGCCACTGACCGGGTCGTGATGTCACCGGACCAGCGCATCTTTGCCCAGGCCGCGCACCGGACGACGTCTCTGATCGGCGTGTCCGCGCTCGCCAACCACATCGAGCTCGAAGTCCTCGCCAACCGGGCCAGGATCATCGACGGGTTCGTGCCGTTCATGGCGGCCCGCAACACGTTCTACATGGGCCTTGGCACGATTGCCTCGGACTTGTTCATCGTTATCATCGTGACCGGCGTTCTGCGGAAGCGCTTCACCAAAGGCAGGCGGCCGTGGGTGTGGCGCGCGCTGCACGTCACCACGTACGTGGCATGGCCGTTCGCGATTCTGCATGGCCTGCTGGCCGGCCGGCACGCCAAGCCCTATGTCGACTGGAGCTACGGGGCGTGCCTGGCCCTGGTGGCGCTGGCCCTCGCGTTCCGCTATGTCGTGCTGGCCCGCGGGCGGAACGCCGCCGACCCGAGCCGCCTTGCCCGACCGAGTTCGGGCACGGCCGAGCGCATCCTGCGGCAGATCAGCCCGCCACAGGGAGCCGGGTACCAGGCCCCTTACCCCGCCGCCGGGTACCAGGCCCCTTACCCGGCCGTCGGGTACCAGGCCCCCTACCAGGCCCCCTACCCGGCCGCCGGGTACCAGCCGGGTGGCTACTTGCCGGCCGGGTACCCGCAGACGCCTCCGCTGCGAGCGCTCCCGCCCGGTTCTGGGCAAGCCACCCCAGGGCCGGCCGGCGCGAGCCCGGTCGGCTCCGGCCCGAGTGGCACCGCCCCCGGCCGTTATCTTCCGCCAGAGCACGACCAGGCCGACCTGGACTACGGCCAGCCCTGGACCCAGGACCCTGCCGCCTATTTCGACGGCGGACAGTGGTAGTGGCCGCAATTCCGCCGGTCATCAGGATCGGCCAGGCACGGGTCACGTCGGGGCTTGACCGGCACTCCCGGCTCGACCTGGTCGCGCACCGGGCTGAGTTCGGCGACCTGCCGGTAGTCTCCGGGCCCAACCTGATCCGGTTCGCCGCGGAGGTCGACCTGCGCGGCCGGGGCGGTGCCGCCTTTCCCGTCGCCCGCAAGCTGCGCGCGGTGCTGGCCTCGGCCCGGTTCGCCAAGCGGAACCCCGTCGTCGTCGTCAACGCCGCCGAGGGAGAGCCGGGCAGCTTCAAGGACAAGATGCTGCTGTCCAGGTCCCCGCATCTCGTTCTGGACGGAGCCGTCATCGCGGCCAGGGCCCTGAACGCACGCCAGATCATCGTTGCCGTCGCGGGAGACGGCCCGCACCTGCAGTCGGTCCGCGAGGCAGTCGCGTCCGACAGTGCGATCAGGCGGATGACCCGCGTGGTGTCAGTACCCGACCGGTTCGTCTCCGGCGAGAGCGGCGCGCTGGTCAATGCCGTCAACGGCAAGACCGCACTCCCGCCAGGCACCAAGATCCTGACCAGCGACTCCGGCGTCAAGGGCCTGCCGACGCTGCTGTCCAACGCCGAGACTTACGCGCAGCTCGCGATCCTCGCCATGCTCGGACCGGCCGGCTACGCCTCGGCCGGGCTGGAGCGCGAGCCCGGCACGGTGCTGCTGACGATCGGCGGCTCTGTGGAACGGCCGGCGGTCGCCGAGGTGCCAACCGGCATCCCGCTAGGCCACGTCCTGGACATCTGCGAGGCGGATACGGCCTCCGGTGTCCTGGTCGGCGGCTACCACGGCATGTGGCTTACCGCGGATGCTGCCTACCGGGTCCCGGTCAGCCGGGCCGGGCTCGCGGCTGCGGGCGGAACGCTCGGCGCCGGGATCGTGCTCGTGCTCGGAGCCGATAGCTGTCCGCTCGGCGAGGTATCCCGGGTGGCCAGCTACCTGGCCATGCAGTCATCCGGGCAGTGCGGCCCGTGCAAGCTGGGCTTGCCGTCGGTAGCCAGGTCGCTGGCGGCCATTGCCTCGGGGGCCGGCGGCGTCGACGAGCTCGAGGCGATCAGGCGGGCTGCGTTCGGGGTCAGGGGCCGCGGCGCCTGCGCCCACCCGGACGGGACGGCCAACTTCGTCGTATCCGCGCTCGACGCGTTCTCCGATGACCTGAGCGAGCACATGTTCCGCGGCCGGTGCGGGCGCGACGTGCCTGGTCTGCTGCCGCTGCCGGGCGAGCAGTCGAGCCGCGAGGAGGGCGAGGCCCGGCTGAAGGTCGACTGGACCAGGTGCAGCGGCCACGGCCTGTGCGCCCGCCTGGTCCCTGAGCTGATCCAGCTCGACGAGCACGGCTATCCGGAGCTGCTCGACGTGTCGGTACCGTTCTGGCTGACCAGGGATGCCACCCAGGCCGTGGAAATGTGCCCGGCGCTCGCGCTGACGCTCGCCAAGGCGCCGAGGAGGCAGCCCGACCTCGGCCTGCCGGGAAACGCGCGCAGGAGCCTCGGGCCGGCCGCACGCCCGGCGCACCCTCAGCTGGTAGCGCATCAGGCGCCGACGCCCAAGGGCAAGCGCGACCAGGCGGAGTCCGACCTCGAGATGACGTCGGAATGGATCGCGACGCTCGGTGGCCGCGAGCTGACGGACGGCAGATAGGCGGAACCCGCTTCGTTCCGTCCTGAGGCGTCAGGTCCGGGGCGCAGGCGGGTGCGGCGGCGTCATGAACGCGCCGCGCCCGTCAAGGTCGAGTGCGTCCAGGAGGTCGGCCGCGGCGGCATCCCGTCGCGTCAGCGGCGGCAGGTTCCACTTGCGCTCGATCAGGCGCAAGATCGCCGTGTGGTCGTAGACCAGCTCAGTCACGTAGTCCGGCCGCGCGTAC
Organism: Streptosporangiaceae bacterium; assembly: GCA_030041135.1. Lineage (GTDB taxonomy): Bacteria > Actinomycetota > Actinomycetes > Streptosporangiales > Streptosporangiaceae > JAJYUU01. Next base: position 11,707 of record JASHOL010000010.1, on the reverse strand, counting down.
GGGGACACGATCACGGCCGGCACTCGGAACCCGAGCTGGGTGTAGGTCCGCGGCCCGGAATCGGCGGCGGTCACCTTACGGCCGAGGGCGGTGTTGCGGAACAGCCGCAGCAGCGGGAACTTCTCGTACAGGCCGCGCGCCGGCACGTCGTCAGGTGCGATCGCGGCCGGCGGCGCGACGTGGTCGTAGTATCCGCCGTGCTCGTCGTAGAGCCAGATCAGCAGCGTGTGCGGCCACGCGGGGCCGGCCAGCACCGCGGAGATGATCTCCGCGGCGAAGGCCTCACCGGCCTGGATGTCCTGCGGGTTCTCCTCGGAGGTGGCGCTGAAGTCGGGGTCGACGATGCTCACCGACGGCAGCGACCCGGTCCGCGCGGCGGCGAGGAAGTCACGGACCGGGCGCAGGTGGTTGACCGTGCGCAGGAACCCGAGCGGGTAAAGCCCGGCGGTTACCTGCACCTTGCTCTCGAGCATCGGCAGCAACCCGGTGAAGATCCCGCCGATGGCCCCGAGCAGCAGCCGCAGGTAGCTGAGACCGCGGGCGCGCGACAGCAGCCGCCAGTTCACCTGCAGCGGGGTCAGCTGATGGTAGTTGACCCAGCTGATTCCGTGCGCCTCGAGATGATCGAAGATCGTTCCGGTCGCTGGGTAGTCGATCATGCCGAATGCCACATCGTCGATCAGGCCGTGAGCGGTGCCGGAGATCAGGAACCGCCGGTTCGGGAAGGTCGGGCCGAGGCAGGAGCAGAACCACCTCGTGGCCAGCGGAAACGTCCGGGCCAGCCAGTAGTAGAACGGCAGCTCGGCCTGAGTCCAATAGCGCATCGGCACCCGTGGGTCGGCGCCGGGCACGGTCTCCTCGACGCTGCGCACGAAGCCGTCGCAGGTCCCGTCGTTCCACTGAATGTGACTGGCGTTCCAGCTCTGCGTGGGCACGTACTTGACCTGCGTGGTTTGCGGTGCGTGCGCGAGCCGCACCTGGACGCCCGCCGCCGTCGGGTTGGAGCCGGACGGCTTGCCGTCAGGTCCGAGCCTGAACCCTTCCCCGCGCCCGGTCAGCATGCCGAGATAGTTGTCGTAGGAATGGTTTTCCATCATCAGGATCACGATGTGCCGGATCTGCGGCAGGCTGTCGGTCCCCGCTGCGGGACCGGTGCCATCGGCTGGGCCGGCGCCATCAGTGACGGCCGCCCGGCGGACAGCCTGCAGACGAAGCCGCCGGAGCGCGGCCGACCGTTCCCAGCGCCTGAGCATGCGGACAGCTTGGCACGTTCGCGCGTGTTTTCTCAGCATCTGCGCCGCTATCGTGGAACCCTGTCTCACGATCGCGGAGGGACGATGGCACAGCAGCTGCCGTACGTCAGCTACCTTGAGCTCGGCAGCGACCCGCACCTGGTAGCGCAGGAGTGCCGGTCCTGCCGGGCGCTGTTCCTTGACCGCCGCAACGCGTGCGCCAGGTGCGGCGGGCATGATTTCGGCGCGCGGCGGCTCGCCGACGACGGGACCGTAAGAGCGTTCACGATCGTGCACCGCGCCAGCCCGGACGTGCGCGTGCCCTATGTCTCGGCGATCGTCGACCTCGACGACGGCGGTGTGGTGAAGGCCAACGTCGTCGACGTCGAGCCTGACCCCGCGCGGGTGCTCCTCGGCATGCGGGTGCGGCTCACCACGTTCGTGGTCGGGACCGACTCGCAGGGCACGCAGGCCATCGGCTTTGGCTACCGTCCCGCCTGATCGCTTTCAAACAGGAACGGGGTCGGTACTGGTGACTCGTGTCCAGCTCGGCTGAGCCAGTCCTCGGCCGCCCAGACCTGGGCCTGCCCGAGCTGTTGTCCCTGGAACGGATCGAGGACAACCTGTTCCGCACGGTGGTCGTCAGCGACGAGCCGGCCGGATTGTACGGCGGTCAGGTGGCGGCGCAGGCGCTGCGTGCCGCCGCTGCCACGGTGGCCGGTGACCGGCACCCGCACTCGCTGCACGGCTACTTCCTCAGCCGCGGTGACGCCTCCCGCCGGGTGCTGCTGACCGTACGGCGCGACCGGGATGGAAGGTCCTACTCCAACCGCCGGGTCATCGCCGTCCAGCACGGCGTGGTCATCTTCAACATGGTGGCCTCGTTTCATGTCATCGAGGACGGCCTGGACTACCAGGCGCACCGGCTGCCCGAGGTCACCGGGCCGCAGGACCTGCCGGACAGCCAGATCGCAACCCGCCTGCGCGGCGTCGACATCAGAGTCCCCGAGCAGCCGAACGCCGACCAGCACTGGCCGTCGCGGGTCTGGCTGCGGGCCCGGCACCGCCTGGCCGACGACACCCTGCAGGCGTGCGCGCTCACCTACGTGTCTGACATGTTCAGCGGGCTGTCACTGGTGCCGGGGCGCCCGCATGTCGGGCCGCTCACCAGCATCGACCACGCGGTCTGGATCTACCGCAAGGTCGCGGTCGACGACTGGGTGCTGATGGACCTGCACCCAGAGTCGGCCTCGGGCGGCCGCGGCATGTACACGGGCCAGATCTTCAGTCGTGACGGCACGCTGGCGGCCGGTATCGCGCAGGAGTCACTGTTCCGCTCGGCGCCGCAGCACTAGGCCGGCCGCCAGATTGGATTGGGTCTCGCGCCGTAGCTCCGTGAGCAAGCTTGATATAATTCTCGGTATGGAGCTTCGCGGGTACGCCGCGAGGCTTTTTTCATGCCTGCCGTTGCCCAGGGAATCCTTTACCACCAGCCTGTCTTGCAGCCTCGCGGAAGCGTGCTGCTGCCGTTGCGGCAGCTCCGCGGTCGCTACCCGGATGTGTACGAGCGCCAGCTGCGCAAGTACAACCGCCGGCCCGAAGTGCTGGAAACCCCGGTCGAGCCGTTGCGCTGCACGTGGGCTGACCTGATCTTCCTGTCACCCGTGCACCCGGCGCCGCTGTTCCACGCCATGGGGACCCTGCTGACCGACGAGCCGTGGACACTCGATGCCGCGCGGCTTGACCCAGACCGGACCGTCATCCGCCTCATGCGGCACGGAAGGGACGGCCACTACCCCGACCCGGCAGACGAAGACGACTACCTGCCGCTCACCACGGCCACACTCAGGGCCGTCAGCCGCGTCACGCAAGCCGCCATCGACCGCCTCAGGCAGCTGCAGCCCGGCGACCCGGCATTGCCCTGGGTTGACGTCCCGCACATCCTGCATCGCGGGCCTATCCCGATCGACTGGTTCACCCGCCGATGACGCCGTCCATGAAGTCGCACAAGTCAGCTTGCTTCGGGAATACCTTATATCGTTGAACGATATAAGGCACTGAGAATTTTGACTGTGCCGGATTGCAGAGTAAGCTAAATATCGTGCAACGATATATTATCGACAATCCGCGGCCGGGACGCGGCCCGTCAGCATCAGGAGGATGTCATGCGTCACATCCGGCACCCCTCGCCACTGCCGCCCGACCCTGCTTCTGTCGGCGGGTCGCCACTGCCAACCAGGCCGATCACGATCATCGCCTGCTCGCCGCTGCCGCCCGACCCGCGCGTCCGGCAACCCTAGACACTGAGCCGCGGCCGGTCGTCGGAGGTTCACGCCGCAGGACTGGCCGATAAAAGCTGCCAAGTCGACAGCCACTCGGATGGCCGTGTGGATTTACTGTCGTCCCAGCGACACCGGAACCGCACAGCCGCCGCCGCTCGGGGCGGTTTGTCGAGTTCGTCACCGAGCAGCCATAGCACCCGGGCAACTGCCGGCACGTACGACGCCGCGGGTTCTCGGCCCCGCCGCCGGGCCCGAGCGACGCCCGCCCCCTGGCCACCTCGTTCCCCCATCGTTAAGTTGATAGGGGAAACGGGAGGTTTGCGGGCATGGCTGACTCGCTCTGGATCATCGGCGTCGCGATGACGAAGTTCGGGCGATTCCCCGACAAGGACCTGATCGACCTGGGCAGCGAGGCGGCGCTCGGCGCGCTCGGCGATGCGGGCCTGACGATCTTCGATGCCGACGTGCTCGCGGCGGGCTGCCTGTACGAGACCAGCGGCGCGGGCCAGCGAATCCAGAAGCAGATCGGCCAGACCGGGATCCCCGTCTACAACGTGGCCAACGCCTGCGCGACGGGCGCCACGGCCTTCCGGGTCGCGGCGATGGCGATCAAGTCAGGTGAGGCGAGCGTCGCCCTCGCGGTCGGGCTTGAGCAGATGGGCAAGCGCGGCCTGCTGGGAGCCTCGCCGGGCGGCGCCGGCAAGAGGTACGAGCCGTCCGGCCGTTACGGCGCGCTCGGGCCGGTCGAGGGCGTGCTCGGCACCAGCCTGATGCCCGGTACGTTCGCGCAGTCCGGCATGGAGTACGCGGGCATGTACGACGGGGTCGGCTTCGAGCAGTTCGCCAAGGTCGCCGAGAAGAACCACGCCCACTCGACGCTGAACCCGCTCGCCCAGTACCAGCGGGCATTCACGCTTGAGCAGATCATGAACGACGAGATGATCGCCTATCCCAACACCAAGCTGATGTGCTGCCCGACCGGAGACGGCGCGGCCGCGGCGGTGCTGACCAGCGGCGGGCGGCTGGCGTCCATGCCGGCCGAGGTCCGCAAGCGCGCGGTCAAGGTGTCGGCGTCGGTGATGACAAGCGACCCGTACGTCGACGGCGGGTCGGTGCAGTTCGACGTGAACACGCTCACCCGCGCGGCGGCCGACCAGGCGTACGAGGCCGCCGGAGTGAGCCCGCAGGACCTGGACCTGGTTGAACTGCACGACTGCTTCGCCACCGCGGAACTGCGGCACTACGACAACCTGCGGCTGTGCCCCGAGGGCGGGGCGGGCGAGTGGATCGACCGGCGGGGGCCGTGGCGCGATGGCGAGATTCCGGTCAATGTCTCCGGCGGCCTGCTGTCCAAGGGTCACCCGCTCGGCGCGACCGGCATCGCCAACATCTACGAGGTGAGCACGCACCTGCGGGGCGAGGCAGGCGACCGCCAGATCGAGGGGGCCAAGGTCGGCATGACGCACGTCATCGGGTTGGCCAGCGCCTGCTCGGTGCACATATTGGAGCGCGCCTCCTCATGAGCGCTGCCGCAGCCCGGCAAGTGCTGACAGAAGGACCATGAGAAGGCCGTGGCTCGCCGTCCCTCTCCTGGCTGGTGCGATCGGCTGCATGACGGCAGGCTGCGGCGGCGGTGACCAGCCGTCGGCCAACGGCCCGCTTGGGCCTACCTTTAACGGAGGCTACGCGTGCGCTGCGGTGAACGCGCCAGGGGACTCGATGAGTTTCGGCGGCCTCTACGTGCAGAATCAGGGCACTGACGTGATCACGATCACCCGCCTCACGCTTGCCGGGCACGGAATGGTCCTGACCGGCGCGGTGCTGATCCCGAACGTGCGCAACTCAGGGGTCGGCGCGTGGACAGGGTTCCCGCCAGGCAATGGCGGCTACAACCCGAAGCTGTGGGCGACCCGTCAGTCGCCTGACGGCTTCCAGCTCGAGCCAGGCAAGGTGGCCGCGCTGGTCGTAGGTGTGGCCCCTACCAGCCGTAAAGACAGCACTGGCTATCCGGTGATCCACTACACCTCGGGCGGCTCCTCCTACGTCTGGCAGTCGGCGTCCGGGGCACAACTGGCAGACCTCGCCTGCCCTCCCGGCACGTAACACGATGAAGGAAGCGAGAGCCCCGGCCCTGGGTGGAGTCAGGACCAGGGCACATGCGGAGGCCCTGATGCTGGAGGACCTAGCCTGAGCAGTGCGCTCACGGGCACGAGTGGGTTCGGGCAAGGTCCATCGTGAGCTAGCTGCCGTGCGCCGACTCTGCCGCCGCGGACGAAGTGCGCCGAATACTTCACCTAGGCCAGCAGCGCGGTCGCTACCGGTCTCGGCCTCGATGCCTGCCTTGAACCCGTCGTCGGTGAACGTGAGTATTCAACTGGGCCGCTAAACACAGCATGAGCGAGCCGACGGGGCGCGGTGGCGCCTGGACTGAGGAGCGAGGGACGAGCGACGAGGGAAGGCGCCACCTTCAGGCGCCCCGGAGGAGAGCGGGAAACACAGCATGAGCGAGCCGACGGGGCGCGGTGGCGCCTGGACTGAGGAGCGAGGGACGAGCGACGAGGGAAGGCGCCACCTTCAGGCGCCCCGGAGGAGAGAGGGAAACACAGCATGAGCGAGCCGACGGGGCGCGGTGGCGCCCGGACTGAGGAGCGAGGGACGAGCGACGAGGGAAGGCGCCACCTTCAGGCGCCCCGGAGGAGAGCGGGAAACACAGCATGAGCGAGCCGACGGGGCGCGGTGGCGCCCGGACTGAGGAGCGAGGGACGAGCGACGAGGGAAGGCGCCACCTTCAGGCGCCCCGGAGGCGAGCGGGAAACACAACATGAGCGCTGCCGCGGAACTCCGGCCGCTGGCCGGGCCGGTGCCCACGCCTGCTGGCGCGTACGACCTGGCCGCGCTTGGCTACGCCGAAGAGGAATTCCTGCTATCGGGGGAGGCAACGTCCTACCGCCAGCTGGGCGAGCGGACGGCCGACGGCCGCTGGTCGGCCGAGGCCGCAGGGACCGCGCCGTACACGACGCGCATCCTAGTGCGGCGGCCGGCCGACGCCACCGAGTTCAGCGGAACGGCCGTGGTGGAGTGGCTGAACGTCTCCGGCGGTCTTGACGCGCCGTCGATCTGGATGATGACCCACACCAACCTGATCCGGCGCCGGCACGCCTGGGTCGGGGTGTCGGCGCAGCGAGCCGGCCTCGAGGGCGGCGGCCTGGTGGACAACGGCATGCACCTCAAGGCCACGTTTCCCGATCGGTACGCCATGCTGTCCCACCCGGGGGACGCATGGTCATTCGACATGTTCGGCCAGGCCGGGCGGGCGCTGCGCGGTTCGGCCGCCGTCTTCGGCGCGCCTGCGGCAGCGGCCAGGCGGCTTATCGCGGCCGGGCATTCTCAGTCCGCCGCCTTCCTGGTTACCTACATCAACGCGATCGACGCGCTGGCGCCTGTGTATGACGGCTTCGCCGTACACGGAAGGACCGGCACCGGCGCGTCGCTGCAGCGCGGTTTCACTCCCTCGCCGCCCGGCAGCGCCGACGCCAGGGCCGAGGCGATCCGGCCCGATCTGCGGGTGCCGGTGCTCGTGCTGCAGACCGAGACCGACGTGGCGCTGCTCGGCTCCGGCCAGGTGGGTCAGCAGGACTCAGACCTGCTGCGGAACTGGGAGATCGCCGGGGCGGCGCACGGCGACACCTACCTGCTGATCGCGAGCGGCCAGGACGATGGCGCGCTCCCTCCAGCCAGGCTGGCCGAGCTGATCCGGCCGACGAGGCAGATCTTCATCGCCACCACCGAGATCCCGGTCAACAGCGGGATGCAGCACCACTACGTCGCCTGCGCGGCCCTCGACCACCTCGACGCGTGGGCCGGGGGCGGCGGCGCTCCCCCGGCTGCCCCGCGGCTCGACCTGAGCGCTGACGGCACCGACTTCTGCCGGGACAGGACGGGCGTCGCGACCGGCGGCATCCGCACGCCGTGGACCGACGTGCCCGCCGCTGTGCTGTCGGGAGTGGGCCAGGCCGGCGCCAACCTTTTCGTGTTCCTGTTCGGCGTCACCCGCCCGCTCAACCCTGACACGCTGGCAGTGCTGTATCCCGGTGGGCTGGCCGACTATCTCCCCCGGTTCGAGGCTGCGCTCGACGAGACGATCACCGCCGGCTTCGTGCTGGCCGCCGACCGCGCCGAGGCGATAGCCGTGGCGAAGGCCGGCTGGCCGGGATCGGGCTGACCGCCCGGCGCTGCGGATTCGCTGCGCCGGCAGGCCGCAGCGAGCAACGCTCGCCAGAAATCTGCGACCAGCCCCGTCGCGGGCGCAGATCAGGCGGGCACTGCCCTCGTCGTCCAGGTCAGGCTGCCCGCCTCGGGGAGCTGCCGGGAGATCTGGTCGGCGACGAGGCGGCCAAGCGCGTCGGCGTCGCGCGCGGGCAGGTCGGCATCCACCCATCCCTCGACCTCTACCCGCAGGGTCCGGCCGGTCCAGCGGGCCCGCGCGTGCGCGTGCACTACGCCGGGCACGGACCCCGCCGCCGCCTCGGCCGTGGTAATCACGTGCGGGTCGATACCGTCGGCCAGGCGGTGCACGACGTCCCTGGTGACCTCGAAGCCGACGTGGCAGATGAAGCCGGTCACGGCCAGGCCGGCAACCGGGTCGCCCCACGACTGGCCAAGCGCCACCGCGACCAGGCCCGTGAGCGCCCCGGCCGAGGACAGAGCGTCCAGCCAGGAATGCCGGGCGTCGGCGAGCAGCGTGGCTGAGTTGATGCGCGTACCGACCCGCAGCTTGTACCTGGCCACAACCTGGTTGCCAAGGATGCCGAGCGCCGCCCCGGCGATGCCCGCGCCGACGTGGTCGGTGTGGCCGTGCTCGATGAGCTTCCTGACGCTCTCGAACCCGGCGAAAGCGGCGCTGGCCCAGATCACCACCGCGATGCCGATCCCCGCCAGGTCCTCTGCCCGTTCCAGGCCGTACGGGTACTTCTCGGTGGGCGGCCGCCGGGACAGCCGGAACCCCAGGAACACGACCGCGCTGGTCGACACGTCGGACAGGTTATGGATCGCGTCACCCAGCAGGCCGACCGAGTTGGTCAGCAGAGCCAGCACCAGCTCCACCAGGCCGGTCGCGGCCAGCCCGACCGCGCTGACGACCACCGCCCGGTTCGCCCGCCGTCGCTCATCGGCGTCATCCCGCCCGCGCGCTAGCGGGAAGGCCGCGCCGGGGTCACGTTGTCCCGCAGTCTTATGCACTGGATCAGCGTAGCCAGCCATGATCGGAAGCGGTCGGGCTCACGGCCAGGTCAATCCCATGGCATGGGTAGCTCCGACTGGCAGTCGGGCTGCCCGCGACCGGGCCACTGGGAGCCGAACGAGCGGTTGCATGGGCACCGCTCCGCAGTATTCGGATTGCCGGTGATGCGGAACCGCGGCGGCTTGAGCGCGGCGCCGTAGTCAAGCTTTGCCCCGGTCAGCGTGGCCAGCGCGACCGGGCTCAGGACGAGCGTCGCGCCGGGGCAGCCGAAGATGTGGTCGCCGGCCACAGCCGCGTCAGCGGTGAACACGTACTTCCGCCCGCAGCAGCCGCCGGCGGCGATGTCGATCCGTACTGATCCGCCGACAGCCTCTATCTGGCCGATCGCCGCCTCGCTGACCCGGAACGGCGGGAACACCGTCTCGTCGGACATGACGCCTTATCTATCAGGGGCCTCTGACAGTCCCTGGCTGGCCCGTCAGCCGCGTATATCGATCGCGTTCACCCGGACCGGCCTGATCGTCACCTTCACCCGAGCTTGCCCTGGACGGTCCCTGGACCGCAGGTCGGCGCCGTACTTGGCGCCTACGCGGTCGGCGAAGGCGTAGTCGTCGTCGGGCGTAACCTCGGCGTCGCCGCGGATCTCCAGGTAGCGGTGCGGCGCGGCCAGGTCGAGCAGGAACAGGTTAGCCGCCGGGTTGGCCATCAGGTTCTTTGTCTTCTGCCGCGAATCGTTCAGGGACAGGCTCACGGTGTCACCGTCGCTAAGAAACCAGACCTCCGACAGCTGCGGGCGGCCGTCCGGCCCGACGGTCGCGAGCGTGGCGAACTGGCCGTCGAGCAAGTCACGATGGGACGAGGGAATCTCGGGCATGCGCACTCCTTCCGCCGCCAGCAGGCTATCCACCCGGTGCCGGCCGTGTGCTCTTTGGCACGTAGTCGAAGAACCGGTGGACGACGCCGTCGCCGGTCCATTCGGCCCGCAGGCGAGTCCGCCGTTCGGCCCGCCGCAGGGCCGACAGCAGCCGCCGGTTGACCTCACGGGCGTCGGCACCATCCAGCGTGCCCACGACGTGCCACCCGTCGGATGTCTGCGTGACCGTCGCATCCTCGATCACGCCCGTGAGCACGGGGCGTACCGCGGCCAGGTTGTCCGAGCTGACGTCACCGATCAGGCTGAACTGCGTCACCGCTCTAGCCTGCCATGCAGCCGGGCCTAGGACGAACGGCCGGACCCTGCCGCGGCACTCAGACGTGCAGGCTGGCCCCGTTGACCAGCCCGGACTCCGGCAGCGCCAGGTAGAGGTAGGACCTGGCGACGTCGGCGACCTTCGGCCAGGCGTCGAAGTTGGCGTTCGGTATGGCCGCCCGGTTGGCCGGCGTGTCGATGATGCTCGGGACGACGCAGTTCACGGTCACGCCGGTTCCCCGCACCTCGTCGGCGGCCATCGCGACCAAGTGCAGCACGCCCAGCTTGCTGACCGAGTAGGCAAAGCCCTGCCGGGATGTGACGATCGCGGCCCGGCTTGCGGTGTGCACCAGCCGGCCCTCTCCCGCTGGCTCCATGACCCGCAGGGCGTGCTTGGTGATGAGCGCGGCCGTGACCAGATTCAGCTCGAGCTGACTGACCAGCTCACCCCGATCCAGCGCCGCCAGCGGCCGGGCGGGCGCGAATCCGCCGATCGTGTTCAGCACCGCCCACGGTGTCGGCCAGGCGTCGATCAGCCGGCCGACGGCGTCGTCGTCGAGCACGTCTACCGCCTCGTAGCTGACGCCCTCAAGCCTGCGGCTGGCCGGCGGCACGACCTTGTCGGCCCCGGTCACCTGTGCCCCGGCCGAGGCAAACGCCTCGGCCACCCCGGCTCCGAGGGCGCCGCCAGCACCGAAGATAACCACGGGCCTGCCCGAAATGCCGTCCTGCATCCTGCACTCCCCCTCGCTGGCTGGCCGGATCGGATCCAGCGACGCAACCCGGACCGCGTGCACCACTGCGATCATCTCACCGCGGCAGCCGAGCCTTAGAGGGAACGAGGGGTCACCTGGGCCAGGTGTGCACAGGCTCGTTGGTGTGCATGTGCTCGATGTAACGGTGAGTCATCAGGCGGAGGGCGTCCTGCCGGCCGGCCCCGTGCTCGGTCAGCTTCGCGGTCGTGGCTATCTGCCACCCGGCCCCGTTCCGCCCGGTAAGGCAGCGCTGCTCGATGATGCCAAGCAACCGGTCAGCGTGCGCCGAGCCCATGCCCCAGCGACACAGCCCTTCGCGCGCCAGCGGCAGCAGCCGGCGCAGCACCAGCTCGGGAACCGGCGCCTCCCCCAGGCCAGGCCAGTACAGCTGCGCGGCCAGGCCGCGCCGCGCCGCCGCGTGCAGGTTCTCGGCCGCGGTCGCGAACGACATCTGCGTCCAGACCGGGCGCTCTGACTCGGCCAGCGCCCGGACCAGGCCGTAGTAGAAGACGGCGTCGGCGATGACATCCGCGACCGAGGGGCCGGCCGGCAAGACCCGGTTCTCCACCCGCAGGTGCGGCTTCCCGTCAACGACGGCGTAGACCGGTCGGTTCCACCGGTAAATGGTCCCGTTGTGCAGGCTCATCTCGGCCAGCGCCGGGCAAGCCCCGCGGTCCAGGGCCGCGACCGGATCCTCGTCCTCGCAGACCGGCAGGAGCGCCGGGAAGTACTGAATATTCTCCTCGAACAGGTCGAATACTGACGTTATCCACCCCTCGCCGAACCAGACCCGCGGCCGGACGCCCTGCCGCTTGAGCTCGTCCGGGCGGGTGTCGGTCGCCTGCTCGAACAGCGTGATGCGCGTCTCGTGCCACAACTGCTTCCCGAACAGGTACGGAGAGTTCGCCGCGAGCGCCACCTGCACGCCGGCGATGGCCTGGGCGGCGTTCCAGTGGCTCGCGAACTGCTCAGGGCTGACCTGCATGTGCAACTGGATACTCGTGCACGCC
>JASHOL010000107.1 GCA_030041135.1 Streptosporangiaceae bacterium | reverse complement strand
ACGGAGGCAACGACTCGGTTCACCGAGCGGCTTAGCGAACTGCGGCCGGACGTGCTCTACGTGGATGCGCCGGTTTCCGGAAGCAGAGGTCCGGCCGACGATGGCCAATTGCTCATCTTGGCCTCCGGCCCAGCCGAAGCCGAGCCGGTCATGCGCCCGGTGTTCGCGGCGATTGGCCGCAAGACCGTGTGGCTGGGCCCGGCCGGCCAGGGCAGCAAGATGAAGATAGCCGTCAACGCTTACATGTCCGTCCTGATCGAGGGCGTGGCCGAGGCGCTGGAACTGGCCAGCCAGCTTGGCATCGACCCGGCCAAGCTGGACGACGCAATTGCGGGCGGCCCGCTGGACGCTCCGATCGCCGACGCCAAGCTGCACAAGATGGAGGTCGGCGACTACGCGCCCGAGTTCCCGCTGGAGTGGGCGCTGAAGGACGTGGACCTGGCACTGGAAGCCGCTGATCGGGCGAGCCTGCCGCTGCTCGCAGCGCTCTCCGGGCAATGGCAGGCCGCTGTCGACGCTGGGCACGGCCGCGACGACGTCAGCGCCGTTCGCCTCGCGCTAGCCAGGCGCGGCTGACGTATGACAGAGGGTTCGACGACGGTACTGCGATTCTGGACTAGTCCGGCTATCCGCGCGTCGGTAGCGTGATGCCCAGTTGCGAGTTCAGGCTAGGGAGCATCGATGGCGGACGAGATACTGGCGTCATACTGGACGGTTTCCGGTCTGACTGAACCAGCCGTCGGCCGGGAGTGGAGCCTGTTCGGCTGGCTCGACCGGTGCCGCGAAGCCGCGACGGCCGGCTTCGTCGGCCTTGGGCTGTGGCATGCCGACATCGAGCACATGTTAGAGAGCCGCTCGCTCGCGGAATTGAGCAAGGTCTTTGCGGACGCGGGGCTCAGCTGCTTCGAAGCCGAGTTCCTGACCGATTTCTTCGCCGACCCCGTCGACCCGGCGCGGGCCGAGTCGGACCGGCGGCGCAGGCTGCTCTTCGACACGGCATCGGCTTTCGGTGCGCACCACATCAAGGTGGGCAACCTCCTGGGCAGGCCGCGCGAGCTTGACCGGGTCACCGAGGCCTTCGCCGAGCTGTGCGAGGACGCGGCGGTCAACACCGACGCGAAGGTCGCTTACGAATTCATGCCGTTCGACGCCAACGTGCGCAGCCTCGACGCCGCTCTGCGCCTGGTCGAGGGCGCGGCGCAGCCTAACGGCGGCCTGGCGATCGACACCTGGCACATGGCCAAGCTCGGCATCGACCCGGCCGAGCTCCGCCGCCTCCCGCCGCAGTACCTGGCCTGGGTCGAGCTGTCCGACGGGCAGCTGGCCGACATGCCCGACCTGGGCTACGAGACGCTCAACCACCGCAAGCTCCCCGGCGAGGGTGAGTTCGACATGGCCGGTTACGTTGCCGCGGTCAGGGCGGCGGGCTACCGCGGGCCCTGGGGCGTCGAGGTGATCTCGGCCGAGCAGCGCGGCCTCCCGATCGATGCGGAATTCCGGCGGGCGTTCGAGACGACCGCGGCGGTGCTGCGCGACAACCAGGGTGACCAGTAGTACGGGCGCGCATGGCAGAAGGAGGACTAGATGACCGAACCGGACAGCAGCCGACTGATCTGGATGTACCGCCAGATGCTGCGTATCCGCGAGTTCGAGGAGCGGGTCAAGCGGTCGTTCGGCGAGCACCCCGGCGTAATCCGCGGCCATACCCACCTGGCTGACGGCGCAGAGGCGTCGATCGTCGGCTCGGTGGCCGCCATGCGACCCGGCGACCAGTTGCTCGCCACTTACCGCTGCCACGGCTATCCGCTCGCCCTGGGCACCGAGCCCAGGGTGATCATGGCTGAGATCTACGGGCGCGCCGACGGGCTGTGCGGGGGCTACGGCGGCTCGATGCACCTGTGCGACCCCGGCCGGGGTTTCCTCGGCACCTCCGGCATCGTCGGCCAGGGCATCCCGCACGCCACCGGAGCCGCGTACGCCGCGCAGATCCGCGGCCACGGTCAGGTCGTGCTGTGCTTCTTCGGCGACGGCGCCAGCAAGCAAGGCGCGTTCGCCGAGTCGCTGAACATCGCGTCGCTGTGGAAGCTGCCGGTCGTGTACGTGCTGGAGAACAACTCCTACAACGTCGTCACCCGGGTGGAGCAGGAGGACGCCAACGCCGCCGCCGGCGACGCCCTGTCGGTCAAAGCCAGGGCGTTCAGCATGCCCGGCGTCACGGTGGATGGCAAGGATCCGGTCGCGGTGCACGACGCGGTGGCCGAGGCGGCCGCACGGGCCAGGGAGGGCGGGGGCCCGACGCTGGTCGAGTCCCTGGTCTACCGGCTCAGCGCGCACGGCAACATCATCGCGCCGCCCGGCGTGCCGCTGCACTTTCCTGAACACGAGGCGATCGAGGTGTTCGGCAACCTTGAGGAGTACGAGGCGGCCAAGCGCAGCGACCCCGTGCCGGCCTTCCGGGGGCGCCTTGTCACCCAGGGCGTGCTCCCGCCCGAGCGGGCAGACCAGATCGGCGCCGAGGTGCGCGAGGAGATGCAGGCGGCCGTCGACTTCGCGCTGGCCAGCCCCTACCCGGCGGCTGAGGCCGCGGTCAACTACGTGTATGCCTAGGGAGGCGGATCGTCATGGCGAGGGAACTCCCCTACATCGCGGCCATCAGCGAGGCGATCCGCCAGGAGATGGCCCGCGACGAGACTGTCCTCTACTACGGGCAGCAGATCGCGACCACCGAGAACGACGAGTTCCTCAAGGCGTTCGGTCACGAACGGGTCCGGGTGACTCCGATATCGGAGACCGCCGAGATCGGCATGGCGGTCGGCGCGGCACTGGCTGGCTATCGGCCGGTGGTCGAGCTGTACATGGCCGAGTTCATGCTGGTCGCGATGGACCAGGTCGTGAACGAGGCGCCGCGAATGCGGTACATGAGCGGCGGCAGGGTGAGCGTGCCGCTGGTGCTGAAGGCCGGTTACGGGTTCACCGCCGGGTGGTCGGGCCAGCACACCGGCTCGATCTACAGCATGTTTACCGGCGTGCCTGGCCTGAAAGTGGCGCTCCCGGCCACCGCAGCGGACGCCAAGGGCCTGATGGCCACCGCGATCAGGGACGACAACCCGGTCTGCTTCTTCCACCACTACCTGCTGACGCTGGAGCCAGGGGAAGTGCCAGAAGGCGAGTACCTGGTGCCCTTCGGCCAGGCGGCAATACGCCGATCCGGGTCAGACGTGACGATCGTCGCCACCGGCTGGATGGTCGGCAAGTCGCTGGCCGCGGCGGAGTCGCTGGCCGCCGAGGGGATCGAGGCCGAAGTGATCGATCCGCGTACGCTGCAGCCGCTGGACACCGAGACGATCCTGGCCTCGGTCGCCAAAACCGGGCGCGCCGTCCTCGTGGATCAGGCCACCCGGCATGGCTCGGCGTCTGCGATCATCGCGGCCGAGATCGCCGAGCACGGGTTCTCCTCCCTCAGGGCTCCGGTTACGCAGGTCACCGCGCTCGACGCGACGGTCCCCTACAGCGAGCCGATGGAGGCGTACGTATTGCCGGACGAGGCGAAGATCGTGGCCGCGGTACGCGGCGTGGTCGGCTCTGCTCCGGTACCGGCCGAGTGACAGTTCAACGCCATCGGCGGCGCCGACGCCGATTCATAGACTGGCCGGATGAGCTTCATGCTAAGCCTGCTGGGGCAGGTGCGCTGGCGGCAGCGGCCCGTGGTAGGCGACCGTCCCCAGGCGTTGCTCGCGTCGCTGGCGGCGCACGCAGGCCGGCCGGTGCCCGCCGATGAGCTGATCGAGGTGGTCTGGGGCGCGGAGCCCCCGGCCAACGGGCTGAAGAGCTTGCAGGTGCTGGTATCGCGCACCCGCCGCGCCTGCGGTGCCGACGCCGTCGCGCACGAGGGCGGCGGGTACCGGCTTGGGGCCGCGCCCGGCGAGGTCGACAGCGTGCGGCTTTCCGAGCTCGTTCGTGACGCCGCGGCTGAGCTGGACCGGGACGCGACCCTCGCTGCCGAGCTCGCGCAGCAGGCCGAGGCGCTAGCGGACGGCCTGTCGACAGTCGCGGATCACGCCACCGGACCACTGGCCGAGTTGCGCCGGGCTGCCGCCAGGGACCTGGGCGTCGCGGAGGTGATCCTGGCCCGCGCAGCGAGCCGGATGGGAGACCATCGCGCAGCGCTCCCGCCGCTCGAGGCCGCTCATAA
Source organism: Streptosporangiaceae bacterium (assembly GCA_030041135.1). Lineage (GTDB taxonomy): Bacteria > Actinomycetota > Actinomycetes > Streptosporangiales > Streptosporangiaceae > JAJYUU01. Next base: position 11,664 of record JASHOL010000107.1, on the reverse strand, counting down.
GAAGCGGCCGGACGACGAGTCGCTGCTGGCCGACGTGCTGCGCAGCGAGGCGGCCGTCCGCAGCCCCGCGGCCGCGCTCGAGCGGTTCGAGCAATACCGCCAGGACCTTCGCGAGCGCCTCGGCACCGACCCAGGGGAGTCGCTGCGGCGCGTGCACCGTGATCTGCTGGCGATGGACCGGCCGGTGCGCAGGGGCCTGCGATACGAGGCGACCACGTTGGTCGGCCGGGACGCTGACCTTAGCCAGCTGCGGGCGCTGACGGCTAGCTCGCGGGTGGTCTCGATCGTAGGGGCGGGCGGGCTGGGCAAGACGCGGCTCGCGCAGGCCGTCGCGCGCGACGCCGCCGTGCCGGCCGTGCACGTGGTCGAGCTCGCCGGGGTGCTGTCCGGCGACGACGTGGTGGGTGAGGTCGGGTCGGTGCTCGGCGTCCGGGAATCGATCCAGGGTCGCCGGGTGCTGACCGCAGAGCAGCGAGCCGACGTCCGGGGGCGGATCGCGCAGCGGCTCGCGCAGTCGCCTGGCCTGCTGGTGCTTGACAACTGCGAGCACCTGGTCGACGCCGTAGCGAACCTGGTGGCGTTCCTGGTTTCGGCCGCCTCCGAGTTGCATGTCCTCACGACAAGCCGCGCGCCGCTCGGCATCGCCGCCGAGCGCGTCTACCTGCTGGAGGAGCTGGCGACCGAAGACGCAGCCGAGCTGTTCCGGGAGCGCGCGGTCGCCGCGCGACCGAGCACCCGCCTCCCGGAGAAGGTGGTGACCAGCATCGTCACGCGGCTGGACGGGCTGCCGCTGGCCATCGAGCTCGCCGCGGCACAGGTCCGTGCGATGGCCGTGGAGGAGATTGACCGGCGGCTGGAGAACCGGTTCGCACTGCTGCGCGGGGGTGACCGCAGCGCGCCCGACCGGCATCAGACACTGCTCGCGGTCATTGACTGGTCCTGGAATCTTCTTGATGAAGGGGAACGAAGTGCGCTCCGCTGGCTGTCGTTGTTCAATGACGGGTTCACCCTCGAGGCGGCGGAGATCGTTCTCGGTGGTGATGCCGTCCCGGCGGTGCAGGGCCTCGTCGGCCAGTCACTGCTGAGCGTCAGGGAGGCGCCGCTCGGCGTCCGCTACCGGATGCTGGAGACGGTCCGCGAATTCGGCCGGATGCAGCTTGTCGACGCGGGCGAAGACCGGGCGGCACGGACCGCGCTGCGCCGCTGGGCGGTCGGCCACGCGGCCGAACACGGCCACCGCCTGACGGGGCCCGGCCAGTTCGCGGCGATCGACGCCCTGGTCGCGGAGGAGACCAACCTGGCCGACGAGCTACGCGCTGCCGTCGCTGACGGGGACCGCGGGCCGCTGGTTGAGCTCCTGGCCACGCTGGGGATGTTCTGGACGATTCGCGGTGCGCACGATCGCCCGCTCGCGCTCGTCGACGCGGTCACCAGCGCGATCGGTGACTGGCAGCCGCCGCCAGAGTTGTACGACGTGGCCAGCGATGCGCTCGGGATTCTGCTGAGCAACAGCGTCATCGGTAATGACGAGAGGTTCCGCCAGCTGCAGGCCGTGCTGCGCCGCTTGGATCGGGACGCTGGCAGTGACCGGCGCGTGTCTGGAATGGCCGCGGTCATGCTGGCGGCTGACCTGGCCGACCCGAGCGCGTTCGTCGGCCGGCTCGAGCAGCTTGCGCACGACAGTGATCACGACACCGCCCTGGCTGCCTGCATGTGGCTCAGCAACATGCGTGAGAACGCGGGAGACCTGGCCGGCGCGATTCGGGCCGCACAACGCGCGCTTGACCTTGTCGGCAGCGACGATGGGCCGTGGATCGGCGCGGCGCCTCGGGCGGAGCTTGCTCGCCTCACGATGCAGGCCGGCGACCGGGCCACGGCGGCCGGGCACGCCCGCGCCGCGCTGCCCGTGATGCAGCGCCTCGGGGCCGGTGACGACGAGATGGCACTTCGCTCGCTACTCGTGTCGGCCGCGATCGCCGAGGGGCGACTGGCCGACGCCGAGGCCGAGATTGACCGGATGGATCAGGTCGGGGCGGGCGGAACCGGCTTCGGCGGCACCCTGTTCCAGGGGATCTGCCGGGCCGAACTGCTGCTGGCGCGCGGCGATCACGCCGATGGCCTGGCCCTCTACCGGGACTGCATGGCCCGGATGCGGGAGGTTGAGTTTCCCGGCGTGCCCAGGACCGGCCTGGAGCCGTGGGCGCTGTTCGGGGCGTCGATGACGCTGGCGGCGCACGCATACTACGCGACCGGGACGGACGAGACGCACGGAGCGGCGCTGCTGCGCGCCTGCCGTGCGGACGCGCTGCGACTGCTGACCTCCGCGCCTGCAGACCTCGACTATCCGGTCGCCGGGCTGATGCTGTTCGCGCTCGGAACGTGGGGCCTGCTACGCCGGACCACGTCGGTCGATGACGCTATACGGTTGCTCGTCCTGGCCGACCGGTTCGGCTACAACCGCTCGGTCCCGACGATGACGTGGGAGCGGATCACGCCGCGTGCGGAGGAGTCAGCGCCCGGCCGGATCGCCGAGTTCAGCGCCGAATACGCCGACCGGGCCCTGGTCGGCCTGCTCGATGAGGCGTGCCAGGTCATCGAGCGGCTTCCCCGCTAGATGTGGCGCTTGTAGCTGTACACCGACAGCGGCGCGAAGATCGCGATCACGGCCAGGCCGGCCAGCAGCGTCCAGCCCACCTCGCTGCTGATCATCCCCTGATTTGCGAGGGCACGGGCCGCAGAGACCAGGTGCGATACCGGGTTGGCCTTGACGAACGCGGCCAGGGGTCCCGGCAGTGTCTTAACCGGGACGAACGCGTTGGACAGGAACGTGAGCGGGAAGAGGATCAGCATCGAGATTCCCTGCACGCTGCGGGCGTTGCGGGCGATCGTCCCGATGAAGGTGAAGATCCACGCAAGCGCCCACCCGGTGAAGATCGCCAGCAGGATCGCGCCTGTCACGCCGAGCGCACCCCCGCCGGGGCGGTACCCGATGGCGATTCCCATCGCGAACGTCAGCGTCGCGGCGATCAGGTACCGGACGAGGTCGGCGACCATCGGGCCGGCCAGCGGAGCGATGCGCGCTATCGCCAGCGACTTGAACCGGTCGAAGACGCCCTTCTCCATGTCCTCGCGAAGCTGGACTCCGGTGGACATGCACGTGGTCAGCACGGTCTGGGCGACAATGCCGGGGATCAGCAGCGGCAGATAGGCGTGAACGTTGCCGGAGATGGCACCGCCGAAAATGTAGGCGAACATCGCCGTGAACAGCAGCGGCTGCACGGTGACGTCGAAGAACTGTTCTGGGTTGCGGCGCATCTTCTTCAGTGCCCGCCAGGCCATCGAGAGCGTCTGGCTGACAGTCTCGCCCAGGCCCGTGTGCGGACGGGCGCGGGCAACGGCGGTGGCGGGATCGACGACCGGCAGCCTGGGACCGAAATCGGGTCGAGCATGGCTTACGGTTGCGGTGCTCATCGGACCTCCAGGAGCGGCTCGTCGCGGACGGTCTCGTCCGGCTGGTCTTCGTTGTCGTTGTCGTGGCCGGTGAGCGTGAGAAACACCTCGTCGAGCGTCGGTTTCGCCACGCTCACCGAGGTGATCTGCACCCCGGCCTGCCGGAGTCCGATCAGCACGTCCGCGGCTCCGTCGGCGGTGTCGAGCGGCACGTTCATGCGCCCCGACTCGGGCGTCAGGACTGGCTCCCTGCCGACGACCCGCTGCACGATCTCGAGGGCGAGGACCTGGTCGGCCCCTGCGGCAAGCTCGAGCTGGAGCGTCGAGTTGCCGACCGAGGTCTTCAGCTCGTCCGGGGTCCCCTCGGCCACCTTGCGTCCGTGGTCGATGACGGCGATGCGGTCGGCAAGCTGGTCGGCCTCGTCAAGGTACTGCGTCGTCAGCATGATCGTGCAGCCGTCGGCGACCAAGCCCCGGATCGTGTCCCACATCTGGCCCCTGGTGCGGGGATCCAGCCCGGTGGTCGGCTCGTCCAGGAAGATCAGCGGCGGCCTGGTGATGAGGCTGGCCGCCAGATCGAGGCGGCGGCGCATGCCGCCGGAGAACTGGGACAGCGGCCTCTTCGCGGCCTCCTCAAGCCCGAACTGCTCCAGCAGTTCGCGGGCGGTGGATCTGGCCTCGGCGGATCGCAAACCCTGCAGCCGGCCGAACAGCCACAGGTTCTCAGTCGCGGTCAAGTCCTCGTCGACCGAGGCATACTGCCCGGTGACCCCGACGAGCTGGCGGACCCGATGGGGCTCGCGGGCGACGTCAACTCCGAACACCCGAGCATGCCCGGCGTCGATCGGGAGCAGCGTGGCGAGCATTCTGAGCATTGTTGTCTTCCCGGCTCCGTTCGGGCCGAGCACGCCGAAGATCTCGCCCTGGCCGACCTCTAGGGCGATGCCGTCAACGGCGCGGAACTCACCAAAGTTCTTGACCAGCCCATCGGCGTAAACGCTGGCTGCAATCGTCACAGTCGTGCCTCCTTCGCAGACCGGATTAGCGAATGCAGCAACCGTAGGCGGGCCCGGTATCGCGGGACCTACACCGCGGTTTCATGGGCCCCCGGGCTCAGAACGTGAGCGACCGATGATCTCGCCGTCAGTCGAACCATGCCAACGTCGGCGGCTTTGGTGCTCACCCGGTACCCATGGTTCATACGGCGATCCCTTCGGGGCATCCATGACACTTGTTGTTGCGCGCACCCGAGAGCGCAGGTCCCGATTCTGGATTAGGAATCGCGCGAGCGTTGCTGCGCCGGGGCTCCTGGAGTCGACCGCACCGCGAACTCGGCCGAGATTGCGACGACGGCGCTACGGGCGTTCGCGGGCCGCGACTGACCGACCGGCGGGGTCATCGGCCAGGTCCGGGGCCCTCGCGCAAGTGGGCGGCCAGCCAGGGGACTGGGTCCGGGGGTGGCTTTGGCCAGGTCGGCGGCGCCAGGGCCGGGTAGCCAAGCTGGCCATGCAGGTGGTTGACCTGCTCCAACATCGGCCCAGGGATCATCTCTATTGGGATCTCCTGTCCTTTGCCCACATCAGGCTGCTCAGCCGTCATCCCCGTTTCCTTGGGTTCCGCCAACGGGCTCGGCAGGCCTGGCCGGTGCAAGCTCAAGCCAAGGAACTCGGTGATGGAATTCGTCGTGGCTTCGCGGCTGGCCGCCAGGTCCTCCTGCCGGACGCGCAGGGTCCGGCCCGGGTAAGCCGTCTCAAAGTCGAGCAGGGCACTGGCGCTGGCGAACCAATAGGCGGCTAAGGCTGCCACGCTGTTGCCCGGATACGTTGTCACGAAATCGCCTATTCCGGCGCCGATGAGGCCCCATCGAGATGCGCCGGCTGCGGCAGCGATCACATGATCGCAAGCCCGGTAGAAGCACACGAACTGCGCCTGCGGAAACACGGTGGCAAAGGTATCTGCGGTGCTCGCTCGCGCCGTCGCGACCTCGCACCAGCGCCTTCCAGCCGATGCCGCGAGGATCGACGTGATCATCGATCCCGCCAGCGCCCTTACCGACGAGGCAGCCAGCGCGGACATAGCCGGGTTATTCTGCTCCACCTGCTTCCAGGTAGCGACCACCTGAGCGCATAACGGAATTACGCCGGTGCCAGACGTGCATGCCAGGCTCGGCTGCTGGGCCAGGATCGACTCAAGGGACTGAACTCCTGAGTACCCAAACGTCAGTACCACCACGGGTCCTCCGGCAGACTGGTCCGCCCGGCCGCTGACTCGGTCAGGCGCCCCAGGCTCGCGCACCCTATTCGAATCGCGCGTGGTCATGCCTCGTGGCATTTACGATCAGGCGGCTCTGGGCCGCCCGTCAGCCGCCCGGTCCCCCTCTCGGCTGAGGCAGCTTCCCTCAACTACGACGCGGAGTCTCCGCAGGCATCGGATTAGAGGGAGCCGATAAGAAGTGATACATCCGGCGTACAACAAATTGGCTACTACGCATCATAGCACCCTCTACGCATAAGTCCTAGAATACCAATGTTAGGCAGGAACTCATCTCCTGTGCTGCAGAGCCTGCGTCGCTCCGGCATGACGAGGATGAAACGCCCTCGCCATGTGGCCGGCCTGAGGAGGACTAATGGCCGCCATCCCTCTTACTCACCCAGATCACGGCATCAGACGGGAAGGAGCCTCGTCGGGCGCCGTGTTCGTCCTATGCAGCGGCAGGTCGGGATCGACGCTGCTGCGTTTCTTACTGGATGCCCATCCGGATCTTGCCTGCCCGCCAGAAACGAATGTGCCTGCCTTGTGCGGGCAGCTCGCCACTGTATGGTCACTGATCGAGGGCGCGCCGTTATCGGCTAACCGCGGCGACGAGCCGCCTGAGATTCCCGAGGCGGCGGTTGTCGGGGTGCGCCACACCATGGACATGATGGTGGGCTCGTACTTGCAGCGCAGGGGAAAGAAGCGCTATTGCGACAAGAGCTTAGGCACGGCGAGATACGCTGAGCTGCTGACCCGCGTCTATCCGGACGCGAAGTTCATCTGTCTCTACCGGCACCCTATGGACGTGATCGCGTCGGGCCTTGAGGCGTGCCCGTGGGGGCTTAGCGGCTATGGGTTCGACGCTTATATTGCCGGCACGCCAGGAAACTCGGTGCTCGCCATGGCCCGGTTCTGGACCGACAACGTCAGGGCCATCCTTCGGGCCGAAGAGCTCTTCCCCGACCGCTGTTACCGCGTGCGTTACGAGGACATGGTCAGCGATCCGGAGGCGATCGCGGCCGGGATCTTCGAGTTCCTTGGAGTGCCGTCTGCACCCGGAGTGTCGATGAGGTGCTTCGCGCCCGAGCGGGAGCGGTTCGGCCCTGCCGACTACAAGATCTGGCATACGTCGCGGATCACGGAAGATTCGGTGGGCCGGGGGTGGTCGATCCCCGCCGGAATGATGGGCCAGGACATGCAGGGTCTCGTCAACGAGCTGGCCGGAAAGCTGCGATACCTACCGGTGGATGCCGACTGGGGAACCAAGGAGCCACCTGCAGACCTGCGGCTGCCGCCGGACGCGCTGCCCGACCCGCAGGAGGCCGAGCCGGTCGTCGACGGCAGTACGCCGTGCATCGGCCAAGGGGTCGAGCTATCGACCGACGGCCTGCGAATGGGCCAGGTGCTGACCGCCAGGCTGGCCAAGGTCGACGAGCGGTTCAGCCGCCGCTGGGCAGTCTGCGCAGACGAACCGTTCTCGCTCATCGTCCTTTCGGCCGCCAAGATGGGCCCGACGACCCGCTGGCGGGTCAATCTGGCGGAGCGCACCGCGTCCGCGGTCAACGGCGACACCGACGACACTGCCTGGGACGTGATCGGGTCGGTCGAAGCCTGGGCTGACATTGTCGACGGCCGCCTGAATTTCAGTGTCGCGCTTCGCCGCTGCGAGCTTCGTTACCTGGATACCGGCCAGGCACCTCCCGCCGTTCACGACACCAGGATCGGGATGCTCGCCGACCTGCTTGGGCTCGCCTCGTGGTAGGCGCGGCTACAAGATCACCAAATAAGTATCGACCATGCAGAACCCCTGTTCACCGGTGGTGAGGGGAATCTGCCCGGACCGCGGGGCGTACCCCGCAGGGCCAAGGAACGGGCATGTGACGGCAGCGGGCATCGGGAGACGGAGATGTCCGAGAGATACGACCAGCATTCGCGCCACTGGATGGGCATGCAGATTCGCGAGCGGCGGATCGCGGCGGGGCTGACTCAGCGGCAGTTGGCGGACGAAGCCGGAATCAGCCTGGGCGCCTTGCGTGACCTGGAGCAGGGCCGAACCCATTCCCCCGTATGGGCAGCACGAAGGGAGCTACGAGCGATTCTTGGTCTCGACCAGAGCGAGAGCGCCCGCTTCTTGGGGCCGCGAACCCGCGACATCCGTATCGAGGTGCTCGGCCCATTGACGGCTTCGCGCCAGGGCGCGCCGGTGCCGCTTGGTTCAGCGCGCCAGCGGGCCGTGTTCGCACTGTTAGTCCTGCACCGGGGCACCATTCTGCACCGCGACGCGTTCATTGACGTCCTGTGGGGCATGCGGCCCCCCGCCAGTGCGGTCACGGAATTGCAGGGCTACGTCAGTCGACTGCGCAAGCTACTCGGATCGGGACTCGACGCTGGCAAGGCCGGGAATCCCATCACCACGGTCGGCGCCGGCTATCGGCTGATGGTTGACGACGGCCAGCTCGATGCCGCCACGTTCGAGGACCTCGTCGGTCTGGCCCGGCGCGCGGTCGGCAGCCAGAACCCAGCGCGCGCTTGCAGCCTGTATGAGCGAGCCCTGAGCCTGTGGCACGGTGAGGTACTGGCCGACATCGACCTGTTACGCCAGCACCCTGCGGTGATCGCGCTCGCCTGCAGGCGTTCCGATGCGGTGCTGCTTTACGGCTTCGCCGCCGAACTAGCCGGCGTGCACGAGCAGGTCCTGCCACATCTTCGCGACCTCTGCGCCAGGGAGCGTTTCAACGAGCGCGCTCACGCGCACATGATGATCGCGCTAGCGGCAACCGGCCAGCAGGCGGCCGCCCTGCACACCTTCACCGAACTGCGGAGCCGCCTCAATGACGAGCTCGGTATACGCCCGAGCGCGCTGCTGGCGGAGGCCCACACCCGGGTCCTCCGCCAGCAGACAGCAGGACGATATTCAGCCGCAGTGCGGGAGACTGACGCCACCTGAGAACGGATAGCGGCCCGAGAAGTTGACGTATTCGTCGGCTACGTGGCCTTGGGTGGAATATCCGTACGTTGGGTGCTTTCCGTTCAGGCTGCTTTCCCAGATTACGTGGTCCCAGTACGGATCCGCATATGGAGCGCCGCTGAACCAGCACTGTTCGATCATGGCATCACCGGCGTAAACGGTCACGCTTCCGCCGGTGCGGTAATAGAACTTGGTCTTGTGATCTATCGGTGCGATACAAAGTCGTGAGCTGAGAACGAAAGGGGCCCCGCTGCAGTAATAGTCTCCGTTAGCGGCATTGGCCCTGAGCTGCTGTATTCGTTGGACGAGGTGCTCTATTCTGACCTGTTTTGCGGTCGCGGACCGCCCTGCCGACACTGCGTGAGCTGACCCCGCGTCAGATGTCGCCGCGTGAGCCGCCGCCGGAGCTAGGCCCGCCGCTACGGGAGCTAACGCGGCAAGCCCGGCGAAATAGACCTTCTTCATGAGCTACCCTTCCCGGCTCACACCGCTACGAGGCGACGCAGCGCGAGCCTGTTCGTCAGGAGCCCATCATGTTTCTGACGACTACAAATTCACTTCCAGGCGGCTATCGGTGCACTATCTGCCGACTACGGCTCGGCTATACGCGGCCGACACTCTCGGACGCTGGTATCGCTGCGATCGTCCCTGGTGGCCGCGGTATGCGGGCGAGTCGGAAGACCGGCGGGCGGGCAGGATCGCCGGACTGGTACGGGAATGTTCGGTGCCGTTGCCGGTCGGTACGCGAAAACCCCGGTCTGCGGTAACGCCACGGGAAATGGCCGGGTTCTGCTAGGTCTCTGCGGAGCACCGCGGCCGAGTCGCTGGGCGGGGCCGTTTCCGGCCCCGCCCAGCGGCGGTCAACGGCGGTGTTATCCGCCGATCGTGTACTCGTAGGGGATGCTGACTACGTCAGAGCCGGTGAGCCCGCCTTCCTGGAACTCGTTGAATGCGGCGAACACGTCGACATAGAGCGTTCCGCTCACGACCGTGCCGGCGGCCCCGTCCGCGGATGGGGTGATCGTCAGGTCGATGGTCGCGCTCTGTCCCGGCTTGATGGTGAACAGCGGGTCGAAGGACGCCGACGAGCCCACGGTCTCTAGCCAGAAGTCGCCGACGTTGGACGACGCTCCGGGGTCGAACGTCTTGGTCGTCGCGTTCAACGTGAGTGTGGCCGTGCCAGTCGTCTTGTCCTGGTTGACGAACCCGTCCGTCGCCGCCGGCGCCTGAGCACCTGACCACTCTCCTGGCGAGAGGGAACCGGCGGCTGCCGTCACGCTCAGCGATGGCGTCTTGGATCCGCCGGTGCTGCCGGGCGTGAACGACGACACGTCAGGGTCGGCGCCGTCGTCGAACTCGCCGAGATCAAATGTCATCGGGACCGTCGAGACGGCCGACGCGGCCAGCGACGTCGTCTCCGTCGGAACGAGCCACGCCGGACCCGGCGTGGTAGTGGGCAGCGGCACCGGTACGTCGCTGGTGAAACCGTCTCCGGTCAGCGCGTACGTCGACGACGTGTCCAGCCGCGGGTCGAGGAAGAAGTTCTCGGACGACTGGCCGTGGTTGGTGATCGTCACCGGGACCGTTACCGTGCCCGACTCGGTCGTGCCCGCGCTGTCCGGCAGCGCCGGGGCGCTGGCACTGACCAGCGATTTCAGCTCAATCCTCCCGGTGTAATGCTGCGAGACCTCGTTCCCGGTGCTCGGCGTGGCGAGCGCCGGATCGTTGAAGTCGACGACCAGCGTCCAGGTACCAGGGATCGCGTTGGCCGCGTACACATCCATGTGCGTGCCGGTAGCAAACTCGAACTCCCCGGTGGACGTCAGCTCGGCCAGCTGATAGTTCGAGCCGAACCCGGCGATCTCGCCGTCCGGGTCGACCAGGTACGCGTTGACCTGCCGCTCGCCGTCGTTGGTGAGGTTGACCGAGGCGCTCACGTTCGGCGAGCCCGACGGCACGTTGAACTCGTAGTAGTTGATCTGACCGTTGCCCGGCAGGTCGTCACGTCCGTTACCGCCGGTCAGCGTGCCGCTGAACAGGCCACCGCCCGCGGCGTTGACCAGGCTGCGCAGCGTGACCGCGATCGAGCCGGAGTTGACGTCGACCGACCCGGCCGCGTCGCCGGGGCTGCTCGGCGTGCGCGCCGTGAAGGTGAACGAGCCGCTCGCCCCCGGTGGGAGGTAGAAGCGCGAGCGGCTGACGTGCCCGAAGCCAACCACCTTCTGGGTGCTCGCCTGGAAGTGGACGGTGCCGGTGGTGCCGTCCTCCTTGCCCCCGGTCATGTCGAAGATGACCGCGGTCCAGCGGCCGGCCTGTGGGTGCAGCACGTCGGCGGTCGTGAAGTTGCTCGTGCCCTGGGGCTCGGACTGGATCGCCAGCTTGCCGCTGGGCGTGATCAAGTCGAACCTGACCGCGGCGTTGAAGTCGAGCGTCTTGGCCGGGTAGGCGATCGACGCCACCAGCCTGGCCTCGCCTCGTTTCACGGTGAAGTGCGTCTCGCCGTAGTTGTTTGTGAAGCCGAACGCATCCACGAACTTCTTGCTCTTGGAGTTGCTCAGCACGACCGTGGAGTTCTGCACGTTGTTCGCTGACCCGAACGTCTGTCCGGACACGTGCACGGTCTGGCCGTGCGCGCCGGCGTTCGTGACTTCAACGTTCGCCGTGACCGTGGTACCCGGGTTGCCGATACCGTTGATCTGGCCCTGCCGCGGCGATGGGTTGGTCGGGCTCACGCTTTCGACGTCGGTCAGCAGCGTGCTGCCGACCCGGTGGGAGAGCCCGTAGGACTCGGCCAGCTGGACCGCGGCGTACGCGTTGACCAGGCCGGCGCCCTGCTCGTAGGCGGGCGCGCCGAGGTTGGTCGTGGTGCTCATGATGACCTGCTTGACCACGGCCGGGGATGGCGTGGTACCGCCGTGGGTCTTACGGAACGCCTGGATAATCAGCGCCGCGATGCCGGCGGTCCACGGCGAGGCCTCGCTCGTCCCGCCGAA
>JASHOL010000106.1 GCA_030041135.1 Streptosporangiaceae bacterium | reverse complement strand
TGCCCACGATCGCGTTCCCTGACGGCAGCAGCACCCGCAACCGGGCCAGCCTGGCGTTACGGTTGCGATCCCCCCTGGACAAGCCGATACGGTCGGTCACGGGACGTCCTCCTCGATGCGCTGGGATACCAAGCCCGACAACCGCATCAGGAGGACGTCTTCACATCCAGCACCGACGCGCTTCGAGGAGTTACTAGGAGTTACTAGGAGTTACTAGCGGATGTTCCGTGGTAGTCAACATCAGCCACACGACCTGCCGGTACGGTTGACGGCCGTGGCCTCTCAGCCAGCGAGCGTGCGTCAGCGTCGCCATGCGCCGCAGGCGGTTTGCGAAGGACCTGCGTGTCGGCTCGCTGACATGACGCATGATGTCTTCGGTAACACTTCTAGCAAGCCTCTGAGCCGCTCAGCTCCGAGGAGCGAGCCTGCAGAGTAGGACCAAGGGATCTGTTGACAGCGACGGCGTTCCAGGCCTGGATCGTGGCCATTGCCGCGTTGCTTGCTGGAGTGCTAGGGATACTCAGGTACTTCGCCTACCGAACGCGTCGGGACCGAATTTCATTGGTCGGTCAGGCATTTAGTGCGACGGTCGACGGCTTGAGCTCTAACGCGGAAGCTAAGAAGCTCGCTGCGGCGATCCTCCTGCGTCGGTTCTTTGATCGTGGAACAGAGCAGGGTGCGGCGGGCACGCCTTACGAGCGTGAGGCCGTTGCAGTTATCGCAGCTCTGCTTCGGAACACGCCAACTGGCGAGCTTCAAAAGCTCCTTGCTGATGGCCTCGCGTACGCATCGAGCCTTCAGGCAGCGGACTTGCAGGAATGCAATCTGACTGGTGCCTATCTTGGTCAGCGGCCGCGTGCCGTAGTCACGCACGGCGGCCTGCGACTGTTTAGTACAGGCCGACGGCGTGTACGCGGTGGCCAGTTCAGTGAACGTGGCAGCGGTCAGTCCGCAACTCCTATAGATCTCACGCTGGCAGATTTGTTTCATGCCAACTTGACGGACGCATCACTACGTGGCGGAGTGGCACGAAGCGCCGTTTTCTACACTGCGATTGTCCGGAAGACCGTCTTCGAAGGGGCTCACCTCGAAGGCGCGGACTTCCGTCAGGCGGAGCTGGAAGGTGCGAGGTTTGCAGGCTCCTGGATTGAAGGCGCACGATTCGGCGGAGCTTCTCACCTCCCATCTAATGTGGAACAGCTCCTGGATGCCAATGGCAATGTGCCCCTCGGCCAGGGAATGCCGGTCGCTTCACACGAGGATCTCGGCAGCGCAACTTCAATCCCCGGCTCGCAAACGTCTTCGTCGCCGGCATGACCTTGAGAATTAAGGTCAGCCGCAGCGTGGGCGCGACCGTCGGCGACCACAGCCGGCGGCAACGAGTCCGATGAGGGCGTCCTACTGTAGTTCCTCCAGCGGCCGATCCACCAGAACCTGGGGAGCAGCACTATCGGTAGGCATAAGCGCGTTCCCGCGGAAGGCGGCAGAGTGCGTCTGCTCCCGCTAACACTGCGGCCCCGCATCAGTTCTGGGCCTGCCCCAGGTAGGTGCTGGCCCTGGTTCCTGTGCGCACGAGCGACTACGCTCAGGGCGAGCGTGCCGGGCGGACGGGCAGTTGCGAGGTCAAGATGGCCAGGACAGGCGAACCGTACCCTGGGGTATTCCGCCAACTCGCACCGGGAGATCAGATTACTTTCCGGTTCTGGGCCTGACCGGCTGGTCGATGAACTGGTGGATCGTAGCAACCGAACTGTTCGCCACTTTGCTGGTGGTGCCATTCATGCTGGGACTGCGCGGCCTGTATGCCGCGGACATTGCATTGTGCGGATCAGCGGGTGTCGTCCTGTCAGCATCGTGGTGGACCAGATCCGTGCTGGTCATTGCAATCACCAGCCAGCGGCAGCTGCTGTCCTGCCGGATCTCCCGGCCGTTCCTGCACAAGACGATCACCCAGGCGCCGCTAGAGGCCGCGTGGTTTGCGGACTTCCGTCGTGGCTGGCTTTTCAGCCGGCTCCGGTATCGCGGGCCGGATACCGATGGTAAGACTGTTCGGCTGAACATTCCCGCCCGGTGTCGGCAGGTCGCCGAAACAGTCGCGGGCCCGGCGTCACGGGTAGCCACGATCTGAGCTCGCCGCCCGGCGAGGAAGCGCGAGTCAGGCACGAGGAGCGGCATGTGACTGCGTGACGCCGAGACGAGAACTGCGGGAGTGCGTCTGTCGGGTAGGGAGCCGTTCCGAAAATCAGGCGCCTCTCCTTGTACTGTGATTGCGTGCTGCTACAAGTCGCCGCGTTCACGCTCGCGGCGGTGCTCATCGTCCTCCTCCCTGGCCCGGACACACTCGTAGTCGTCCGCAATCTCGTCCGCGGTGGGCGACGACTGGCGTTCCGCACGGTCCTCGGCGTCCTCTCTGGCCTTATGGTGTGGGTCGTCACCGCAGCGCTGGGTCTCTCAGCGGTGCTTCGCGCCAGTCACGACGGTTACCTTGGCCTGCGCATCGCCGGGGCCTGTTACCTGATTTTCCTCGGGGCGCGATCGCTTCGTTCCAGCGGAGCGCAGTCCCTCGAGCCCGCAGGCCCGCGGAAACTCCGGACCGGATACCCGGCCGGGCTCCTTACCGACCTGCTCAACCCGAAGGTCGGCGTCTTCTTCGTGACCTTCCTCCCAGGCTTCATCCCGCACGGCGAACCGGTGGGCTACGTCTCGTTGCTCCTCGGCGCGATCTTCATTGTCCTAACGGGAATTTATTTCGTGCTCTTGCTGGCGGCCTCCAAGCCGGTGCTGCGGTGGCTCGAGACCACGCACATCCGCCGGCGGCTCGACCGATGCACCGGCCTCGTCCTCATCGGTTTCGGACTCCGGCTGGCGCTCGAGCCCTAGCCTTTCGGGAGTACGCCGCTTGACGATGATCGGGCCCGCCCGCTCGCGGTCCGGCAACGCTAACCGCCCTCAATAGGAGCACCAGACGCGGTAGAAGCGGTTGCCCACGGTCGCTCCCTGACGATGACCAATGGCCTTGACTCTCCTGTGACGGGAGGGTCCAGCTTGGTCGCATGGCAACGTTCTCCACCAACTGGAGGTCGCGGTGGGCCTGGCGGCGCACCGCCCGCACCATCGTGGCCGAGCACGTACGTCAGACCATCGCCGCCCTCGGCCGGCTTGCGGGCCGTGAGGTGCGATACCTGGCCGATACCCCGGCGGGCTACCCAACCAGCACGATCTGGGTCTTCCTGTCCGGATGGATGATCACCCTCGCCGATGTGGCCGCCACGGCGCGGCTGGAATGTGTGACGCTTGCCCGGGCCGGGTGCCACCTCAGCGCGGCTGGGCGTTATGGGCACTTCTGGTGGCTCACCTTCACGTCGGACCCATCCGACCCCGCGGCGCCAGGTCAGAGCCCGACTCGAGTGACCGTCCTTGGTTCGCGGGTGACGGTGCACGCGACAGGCGACCAGTCGCCCGTACCTCTTCCGGGGGCTAGCTATCTTCAGCTCGCATCCCGGTGCGATTTCGCGCCCCGCAAGTGATGCGCTGGTCCCGCCAAGATCGTCAAACTCGTCGGCGTCCATCCCGGGCTCACCAAGCGGCACCTTCGGCATGATCCTTCCTCGGGCCGGTTACCGGCAGGCCGGGTAGGCCGGGCGCATTGCTGCGCCCGGCCCCCCTCAGAACCGGACGTGCACGTTTCCATGCATCCGGCTCAAGCAAGCCCCATGGGCTCGCTGGCGGGCAGAAGTGCCGGGCTTTTGCTGTTCCGGGTG
>JASHOL010000105.1 GCA_030041135.1 Streptosporangiaceae bacterium | reverse complement strand
CCCAGGTCAGGATCAGCGTCCACTGACCGGGCTGCGGGTCGACGTGGTAGGCGTCCACCGACAGCGTGCTCTCCGGCGTTCCAGTGGCGCTGACCGTGACGTTGGTCGAGTAGCCCAGGTTCTGCCCGTCCGGGTCGATCAGCTGGGCGGTCACGAGGTCGTCCGGGTCGTTCGCGAGCGTGACCTCCGCGTGCAGGCTCTGCGTGCCCGGCGGCACGTCGAACACGTAGTCGTTCTCCTGGGCGGGCCAGTCCGCGCGGCCGTTGCCGCCGGTCAGCGTGCCGCTGAAGCTGCCGCCGCTGCGGTCGGTGGCGACGGCCGTGCGCACGACGACCGGGATCGTTGTCTGCTGGCCGCGATCGGAGACGACGACCGACTGCGCCGTGTCTCCTGCCGTCGACGGGCTGGTCAGGGTCAGGCTCGCCGTCCCGGTCTGGCCGGGGCCGAGGGTCAGGACCGACGGGCTGACGGGCGCGCCAGGACTGTATTGCGACGTGGTCGCCTGCCACTGGACTGTCCCGCTGGTCCCGACCCCGCCCGTGGTGGCGCCGTCCTGCTCGGTGAAGAACACCGCCGTCCAGGTGCCAGGCGGCGGGTTCGCGACCTGGACGTTGCCGTAGTCGCCAAGGCCCTGCGGCCAGGAGTAACCGGCATAGGTGCCGTCCGGCTCCAGCAGCGCGAAGTGCATGAGCGATGTCTGGCCGGTGTCGGTGTAGTCAGCGGAGACGCTGAGCCGCGACGGACGCGACGTTGGCGGCACGGTGAAGTGCTCGATCTGGTACACCTCGGTGACACCGCTCCAGATCGCGAACGAGCCGGTGTTGGCCGGGCATGCCGCGGTCGGGGTTCCCGGCTGCAGGCAGAACGAGCCGGTCTGGCTTCCGACCTGGCCGGTGAGAGCGCGCGTCGACAGGCGCACGTGGACCGGCCGCGAACTGGTGTTGGTGACCGAGATGGTCCGGTGGGCGGTGGCGCCCGGGTCCTGCGTCACGTTGACCTGCCCGGGGCTGAGCAGCAGGCCGCCGTCGCTGGTGCCGACGCCGATCGAGCGGGCCAGCTTGACCGCTGCGGCGACGTTGAGCAGACCGGCGCCCTGCTGGGTGGCCGGGGCGTAGACGTCGGTGGCCGTGCTCATCAGGATCTGCTTGACCAGCGCGGGCGTCGGGTCGGTGCCGCCGTGCGCCTGCGCGTAGGCCTGGATCACGTCCGCGGCCGCGCCCGCGGTCAGCGGCGAGGACTCGCTCGTGCCGCCGGTCAGCTCGATCGGCGAGCCGGCGCCGCTCTCGTTCGTGCAGTCGGAGAACAGCGCGGTGTCGGCGTCGCACAGCGCCCAGTTTTGCTCACCCGGCGCGACCAGGTCGAGGGTGCCGCCGGCCTCGGAAACGCCGCCGGAGGACAGGCTGGAGATGTTGTTGTCGACGTACCGTCCGTTCGCGCCGGGGACGTTGATGCCGCCGTAAGTGACCTGCGCGTAGGAGCGGAAGGTGGTCGAGGCGCCGACGCTGATGACGTTGGGGTCGGTGGCGGGCGGGCTGAAGGTGTTGGTGTAACCAGCGTCATAGGAGCAGGCGACGACCGTCACGCCGGCGGCGACGGCCGCGTCATCGGCCATCCGGATCGCGTCGGCGGCGAGGTCGGGGAAGTTGGCGGAGGAGAACGACTCGTTGATCACCTTGGCGCCGCTGGCGACGGCGTAGTTGATCGCCTGCACGAACCCCGAGGTCGTGGTGTCGTTGTTCTGCGCGAACACCTTGAGCGCCAGCACGTTGGCGCCCGGTGCCACGCCCTGGATCTTGATGTCGCAGCCGGCGGGCAGCGGGTGAGCGGTGCTGACGAACTGCGAGAGGTCGTAGCTCTCATTGCCCTGCGCGGCGATCGAGCTGGCGTCCAGGAACGCCTCGCCGCCATCTGTCGGCGCGTTCACGCCGTCGGTGGAGAAGTCCTCCTCGGTGACCACGGGCGACCCGGCAGGCGAGCCGGGCGAGGCGAACTCCGGGTTGCGCTGGAAGTCGGGGTCGGCCGGGTTGAGGCCGTCGGCGAGCAGCGCCACGGTCACCCCGGCGCCGTCGGCGCCCGGATGCACCGCGTTGATGTTGTACAGGGCCTCGGGGTTGAGCTGCGGGTGCGCGGCGGTGCCGCAGAGTCGCCGCGATACGGCCGCGTCGGCCGCCCGGCTGGCCTGGCCGACGGCTGACTGCGCGGTCGGAGATGGCGGTCCCTGAATGACCTGGTTGGGTATGACCTCGGCGACCGCGCTGTTGCCCGCGAGCGTCCTCGCGTTCGCCAGCGACATCTTGGCGACGACGGCGTTGACCAGCGTTGTGCTGGCGACGACCCTGGCGTCAAGAGAGTGCATCTGGCTCAGGATCGGCGCCTGCTCGGTGCGGACGGCGGTGCGCCTGGCGGCTGACCTGGCGTTGAGCTTCGAGTTCTGGTTCCGCAGGATGACGATGTACTCATTCCCGGCAGCTGCGGCCGTGCTGACCGACGGTAATGCGCTGCCCGAGTGTGCGGCCGCGGCCGCTTCACCGGCCGGCACGAGCGCCATGGCCACGGTGGCCGGCGCCGCTCCCATCACGAGCCATTTCCTGAGCCTGGCCGAACGCATTCCTGACCTCCTCGTGCGGGGACTGTGTCTGCCGGACGGATCGCAGCAAACACTAAACCTGGCAAGCAAACAGAGAAAGACTTGTTTCCCCGCATGTGCGCCAATGGCATTGATGCTCGCATCCGGTCAGGTCAGGCGCGTCCGGCCCGCCTCGCCGTCGGCCGTGCCCACTTCGCTGTGATCATGCGTGCTGGCTGCTCACCGAGACAACCTCGCCGGTGAGATACGAGGCGTAGTCGCTGGCCAGGAAGACCATGACGTTAGCGACCTCCCACGGCTCGGCGCCCCGGCCGAAGGCCTCCCGGCCCGCCAGTTCATCCAGCACGTCCTGGCTCATCACCTTGGCCAGGAACGGGTGGGTCGCCAGGCTCGGCGCGACCGCGTTGACCCGGATGCCATAGCGGGCGACGTCTAGCGCTGCGCATCGCGTCAGCGCCATGACGCCGGCCTTCGCCGCGGCGTAATGCGCCTGGCCTTCCTGCGCCCGCCAGCCGAGCACGGAGGCGTTGTTGATCACCGCGCCGCCGCGCCCCTGGGCGACCAACCGCAGCAGCGCCGCCCTGGTGCCGCGAAACGTGCCATTCAGCGTGACGTCGAGCACCCGCGACCACTCCGCGTCAGTCATCTCCAGCACCGACCTCGTCCCGCCGAGCCCGGCATTGTTGATCATTACATCGATCTGGCCGAAGTGGTCGGCCGCGCCCGCGATCAGTGCCTGGACCGAGTAGTCGTCGGTGACGTCACACGGAGCCGACCAGACCGAGTCGCCGTAGACCTCGGCCAGCTTCGACGCGAACGCGGCGAGCCGCGCCTCGTGCTGGTCGCTGATCGCGACCATCGCTCCCTCCTCGAGGCAGCGCCGGGCGGCCGCAGAGCCGATGCCGGCGCCGGCGGCGGCGGTGATCACGACCACCTTGCCGTCGAGAAGCTGATGACTGGCGGCCCGGTCCGGTGCCGGTACCGGTCGGCCTCGCGCCGGTTCGCTGGCTGACGTCATGGCGGCAAACCTCCTTCGGGCGCTATCGGCGCCGTCAGCCCCGAGCCAGCCGGCACCGTCCGCCCCGAGCCAGCCGGCACCGTCAGCCTCGGGGCTGGCGGGGCAGGCCGAGGGCCTGCTCGGCGATGATGCCACGCTGGATCTCCGCCGACCCGCCATAAATCGTGTCGGCCCGGCTGAACAAGAACAGCCGCTGCCAGTCGTCCAGATCGTATGGCGGCCCCAGCGCCAGCATCGACGCCGGACCGAGCACCTGCATCGCCAGCTCGCCGAGGTCGCGGTGCCACCGCGACCAGATCAGCTTGACCACGGACGCGTCGGCGGCTGCCGGCGCGTCATCGTCGAGCATCGTGAGCATCTGCTCGCGCATCACTTGCAGCCCGATCCACGCCCTGGCCAGCTTGTCGCGCAGCAGCGGGTCACGGACCGCGCCGTTGTGCCGGGCGGCGTCGATCAGGGCGTCCAGTTCTCGCTGGTAACCGACCTGCTGGCCCAGCGTCGAAATGCCGCGCTCAATCGCCAGCGTTGCCATCGCGACCCGCCAGCCGTCGCCAGGCGCGCCGACAACCAGGTCACGTGCGGTCCTGGCACCGTCGAAGAACACCTCGTTGAATTCCGACGTGCCGGTGAGCTGGCGGATCGGCCTCACCGTGATACCCGGCTGCTTCATCGGAACGAGGAGGTACGACAGCCCGGTCGAGCGCCGAGAGCCGGCCTCGGTCCTGGCGAGCAGGAAACACCAGTCGGCGACCTGGGCCAGGGAGGTCCAGACCTTCTGCCCGGTGATAACCCACTCGCCGCCGTCAAGCCGGGCCGAAGTCGTCAGCGAGGCGAGATCGGAGCCTGCTCCGGGCTCTGAGTAGCCCTGGCACCACAGCTCGCTCACGGCCGCGATCGGCGGGAGAAACCGCTGCTTCTGCTCGGCCGTGCCGAAGGCGAGCACCGTCGGCCCGAGCAGCTCCTCACCCATGTGACCGACGCGCGCGGGCGCGTCGCTGCGCGCGTATTCCTCGTGGAAGATCACCTGCTGGGCAAGCGTGGCGTCGTGACCGCCGTACTGCGCGGGCCAGCCGAGGCAGGTCCAGCCGCTGGCGGCGAGATGGCGGTTCCACGCCAGCCGCTGCTCGAAGTGCTCGTGCTCGCGGCCGGGACCGCCCAGGCCGCGCAGGTCCGCGAACTCCCCGGTCAGGTTCTGCTCAAGCCACCGCCGCACCCGCTGGCGGAAATCGTCGTCCTGATCGGTCAGCTGCACGGCACCTCCTGCGATACCTATCGTCCCCAGCCGTCGTCGCCGGCGGCGGTTTGTCCGACTCTCAGCCACCGCCCGGGCCGCGGCTGGCCTTCGTGGCGGCGAACGGCCTACGCGGTGCCGGCAACCTCAGGCGTGCTGGCGGCCTTCGCTCTGGCCAGGCGCTGAGGGTCGAGGTCGGCGGTGAAGACCTTCTGCAGCATGTGCCAGCTTTCCGGGTGCTCTCTGATGCCCTGCTCGAAGGCGCTGGCCACGTCCTGGCTCATCTGGGCGATCTTCGCCTGCCGGCTGGCGCCGGGCTGGTCGGGGACCTCCGGGTGAACCCGGACGCCCCAGTTCTCACCCTCGAACCACAGCGTCACCGGCATCAGGGCCGCGCCGGTCTGGACGGCCAGCGTCGCGGGCACGTTGGCCATCCGCGCGGGCTCGCCGAAGAACTCGACCTCCACGCCGTGGGCGGTGAGATCACGATCAGACACCAGGCACACCAGGTGCCCCTGTCGCAGCCGGCGAGCCATCTGCCCGAAGGCGCTCGCGCCGGTGTGCGGCAGCACCTCCATGCCCAGGTCCTCGCGGAACTTCAGGAACCGCTCGTACACGCGATCGGATTCGAGCCGCTCGGCCACGGTGGTGAACGAGCCCGCGCCGCGCCGGATGATCCATGCCGCGGCCTGCTCGTAGTTACCCATGTGGGGAAGGGCGAAAATGACGCCCCGGCCGGCCGCGAGATAGTCAAGGGCGACCTGGTCCAGGCCGCCGTACATCCGCGTCCTGCTCATGATCTGGTCGGCGGGGACTACCTGCAACCGGAATACCTCAAGCCAGTAGCGCAGGTAGGAGCGCATCCCCAGGCGCGACACCCGGCGTACCCGGTCCGGCGTCGCATCCGGGCCGAGGACCCTGGCCAGATTCGCCTCAAGCTGACGCACGCCCCGGCCGCGGTGCCACCACAGCGTGTCTGCGATCAGGCTGAACAGCCTGCGCGCCCACCGCTCAGGCAGCTTGGACACTATTGCCCAGCCGATTAGGTACAGCCGGGCTGACAGGCTCTGACTCAGCCTCGCCATGCTGGCCTCCATCCTGCGGCGCCGCGGGAGCGAACATCTCAGTATCTAACGATCGCGCTGCCGCTGGCGCCGCACCCGGTGATAGGTCGGAGCGGCATCTCTCACCCGGCCGGCCACTCAGGGATGGGGACGCCTTCGTCGCCTGCTCGCCGCTACCTGGACGTCTGCTGTTTCGGGCGGCTGTGGTCTTGAGCCGCGGCGAGCTGTGCCCTGACCCGATCGGCCTCGGGCGTCCCGAGTTCAGCAAACAGCGCGAGGGCTCGCTGCCAGTGACGGCGGGCACCGCCAGGGTCGCTGCCGGCGCGGCACGCGTGGCCGAGGCCGTGGTGCGCGCGAGCCTGCTGGTACTTGTCGCCGGTCTGGGCGCCCAGTCCGAGCGCGGCGGCATACTCGGCACGGGCGCGAGAATGCCGGCCGGTGGCGAGCAGCACTTCGCCGAGGCTGTTCAGGGCGTCGGCCTCACCCGACCGGCTCCCCAGTTCCCGGTACAGGTCCACAGCCTCCCGCAGGTACCTGGCGGCGTCATCGGGGTAGCCCTGCCGCAAGCGCAGGTCACCGATCCTCGCGAGCGCGTCCGCCTCTCCGGCCCGGTAGCTGGCAGCACGGGATATCGCGCGCGCCCGGTACAGGTGACCGCTGGCCTGCTGGTAGCACCGCTGCCGCGCGGCGATGGCGCCCAGGCTGACCAGCGAGCCGCACTCCGACTGGGAGGCACCGATCGCCGCGGCGATGGTCAGGGCCTGCCGGTGGTGACGGCCGGCCAGGTCGTAATGGCCCTGCCGCTCCTCGCTAAGGCCGAGGCCGGTCAGCGCGTGCGCCGTACCGGCCCGGTCGCCGGTCTCGCAGAAGATGGCCAGCGCCTGCAGCTTTAGATCGACCGCCTCCCGGTAGCGGCCCTGAAAGTGATCGATGGTGCCGAGGTTGTTCAGGGCCTGGCCCTGCGCGGTCCGGTCACGGACCTGCTGGAGTAGCGCCAGCGCTTGTTGCTGGTGACCGACAGCCTCCTGATAGCGGCTCTGCCGGATGCAGGCGCCGCCGAGATAGTTCAGTGCGGTCGCCTCGGCGGCCCGGTCCCCGGCGCGGCGGGCCGCTGCCCGGGCGTGGCTGTGAACCGTCAGGGCCTCGGAGTAGTGGCCGCTGTTATCTAAGTGGCGCCCCAAGGCTGCAGACAACCGGACGGCGTGGGCGGGCCAGCCGTGCCCGGCGGCATGCCCGGTGATCGCCACCAGCGTGGCCCGTTCGGCGTCCAGCCAGTCCCGCGCCGCGGCGGAGCTGGTGACCGGCGGCACAGGGGTGGCCGGCCGGCCGATGCGCGGCCTGCGGTGGCGCTCGGCCGGGTACAGGGTGTCCATCGCCATCGAAGCGGCGTGCAAGTAGTGGTCGAACAGCCGGGTCAGCGCCGCGTTCTGTTCTTCGTCGTCGTCGCTGGCTCCGGCGAGTTCGCGGGCGTAGGCGTGCAGCAGGTCGTGCATGCCGTACCGGCCCGGCCCGGTCGGCTGGATTAGGTGGGCGCGGACCAGAGCGTCCAGCATCTTACGGGCTTGGCCGAGCCCGGTGCCGGTGACCGCGGCGACGGAGTACGGGTCGAAGTCCGCGCCGGGGTTCAGGCCCGCCAGCCGGAACGCCCTGGCGGCATCGGGTCCCAGGTGGCGGTAGGACCAGGAGAACACCGCCCGCACCGCGGTGCGGGGGTCCCCGCCGGCATCGAGCAGGTCCAGCCGCCTGCGGTGATCGGCAAGCTCCGCCACAAGTCCGGCGATCGGGACGTCCGGGCG
Source organism: Streptosporangiaceae bacterium (assembly GCA_030041135.1). Classification (GTDB taxonomy): domain Bacteria; phylum Actinomycetota; class Actinomycetes; order Streptosporangiales; family Streptosporangiaceae; genus JAJYUU01. Next base: position 23,263 of record JASHOL010000105.1, on the reverse strand, counting down.
GGCGGCGGCCAGCTCGGCGGCCACCCGCAGCGCCAGCGGCAGGCGACAGCACTGGGTGGCGAGCGTCCCGGCCGCGCCAGGGTCATCCCGGACGCGACGACCGATCAGCGCCCGCAGGAGGCCGACCGCCTCCGCGGGCGGCAGCAGGTCCAGCTCCAGCCGGGCGGCACCGTACCGGGCGACCAGGCCGGACAGCGAGTCACGGCTGGTTACCACGACCGCGCAACTTGGCGACCCTGGCAGCAGCGGCAGCACCTGCTCCACTGACCGGGCATTGTCCAGGAGGATCAGCACCTTCTTGCCCGCCAGCAGGCTGCGGTACCGCGCGGCCCGCTCGTCCTCTTCCGGCGGGATGTCCTGGTCGCCTACGCCAAACGCGCGCAGGAAGCCGGCCAGCGCATCAGTGGCCGGCATCGCCTGGTCCGGGTCATAGCCGCGCAGGTTCGCATACAGCTGCCCGTCGGGGAACCGGTCGGCGGCCTGATGTGCCCACTGCACGGCCAGCGCGGTCTTTCCCACGCCCGCGGTACCGCCGACCGCGCAGATCTCCGGCACGCCGGGCTCGGCGTTCTCCAGCATCTGGGTCAGCGCCGCAGACTCGGCGGCCCGGCCGGTGAAGCCGGCGACTGCGGTGGGGAGTTGCCTGGGAACCTTCGTCGCGGCGACGCCGCGCCCTCTGCCGGCGCGGCGTGCACTGTCAGCCAGGCCGCCGCCATCCAGCAGCTCCTCGATCCGGTCGGCGGAGACCTGCAGGGCCTCGGCGAGCCTCGGGCGGATCCAGGGCAGCGGCTCGGTTTCGCCCCGTTCCCACCGCGTTACGGTACTGCGCTCGACATACAGCAGGCCGGCCAGGTCCTCCTGGGTCAGGCCCAGCGCCTTGCGTCGCTGGGCGAGCCCCTCGCGCCTCGCCGTTCCAGTGGCTTCGGCGTCCTTCGCCATGGCGTTGCCCCCGTCCCCTGTTCGCTCAGACCCGGCCGGGATGCTCCGGCCATCGAGCGTTCTGCGTGGCCCGGGGATCTGGGTCAATCCCAGCCGCGCGGCCATGACGTCAGGGTGCGGGACAAGACCCGGTGGGCACATTGGCAGCCATACGTATTCAGGCCTGCGGAAATTGACTACCTAGCCTCGGGCTGACGTGGCGATCGGAGACGGACCAGCTGATGGCCTCAGTTGTTCTGGACCTCGGCAAGCACGGCGAAGGGCAGCTGCGCTCCGTCGAGGATCACTACGCCGCCGCCGAACACGTCGATCTTCACTGCGAGAGTGCTGGCCGACCGCATCGCGTCGATGATGCTTCGCTGCAGGTCAGGCAGGTGATAGTGCGCGGCAAGCGGGTACCCGGCCGAGCCGGTCTTCAGGCCAGTCGCGGTTGGAATGTACAGGTAGGGGGACACGATCACGATTGGCGGGCCGGGGTGCCAGCCGTTGTTTTCTATAACGGGCGTCAGCGCGAAGCTGCCCAGCCGGGCCGGCGACAGGATCAGGGTGCCTGCGACCGGCGCGATGATATCGACTGCGACCGGGCCGTCCCAGCGAGGATCTTGCGGCCGGACCGTGCGCAAGCCCCACGAGGTCGGGTCGGCCTGGATGTTCAGGATGCTCGCCGGAACCAGGCCAGCCTCAGCCACCGGGTCGTTCATCGATGTCCTCCTTGCCTGCCGGGTCGGCAGCGGGCCGGGTCAAGCCCAGGCGGGCGCCAACCGTTGCCGCCTCGGTGCGGTTGCGTACTCCAAGTTTGTCCAGAATGCGGGAGACGTGCAGGGCAACTGTGCGTTCGCTGATGAACAGGGCACGTGCGATCTGCCGGTTGCTATCGCCCTCGATCAACCGGGCAAGCACTTCTTGCTCGCGGCCGGTGAGTCCGAATCGGGCTTGGCCGACCGTCTTCTGTCCCGCCGCAGCCTGGTCCGCCGCGGGTCTGCCAGTCAGCCGGGCTCGCTGGGCCAGATCTTGCGCCAGTGCCAGCAACGGCCCGGAGGGCAGCGAGCCGGCCAGGGCCTCGCAGGCCGCCAGGGCGCGGGCCGCCTGGTCCCGCCGTCCCGCGCGGACGGCTGCCTCGGCCTCCCGCAGGCGCGCATAGGCTTCGCGGTATGGCTGTCCGGCCTCGTGCCAGGCTTGGGCCGCGTCTTGCCAGGTCGCGCGGGAGTCGGTGCCCCGCTCGCGGGCTCGCTCGGCCGCGACCAAGACGCGCCACGCGCCCACCTCCTGCTGCCCGGCGCCATGAAGATCGGCAATGGCCTCGGCCCGGTCGGCGAACATGGCCGCTGACTGCGCCCACTGATCACCAAGACCAGCCGGCCGCGCCGGACTGGGTAGCAAGGCGAGGTCGGCGGCCGTCCTGGCGCCGGCGGCAAGCAACCTGATCTCGTCGGCGGGCAAGGTGGCGTTGGCCAGCTCCGCGAGCCCTCTAAGCACTTCCTCCGCCGCAGCGGTCAGGTCGCCGGCATAAAGCGCCTGCTCGGCCAGGCACCCGTGGAGCGGTCCCAGGATGCGCGGATGGTCCTCCGCGAGCTTGCCCAGCGCCGTGGCCAAGTCCGTGGCGCGCTGCTCCTCGCCCTGGCCGACAGCCAGTTCCAGCTGCCGCAGCTGCAGTAATGTCGTGGCGTACCCGGAGGAATGAGCGACTAGTTCGTCCAGCAGTCGGTCGGCTTCCCGCCACCGTCCCGTGTAGATGAGAATGGCGGCCGTGTTGTTGTCGAGCACCGACGTCAGGCCGATCGGAGTACCAAGCAAGTCGGTGGCTGCCCGTCCGCTGCGCGCCACTTCCAGTGCCTCTGTGAACCGCCCGGCCGTGCACAGCAGGTACATGTGGTTGAGCGCGGCGCGTGCGACATCCTCCACGCTGCCGGCCTGGCGGGCCAGGTCGAACGAGGTACGCAAGGCTGCTAGCCCGGCGTCGAGCTCGCCGCGCTGACCCTGGATGATGCCCAGCGTGGCCAGGCCCTGAGCATGCGCGGCGACGGCATTGACCTGGTCGGCAACGGCGACCGCCCGTTCCGCCAGCGGCAGGGCGCTATCGAACTCGGCGAGCAGCATCCGCAGCGTGGCGTCGGCGGCGAGGATTCGGGCCTGCAGATCGGAGGGCGGGGCGTGGCCGAGCAGATCCATGGCCTGACTGGTGGAGTCGACAGCTGACCGCAGGTCGCCGGCTTCCCACTGGTAGCGCCCCAGCCGTTCCAGCAACCGCGCCCGGCTGGTCGTGCCGAGGGCATCGGGGACATCCGGACTTGCCGTACTGTCCTGAAGCAGGTCGGCCGATTCGGCCAGGCCGCCCGTTCCGGGGCTAGCCATGTCGGACCGGGCCAGCGCCTGCGCCGACCAGTCGACCGCGCGCTGGGGATCCCCGGACCAGCTAGCCGCCTGCGCCGCCTCCTCCAGCAGGGCCGGACCCGACTCCGGCACCCAGGCTTCTAGCTCCACGGCCAGGGAGTAGCAGCGAACCGCCTCCGGATAGGCGCGTGCACGTACCGCGGCCCGCGCGGCCGACACGGCCGCTGGAGCGGCACGGTCAGGGCGGCCGGCCAGGTGCCAGTGCTGGGCTAGGCGGCCAGGGTCCGAGCCCGGGCGGGTGGCAAGCGCCTCCGCCAGACGCCGGTGCAGGCGCTGGCGCTCGCCGGCCATCAAGTTGGTGTACACCACCTGCCGGACCACCTCATGCCGCAGCGCGTAGCCGTCCGCGGCGGAGACCAGCAGGCCCGAGGTGCCCGCCTGCCGCACCGCGGCCAGCAAGACTTCCTCGGTGAGCCTGACGGTCGCCGACAACAGCTCGTGGGATAGCCCGCCGTCGGCGACGGAAACCTGCTCGACCACCGCTCGCGTGTGTTCGTCGAGGCCCGCCACCCGCGCTAGCACAGCGTCGCTGATCGAAGACGGAAGCGCGTCCGGGCCGGCGGCCGCGAGTTCTCTGGCGTATAGCGGATTGCCCTCCGCAGCCTGGACCACGGCCGCCACATGGTCCGCGTCGGCTGCACCCGGTAGTACCCCGTCGACCAGCGCAGCGATTTCGGCGTCGGCCAGCGGCCCCAGCCGGAGCCGGGTCACCTCGGGACCGCGTTCCAGTTCAGCCAGCCACCGCCTGACCCCAGCCGCCAGTTCCTCCTCCCGTAGCGTTCCGACCATCAGCACCGGCTCCGTGCGCAACCGGACCGCCAGGAAACCCAGCAGCTCGCGGGACGACTCATCAGCCCAGTGGAGATCCTCCAGCACCAATAGCACCGGCGACTGGGCCGCGAGCCCGGTCAGTAGCTGGAGTACCTGCAGGAACAGGCGATGCCGCGCCGCGAGCATGTCACGCGCGGCATCCCCAGCCAGCAGCCATTCGCCCTGGTCACCCAGCGCAGCCACGAACGGTCCGAACGCCAGCGTCGCCCCGGCCACCGGGGCAGACCAGCCCACCCGCACCTGCGCCCCGCCGGCGGCCGAAAGAACGCGGTCACACAGCTCCTCCACCAGCCTGGTCTTGCCGATGCCGGCCTCGCCGCTAACCAGGATCACCTGCGACTGGCCCCCCGCCGCCCGCGCGTAAGCGGCAGACAGAAGCTCGAGCTCGGCAGCTCGCCCCACGATCGGCAACGACCTCGGCACACCCGCAGTCTCGCGCAATTGCGGCAATACTGCGATAGCGGTCGCGGCCCGGAGCCCTGACCGGCAAGGGCTGACCAGTTTCCCGGCCCCGGCGCTGTAGGTGCGGGGCCGGGAAACTGGCGACCGTGAGAGCGGTGAGACATCAGTCCTCGACGGTGATCCTCCGCCGCGTGCTGCTTTCCTGGACGACGGCCATCTTGGTTCCAGGGAGAACGTCGGTGCAAAGGTACGGCGGGTTAGTCACGCTGTGGTGGCCCGCCGTTATATGGACAAAGCCACGGGAGCAGTGGAACCACACGCCCGTGTGGCTGTTCTGGAGCCAGCCCTCGTAGCCGTCGGTTGCGCTGACGTAGGACAGGTTCAGGTCAGAGCAGGTTGTGCCCGACGGCATGGTGAACACCGTGCCTGCTGTGGGTGCAGGCCCCTTCGCCGATAGCCTCAGATTTGACGGCGTGCCATTGGTGAAGTCGCAGCCCGCATCGGGCCTGACCTTCGGGCTTCGCGTGGTTGCCCGGCTGGATGGCACCTGGACCGCGGTGATCGCCTGCGTGGCCGCAGTGCTGGCCCTGGCCGGGACATGGCTTGCTGCCTGGGCTGGACCGCTCAGGGCGAGCGCCCCTATGACGAATGCCGGAGCGAGGAGATAAACCAGTCGGAAATGGCTCGGCCGACGAGTGTCTTTTGGTCGAACGAAACGCATTACATCTTCCTGTTCTGGTCGGGAGACCTTGAGGTTTTTCGCGATGTCCGCAGCCTTGAAGTCTCAAGAGGGCGATGCTACGGCCGTGCGCATAACCCAAACAGTCCGAGAACGTCATCACCAGAGCGCGAATGGAGCACGATTGAGGCACGACAGCACCCGGCCAGCGACTGTGGCAAGATCGGGACCGCCAGAACTTGCTCGGCAAGCGCGGGTAAGGCCCTGGAGGTGCCCGGGCCGGCCGGTCCGGCATCTCGGCCTTCGCGCGGGGCAGCCAAGTAGGCTCGCAGAATGAGTGGCACGTCCGGTGACGACCCCGGATACCGGGACGTGACCTGTTCCATGTGCGATCGGCACAACCGCGACGTACACATGGTCGGCGCCAGGGATGGCCTGATCATCTGCGCCGTGTGCGTGGCCAGATGCGCCGAAGTCCTTGACACCGACACCGGGCTTGAAGGACCTCCAGGGGGCTGGCTCGCACGCTGGCCGGCCAAAACCGGCAATGTTCGACCGTAGTACTGGATCAGGCTGATCGGCCTGCGGCCGGACCGATGGTTGGGCGAGGCGGAGGCTGGTGTGCCCGACCGGGCCGGTCTACGATCTTTGGACCGCAGTGCACCCGACGGCACTAGCCGCTGCGAGTCACGAGGAGTGGCTCGTGACCTGTTCGCTCTTCCCGCCCAAGGGGAAACTCGATGACGCTCTACATGTACCAGGCCTCCTACACCGCCAAGTCGATGGCGGATCAGCTAAAGGAGCCGCAAGACCCGGTGGAGGTGATCCGGCCGGCCCTGGAGGAGCTGGGAGCAACGGTGGTGGTGGCGGGCTTTCCGTTTGGCGAGTATGACGTGCTCGTCGTGTACGAGGCACCTGATGATATGACTGCCGCCAGCGTCGCGATGGCAGTCGCCGCGGCGGGCGAGGTCAGGTCGGGCAAGACCACGCGGCTGCTCAGCGGGCAGGAGTGGCTTGAGTCGCTGCGCAAACGCAAGATTGTCACCAACCGGAAGCGCGCAAGCCGCACGACAGCCGTGCCTGACAGCCCGAGCTCCTAGCGTCAGGGACGGTTGGAGAACTCACGATCCAGGCTGCGTCCAGCGGCCATGCTGTCACGGCCGCGGCACCTGGCCCGACCGGCGCGGCTTGGTTACGCTCTACCTACCAAGCACTTGCTTGCCTGAGCGAAACTCCGGGGCCGGCCCGCAGGCCCCGTCCCGAGGAGCCCGGTGAAGCTGACGATCCCAGCCGCGGTGGACAGGGCGGCCAGCCTGTTCGGCGGGCGGACGGCGATCGCGGAGCCCGACGGCCCGCGCATCACCTACTCCGAACTCCAGGAGCGAGTCCGCGGCATCGCCAGCGCATTCATCGCCCGCGGCATCGAACCGGGCGACCGGGTGGCAATCTGGTCGCCCAATACTCATCACTGGGTGCTCGGCGCGCTGGGCGCGCTCTACGCCGGGGCGACGCTGGTTCCGGTCAACACCAGGTTCACCGGCCCTGAGGCCCTGGACGTGATCAGCCGGAGCCGCGCCCGCGCGCTGCTGGTGGCCGATGACTTCCTCGGCGCTGACCGGCTCGCGCTGTTGTACGCCGCCGCTGCGCAGGAACCAGTTACTGCTCTTGGCCGGCTGAGCACACTCGTGCACGTTCCGGTGGGGATCAGCCCGGCCGCCTCCGCCGAGAGCCCGGCTGCCTCCGCCAGCAGCCCGGCCGCCGCTGCCGACGGCCAGCCCGAGCCGCTCGCCTGGGCCGAGTTCGAGACGCTTGGGGCCAGCCTCACGGCTGCCGCGGTCGCACGGGCGGCCGGGGTCGAGCCCGAGCAGGTCAGCGACATCCTGTTCACGTCGGGCACCACCGGCCGCAGCAAGGGCGCGATGAGCGCGCACCGCCAGTCGCTGGGCGTCGCCGGCGCTTGGGCCGAGTGCGGCGAGGTGACCAGCGCCGACCGCTATCTGGTCGTTAACCCGTTCTTCCACAGCTTCGGGTACAAGGCCGGCATCCTCGTCTGCCTGCTCACCGGGGCGACGCTCGTGCCGCAACTGGTCTACGACCCGCGCCACGCCATGCGGCTCATCGAGGCTGAGCGCGTTACCGTGCTCCCCGGCGCGCCGACCATCTACCAGGCGATCCTGGATCATCCCGACCGGGCGAAGCTCGACCTGTCCAGCCTGCGGCTCGCGGTAACCGGGGCGGCCGTGGTGCCGGTCGTGCTGGTCGAGCGCATGCAGACCGAGCTGAGCTTCGACACTGTCCTCACGGCCTACGGCCTGACCGAGGCGGTCGTCGTCACGATGTGCCGGCCGGGCGACGACCCGCGGCTGGTCGCGACGACCTCAGGCCGGGCCACGGCCGGCTTCGAGATCGGGATCGCCACCCCGGACGAGACCGGCGCAGGCGAGATCCTGCTCCGCGGCCCGAACGTGATGCTCGGTTACCTCGACGACCCGGCGGCGACAAAAGAGGCGATCGACCAACAGGGCTGGCTGCATACCGGAGACATCGGCACGCTCGACGCCGACGGCAACCTTGCGATCACCGACCGCCTGAAGGACATGTACATCTGCGGCGGGTTCAACGTCTACCCGGCCGAGGTCGAGCAGGCGCTCGCGAGGCTGCCTGGGGTCGCCGACTCCGCGGTCATCGGCATTCCTGACCAGCGGCTCGGCGAAGTCGGCAAGGCGCTGGTCGTGCCGGGGCCCGGTCACCAGCTGACCGCGGAGGACGTCATCGGTTACTGCCGGGAGCGGCTGGCGAACTTCAAGGTGCCCAGGCAGGTTGAGTTTCGCGAGTCGCTACCGCGCAACGCCGCGGGCAAGGTGCTCAAGCGGCAGCTCAGGGAGGAGGCTCGATGACTACCGAGCCCGCCGAGAACGGCTCCGTGCCGGCCGACAAAGCAGTGCCGGACGAGAACGACGTCGTCAGGTACGACGTTCGTGATCGCACGGCGGTGATCACGCTGAACCGGCCGCGTTACCGTAACGCGCAGAATTCGGCCGTCACGTACGCGCTGGACGCGGCGTTTCAGCGCGCGGTCAACGACGACGAGATCGCCGTCATCGTGCTGGGTGGCGAAGGTGAGCATTTCTGCGCCGGGCACGACATCGGGACGCCGGGGCGCGACATTACCAAGTCCTTCGACCGTAAAGCCGTGATCTGGTGGGATCACGTGAACAAGCAGGGCGCCGACAACCGGTATGCCAGGGAAATGGAGGTCTACCTGGGCATGTGCCGACGCTGGCGAGATCTGCCCAAGCCGACGATCGCGATGGTCCAGGGCGCGTGCATCGCCGGCGGGCTGATGCTGGCCTGGGTGTGCGACCTCATTGTCGCGTCCGACGACGCGTTCTTCGCCGACCCGGTCGTCCGGATGGGCATCCCTGGCGTGGAGTATTTCGCCCATCCGTGGGTGCTCGGCCCTCGGTTCGCCAAGGAGATGCTCTTCACCGGCGACCGGATCAGCGCGACGCGCGCATACGAGCTTGGCATGGTCAGCCGGGTCGTGCCGCGCGCCGAACTGGCCGCCGCGACGTTCGACCTGGCCGACAAGATCGCGGCGATGCCGCAGTTCGGGCTCGCGCTGGCCAAGCGCGCGGTCAACCAGTGCGAGGACCAGATGGGGATGCGCAACGGGATGGACTCGGTGTTCGGCCTGCACCACGTCGCGCATGCGCACAACGCCGAGACCGGCGCCGACTCGCTGGCGGGCATGGACGCCCGCTCGATGAAGAAGGCCTCAGGGTGAACCTGGACCTCGACCCGCCCGCGCAGGAGTTCAGGGCCGAGGTAGCCGCGTGGCTGGCCGAGCACGTTCCGGCGACGCCGCTGCCGTCGGTGGACACCGCCGGCGGTTTCGCACTGCATCGCGCGTTCGAGGCCGAACTGGCCGCCGCCGGTCTGGCCGCGGTCTCCTGGCCCGCGCAGTACGGCGGCCGGGACGCCTCGCTGCTGGAGTGGCTGATCTTCGAGGAGGAGTACCACGCGGCCGGCGGGCCGGTCCGCGTCGGCCAGAACGGGCTGTTCGTGCTCGCGCCCACCCTGCTCGCGCACGGCACGGACGAGCAGAAGGCGCGCATACTGCCCGCGATGGCCCGCGCGGACGTGGTGTGGGCCCAGGCGTGGTCAGAGCCCGGCGCGGGCAGCGACCTGGCGGCGATCCGGTCCCTGGCGGTTCGGGCCGACGGAGGCTGGTTGCTGTCCGGCCAGAAGACGTGGAGTTCCCGCGCGGTCTTCGCGGATCGCGCGTTCGGCCTATTCCGCTGCGACCAGCAGGCGGAACGGCACCGCGGCCTCATCTACCTCATGTTCGACCTGCGCGCCCCCGGCGTGAGCGTGCGGCCCATCCCGCAACTTGATGGCGAGGCCGGGTTTGGCGAGATATTTCTCGACGAGGTTTTCGTTCCCGATTGCGACGTCATAGGGGAACGAGGTGAGGGCTGGCGGATTGCGATGCGCTCGGCCGGTCACGAACGGGGCCTGTCACTGCGCAGCCCTGGCCGGTTCACGGCCGCGACCGCGCGGCTGGTCAAGCTGTGGCAGCGCTCGGGGCAGCCCGCTCACGGCGCGCTGGCCGAGCGGGTGGCCGACGCGTGGATCGGCGCCCGCGCCTACCAGCTCCATGGGTACCAGGTCGCGAGCCAGCCGGACGGGGCTGCCAGCGGGGCGCAGGCCAGCCTGGGCAAGGTCTTCTGGTCCGAGCTTGACCTGGCCATCCACGAGACCGCGATGGACCTGCTCGGCCCGGAGGCAGAATTGCGCGATGGAGGCGGCTCTCGCTGGCTGGACGGGTTCCTGTTCGCGCTGGCCGGGCCGATCTACGCGGGCACGAACGAGATCCAGCGCTCGGTCATCGCGGAGCGAGTACTCGGGATGCCACGCTGATGGACTTCGCGCTCTCCGTGGAGCAGCAGGCGTTCGCCGCGTCGCTGCATGACCTGCTGACCGCCGCCGACGGACCGGCCGCGGCCCGCGCCTGGGGAACCGGCGATCGCAAGCCGGGCCTTGAGATCTGGCGGTCGCTGGCCGACGTCGGGGTCACCGGACTGATGGTGCCGTCCGACCACGGCGGCCTGGGCGCCGGCGCGGACGCCGTGGACCTGGTTGTCGCGTGCGAGGAGATCGGCCATCACGCGGTTCCCGGCCCGTTTGCCGAATCGGCCGCGGCCGCGCCGTTCGTGCTCGCCGCGGTGCCGGGCGCCGGGCCCTGGCTGCGGCAGCTCGCCAGCGGCGAGCTCATCGCCACCATGGCGGCACGGCCGTGGCCCGCATACGCCGCCGACGCGCAGGCCGCCGGGCTTGTCCTGTTCGCCGGTAGCTCGGATCATGAATCGACGGTGCACCTGGGCATCGCGGGGCCGCCGGTCCGGTCCGTGGACGCGGCCCGGACGGTGTCAGAGGTCACGCCGGGAGAACTGATCGCGGCAGGAGAGCCCGCGGGCGCGGCAGTGTCCTCGGCGCTGGAGTACGGCACGCTGGCCTGCGCGGCCCAGTTGCTCGGGGCCGGCCGGGCACTGCTGGAACTGACCGCCGCCCACGCGCGCCAGCGGGTCCAGTTTGACCAGCCGGTGGGCTCGTTCCAGGCGATCAAGCATCACCTGGCTGACGTGCTCATCGGCCTGGAGTTCGCCCGGCCGCTGCTGTTCGGCGCGGCCGTAGCGCTCGCGGCGGACACGGCGGTCTCCGGCAAGCCGGTCGCGCAGACCGCGCGCCGCGATGTTTCTGCGGCCAAGGTGGCGTGCGCCGACGCGGCGACCCATGCGGCCAGGATCGCGCTGCAGGTGCACGGCGCGATCGGGTACACCGCCGAGCACGACCTGAGCCTCTACCTGACGAAGGTGCGGGCGCTGGCCCCGGCCTGGGGCAGCCAGGCCGAGCACCGCGCGCGCGTGCTCTCCGTGCTGACTGGCACCGTGCTAGCTGGCACCGTGCTAGCTGGCACCGGGCTGGCTGGCGACGGGCTGACTGGCGCGAGCGAGTAGACCATGCGGGAGAACGCTGAGCAGGCAGCGCTGCGCGACGCCGTGCGCGCGCTCATCGCCGCCCACCAGGCGCAGGCCGACGGCGACGACGACGACCTGCGCCTGTGGGGCCGGCTCTGCGCTGAGATCGGCGTCGCCGGCCGACGGGGGGCATCGAATGAGGGAAGTCGGCCTGGAACTGCACTCTTCGACAGCTGACTCCCCAGTGTGACGCAGGTCACATCCTCGCGAGTAACGCCGACCGGCACGCCGTCGCTGTAGTCGGCGTTGTCACGGCCTCACGACGATCGAGGCCTAACCAGAAGGAGATACCCATGCTCGTATCCAAGGCTCTGGCGACCAAGATCGGTATCGGCGCCGCGACCGCCACCCTCGCCGTGTCCGGCGCTGCCGTTGCCAACGCCGCGACGACGCACGCGCAACACTCAAGGATTCCGACCAACCTCGCCATCACGGCCGGCCCCGGTCACGTTGTCAAGCACAAGTACCCGCACACCGTTGCCTGGATCAAGGGCCACCTGACCACCGCCACCAAGCCGTCGTTCGACGTGAAGGGCGGCAGGGTCGTGCTCGAGCGCGACATCAAGGGCAAGTGGACCGCGGTGGGGCATAGGACTACAAACCGCTTGGGCTGGGTCACGTTCAAGGTGCACGCGCTCCGCAATGGCGCCAGTTTCAAGCTGGTCTTCATTGGATCCAAGAACTTCAAGCCGGCGACGAGCGACATCATCACGATCGCCCCGGTCAAGTAGTCAACCCCGCCGTCACAGCGCACGTGGCGGGCATGCTCCAGGTTGGCCTGACTTCTCCCGGGCATGCCCGCCGGTGTGCGACCCTTACAGGCGCGATGGCGAGTGAGATAGGTGTGCTGGACGAGGCCCTGGCTAGGGCAAGCCGCGGGGACGAAGCCGCGTTCCTCCAGCTCTGGCGAGCCCTGCAGCCACCACTCCTGCGGTTCCTGCGGGTCGTCGGGTGCGACGACCCGGATGACGTGGCCAGTGAGACATGGTTGCAGGTAGTTCGCGACCTGCACCGGTTCTCTGGAGGCGAGGAGGACTTCAGGCGCTGGCTGTTCACCATCGGGCGGCACCGGGCTATCGACGCCGCCCGCGCCAGGGCGAGGCGGCCCGCCAGCCCGGCGAGTGCCGGCCTGGACATCCTGGCCGACCATCAGCTTGTCGAGGACCAGGTCTTGGACGGCATGTCCGTGCAGCGGGCGCTCGAGTTGCTGGCGGGACTGTCCAGGGATCAGGCCGAGGCGGTTGCCCTGCGGGTGATCGTCGGACTGGATACCCCAGATGTCGCCAAGATCCTGGGCAAGTCCGCCGGAGCGGTGCGGGTCGCATTGCACCGCGGGCTCAAGACTCTCGCCAGCGATCCGTCGGTCCGGGCGCTGGCCTTGGACGCGACCGGGTCCGCAACTGCCAGGCACGCAGGCGCGACGCAGCCAGGCGTTCCGTCGCAGCCGGGGCGTTACGACGCTGGAGGAGGTGGATAAATGACCTCGGATCTTCCAGGTGAACTTGGCTCTGAGCCGGGACTGGATCACCTGCTCAGGACGCTGGCCTCCGGCCCGACGTCCGATGAGCTAGCCGGCGAGCAGCAGGCGCTGGCCATGTTCCGTGCCAACATCCACCCTCCGGCCCGCGACACCGCCGTACTTCCCGTGTCCGCCGCACCGGGACCGGCAGACTCGCCCGCCCGGCACCGGTCGGGAGGGATCAGGCAGCGGGCCAGGCTCCGGCTGGCCGCTCCGCGGACCCGCATGCGGCTCGCGGCCGCGGCCGCAGCCGCCGCGCTGGTCGGCGGCTTCGCTGCGGCCGCCTATGCGGCGGCGCTTCCTGCACCGGTCCAGCACATCGCCTACCAGGCGTTCCACATTCTCGGCGTACCCGATACCCACCACAACTCAAGCGGCGAGAGTAACGGCGGATTGCCCGGGCCGAATCGAAGCGGCCCAGCCGGGCCGTCCCACCCCGGCCCGTCGCACGCGGTCTCTCCGGGTTCGTCGAAGTCCCCGGGCGGGAAGGGCTCGATGCCGGCTTCTGGCCACGGAAATGCCACGGTCACCGCGAGCGCTGTCGCGGCTCAGATCGCGGCCGGCGGCTCGGACACCATCGACGGCCAGCTGACGAGGGGAGGCGCGGCGCTGCCTGGCGTCACCGTCAGGTTGTGGGAGCGGCTCGCCGGCACCCAGACGTGGAGCTTGGTCGGGCAGGGAACCACCGGATCGAGCGGTGATGTCGCCATCGACGTGACGAGCCTGAGCACGAATGCCATCTTCCGGATGACCGACCCGGATGGTCCTATGAGCCCCGCGGTTCGCGTGACGGTCGTGCCCGAGATCAGCACGACGCTTGTCCAGGGCCGGCAAAAGCTGAAGGACTACCTCCACGTGACCACGCAGTTCGCGCGTCCGGGCAACAAGGTTGAGCTGGAAGCTCTGGAGGACGGCAGCTGGGTCGTCGTCAGGGATCAAAGGCTCAACGCGCGGGGCAAGACCACCTTCGAGCTCGGTGCCCGCCGGTTCAGCGGCATCGAGTTGCAGGTCGTGCTGCTGGCGACGATTCGCCACGCGCGGGCCGTCAGCAGCCCTCCGCTGACCGGCCCGCCACCGGGTTGAGCCGCGCGCATCAGGCGTCGGCGATGATGAGGCAGTAACCGACGTCGAGGCTGTCACGCTCGAGCAGGTCGGCATGCTTGCGCTGCCATTCGCCGCTCTCAAGGTCGCGCGCGAGCCGGGCCAGGCCGGGGGCGAGCGCTCGGTCACCAGTCTTCGCCAGCGCCGACATGCCTGCCCGGACAACCGGATCGAGGTAGGCGGCGGGCCGGCGCCAGTACGCAGCCGCAACCCCGTCGGCGCAATCGTGCGGGATGGGGACGGGCCGCATCCGCGGCCGGTCCAGCATCGCGGTCAGCTGCCCGACCGGAACTGCAAGTTCGGCGTCGGTTTCCGCCGCCGCCGGCAGGTACTCACTGAACAGCCAGAAGTCCGCGAACTGCTCGGCGATCCAGGTCAGGAAGACGAGGCGGTCGCGGGCAACTCGCCGCATCTCGGCGACCCCGGCGGCGAGGTCACTCCAGTGATGGATCGTCAGGATCGCCATCGCCGCGTCCGCGCAGTCGTTTCGCAGCGGCAGATGCTCGGCCGAGCCGACCAGCGCCGGTGCCGCTCCGGCGGGCCGCTGGCGCAGCATCGTCATGCTGGGGTCGACGGCCGCGACGGTCTGAGGTGGCTCATACGAGCCGGCCCCGGCGCCGACGTTCACGACGCTGGCCGCGCCTCCGAGGGCGCTGGCCACGAGCGCGCCGATGCGCGGATCCGCGCGCCGGGTCGCGGTGTAGGTCTCCCCGATTACGTCGTAAAGCGCCACATCCTGCATCCTCGCACGAGGGCTGGCCGGCCAGGGTCGTCGGTCAGCTCGATCCGCGGTCGGCGGCCACCTTGACGAGCAACTCCAGCTCTTCGACCAGGTAGGTGGCCAGAGTCTCGATGTCCGGCATGAGCTCGCGGCAGGCGACGAGGCCGAAGTGCAGCTGGCCGAGGTAGCCCACCAGCGTGATGTTGAGCCCCTGGCCGTCGGTGACGACCGAGACCGGGTAATGCGCAAGCAGCTTGGCCCCGCACAGGTAGACCGGGATATTCGGTCCGGGAACGTTGGAGATGCACAGATTGAACGGTGGCAGCCGGTGCAGCAGCCCGGTGGCGAACACGACGCGCGCTGCCCGCGCCGTCAGCGCCGGCGGGGCGAAGTCGCTGATCTGATCGACCAGGCCCTGCGGGATCGTCGCCTGCTGCGCCTTGGCCGCCTTGGTCGCGGCATGGACGACCTCCAGCCGCTGCGCCGGTTCTGGCAGATGAGTCGGCAGGGCAGCCAGCATGGCCGACACCTTGTTGCCCATGGCCGCTTTGCTGGCCGGGTCACGAACCGATACCGGGATCATGGCGACCAGCGGTGTATCTGGCAGCGCCCGGTGGTCGGCCAGCCAGCGGCGCAGCCCGCCCGCGCACATCGCCATGACGACATCGTTGACGGAAACGCCGAACGCATTCTTCACCGTCTTGACCGTGTCCAGGTCGACGCTGCGCAGCGCCAGCCTGCGGTGCGGCGTGATCTGCTTGTTGAACGGCGTGCCCGGCGCGCGCACCGGAGCCGACGGGATCACGCCACCGTCGCCCCGGCCCAGCCCGAGCATCCCGCCCACGAACGTGTTCACGGCGGGCGCGAGCGTCGGCAGCACCCGGATCAGCTCGTTGGTAATGCGGACCGTCTGTACCGGCCGCCAGGCCAGCCGTGCGCCGGCCAGCGCGGCCAGCGTCAGCGGGCCAGGGGGCGGCGCGGGCCTGAACGGCGCGACGGGCGGCAGCTCTCTGCCCTCCGGGCTGAGGTCGAGCAGCACGGTGAGGAGTTCCGCGCCCGACGCCCCGTCGATGGCGGCGTGGTGGATCTTCGTGTAGACGGCCGCACGGCGCTTGCCCAGCCCGGTGATCAGGTAGATCTCCCAGAGCGGGCGGCTGCGGTCCAGCGGCCGGGCGTGGAGCCTGCTGACCTGCTCGGTCAGCTGCGCGACCGAGCCCGGCCGGGGCAGCGCGATCTCCCTGATGTGGTACTCGATGTCGAAGTTGGGGTCGTCGATCCAGTAGGGCTGGTCCAGCCCGAACGGCACGTTCACCAGCTTGCGGCGCAGTACCGGCACGAGCGGAACCCGCTCGGCCAGCACCTCGGTCAGCCGGGCCAGCGTGAGCGGCCGCGGCGCGTCGGCCGGATCGAGCACGCACACGCCGCCCACGTGTCCTGTGGTGTTGGCGGTTTCCAGCGCCAGGAACGCCGCGTCCAGTCCGGTGAGTTGCTGCATGCTGCCTCACTCCCATGCATCGGGAGACGGGAAATGGAGATCGAGCCAGCCCCGCACTACCGGCACGACCGCCTGCGGTTTCTCCAGCTGGGGGGTGTGACCGACATCATCCAGGATGACCGTGTGCCAGCCCGGATTGCTGGCGGCGGCCGCGCGAATGCTCGCCAGCGGCACGACCGGGTCGCGGGTGCCGCCGATCAGCAGAACCGGCGCAGTGACGGCAGCCATGGCCGCCTCATACCGTCTCGGCTGGCTGGCCACGTTCATGAGGGAACGGGCCGCCACCATCAGCGCCTGGTCCGCGCCCCCGGCGGAGCGGTGCAGCACGGAAAGCCTGGTCGACGCCTTCATCATCTCGGGGTCGGCGCTCGCCGGGTCGCAGCAGTAAAGGTCGATGACGCGGTGCATAAGGTGGCGGGGCGGTACGCCGTCCCGCAGCGCCGCCGCGGTTGCCTGGCGCAGGCCAGGCACCGCGCTGAGCCAGAACTTGCGGGCCGCCCGGAGGTCCGGCCGCCGGACCCTGGCGGGCAGGACGGGCGCGATGAGGACGAGCCCTGCCACCGATTCCGGGTGCGCGTATGCCTGCAAGATAGACAGCATCCCGCCCATGGAGTTGCCGACTAGGACGGTCGGCTCGCCCGCGATCTGCTCGATGAACCGCTGCAGCAGTGCGATGTTTCCCCAGATGGTGGCGGTCCGCCGATCGCCGGGGGTCAGGCCGAACCCGCGCAGGTCGAGTGCCATGGCCCGGCGCCCGGCGGCCAGCTGCGGTCCGATGAGCGCCCAGTTCAGATGCGAGCCGCCGAGGCCATGCACGAATATCAGGGGCGGGCCGGCCGCCGCGCCCGCGCCGAACTCGACCCAGTGCATCCACCCGCCCAGGGCCGAGACGTAGCCGCGGGCGCCCCAGGGTGCAGCCAACTGCAAAGGCGCGCTGATCGTGTCGGCCAGCACGCGCCCCTGGCTGGTCACCGGCTACCTGGGTAGAGCGCGCGCAGCAGCGCGGGCGGACGGAACGGCCTTCGCTCGCCGGAAGGCACGGCGAGCCGGTCGGCGATGAGCCACAGCGTGGCCGGGTCTACGCCGAAGCCAAGATGCCCGCA
The DNA here is from genome assembly GCA_030041135.1 of Streptosporangiaceae bacterium. Taxonomy (GTDB): domain Bacteria; phylum Actinomycetota; class Actinomycetes; order Streptosporangiales; family Streptosporangiaceae; genus JAJYUU01. The sequence goes on along the minus strand of JASHOL010000105.1, from coordinate 6,041 downwards.
GCGGACCTCGACGTTCTCGTGCAGGGCAGTTTCCTGCTCGATGCAGGTTTGCCAGGAGACAATGCCGTCCTGCCGGGAGTACACAGCGGTCGACGGCACGTCGATCGGGCGGGCCAGCTGGTCGCGGGTCGGGAGGCGGGCGGCGGCGGCATGCCGGTGACTGCTGCGCTGGTAGGTACCTTGCGCGCGGCTTTGGCGCGGGTCGGTCAGCGCGAACGGGCTGCCCAGCGTGATTGCCTGGCGGACGAGCTCGGGATGGTCACGGGCGAGCTCCCGCGCGTAGATCCCGCCCAGGCTCCAGCCGATGATCGATACCGGGCCGCCAGAACTCGCAGCCAGGTCGGCGAGCGCGCGGGGCAGCTCGTCGAGCACGGTGCTCGTGGGTCCGACGTTGCGCCCGAGCTGCCAGCCGTGCACGTCGTACCCGAGCCAGCGCACGTACCGCCGGAGCAGCCCCGTGCTCATGTCGGACGCGAGCAGCCCCGGCAGGACGAGCACTCCATGGCCGTCGCCACGCGGCGCTGAAGCCAGCCAGCCTGCCGCGAGCGGTAGCGCGGCCAGGTCGAGCAGGCCGCGCGCCGGCTCGGTCAGGTAGAGCCGGGCCGACGGTCCGGTCATGGGGGGTCGTCCCCCCGCGCCTGCGCCGCGGCCGCCCGCCTCGCCGCCGCCGACAGTGGCGCCCCGCACGGATTGGGTCATTGACGGCTCCCCCTCCCGCTCTGGCGGCCTAGGCACCGCGGTGATGGATCTTTAATGTATGTCTCACGGCGATTGCCGGAAAGGCCTGCCGACGTGCCGAGGTCCTACGTCGGCGCGCAGTCACGAAGGGGGGAGGCTGTGAGCTTCAACCTGGCAACGATCCTCACCGAGACGGCGATAAGCTCGCCCGGCGCCACCGCGTATACGTTCATGGGTGTTCCGGCCACATACCGCGATCTTGACGAGCAGTCGGGCCTGGTTGCGGCTGGGCTACTCGAGAACGGCCTGCGACCCGGCCAGGTCGTCGCGCTCCAGCTGCCGAACCTGCCGCAGTTCCTGACCGCGTACTTCGGCGCGCTCAAGGCCGGGATGGTGGTGCTGCCGCTGAACCCGCTGCTCAAGGCGCCCGAGATCGAGTACCACCTGGCCGACTCGTCGGCGGCCCTCCTGATCGGGTTCGACAGCATTCACCAGGAGGCGGCAAAGGCCTGCGAGCAGCTCGGCGTTCCGCTATACCTGGTCAGCTTCGGGTCAGGGGACCTGCCCGCGGGCACCCGGCCCTACGGCGACCTGGTCAGTGCGGCTCCGCTCACCCAGCCAGGCGGAGACGTGCGGCCAGGGAACGCGGATGACACGGCGGTGCTGATCTACACGAGCGGAACGACTGGCAGGCCGAAGGGCGCCGAGCTTACGCATTTCGAGCTGTACATGAACTGCACTGTCTCCGGGCAGCTATTCGGGGCCCAGCCAGACGACGTCACGCTGGCCGTGCTGCCGTTCTTCCACGTGTTCGGGCTGTCGTCGGTCCTCAACGTCGCGGTCCGATACGGTGGCGGGCTGTCGATCGTCCCAAGGTTCGAGCCGGGACCGGTCATGGATGCCCTGGAGCGCGACCGCTGCTCGGTCATCGCCGGGGTCCCGACCATGCTGCAGGCGCTGGCCCAGCAGGACTGCGCGGGCCGTGACCTGTCCCGCCTGCGGGTGGCGGTGTCAGGCGGCGCTTCGCTCCCCGAGGACGTCATGGCCAGGTTCGAGGAGAAGTTCGGCATCCGCGTGCTGGAGGGCTACGGCCTGTCGGAGACCGCCAGCACGACGTCGTTCAACCGGGCCGACGACCGGCGGCCGCTGTCGGTGGGCAAGCCGATCTGGGGCGTGCAGATGCGAGTTGGCGACGAGCGGGATCAGCCGCTGCCGGCAGGCAAGGACAACATCGGCGAGATCCTCATCCGCGGGCACAACGTCATGAAGGGATACCTGGGCAAGCCCGAGGCGACGGCCGCGGCGCTGAAGGGCGGCTGGCTGCACACCGGCGACCTCGGGTACCAGGATCAGGACGGCTTCTACTTCATCGTCGACCGGTCAAAGGACCTGGTCATCCGGGGCGGCTACAACGTCTACCCGCGCGAGATCGAGGAGGTTCTGTTCGCCCATCCCGCTATCGCCGAGGCCGCGGTCATCGGCAAGCCCGATGATCGTCTCGGCGAGGAGGTGGTCGCGGTCGTGGTCGCAGGGCCAGGCTTCGACCTGAGCGCCGATGACGTCATCGCCTACTGCAGGGAGCGGCTGGCGGCCTACAAATGCCCCCGTGAGGTTCGCTTCAAGGCCGAGCTGCCGAAGGGCCCGACCGGCAAGATCCTCAAGAACGTGTTGCGGGACGGTTAGCCAGAGCCACGGCGCGCCCGGCCCGGCATTGGCGGCCCGGCTACCCCCAGTCGGGGTCCTTGGCCAGCTTGTCGGCGATCCGGTCGTGGAAGCTCTTGCGCCGCAGCGCCCCCTCGATGTCGGTCACGACTCGGCTGAGCGGGTAGGGGATCTCCTGCTCGATCTCGACCAGCGACGCCTCCGTAGCCCGCCACTCCGCGGCTAGCTTGCCGATGATGCGCCGCGCCTTCGCGGTCAGGGTGATCTTCTTGGTCCGGGCGTCGGCACCCGCGGTGGTCCGGACCAGGCCAGCCGCCCGCATGGCGGCGACTTTCTGACTCATGGCCGAGTGAGTACGCTGCACCGACTCGGCCAGCTCTCTGATCGTCATCGGTCCGCGCGCATTCAGCCGGAGGAGCTCCATCACCATGCTCGGCTTGAGCCCAGTGACGTTGGCCTCGGCGTAGACGCGGGCGATCTCCGCGCCCATCGCATCCTGCAGGAGCCGCAGCTGCCGCCAGACGCTCTCGCCGGACGGGTCGATCACGCTCTCGCTGGCCGGCCCGATCTCGCTCTTTCTGGCTGCGCCGATCGTCTGCTCGTCGGTCAGACCCATGTCTGTCTCCTCGGTCAGACCGTCCACCCTCTTCCCGGCTACTAATGTAACAGAATTTATAGAAGCATTGTGACAGCACTTATACAAATGCTGGTACACTCAGCCTGGACATCCCCTCGTTCCGCCCGGAGGTGAGAAGGCGTGGCCAGAGCGAGGCGGTTGCTCGCTGATACCCGTCCGCTCCGCGAGTCAAAGGCATTCCGGCGGTTGTGGGCCGGGTCGACGCTGTCGGCCGTCGGCGGGTCGCTGACGCTCTTCGCGGTGCCGTTGCAGGTATACGACATCACCCACTCGCCATTCGCGGTCGGCGCGATCGGCATCGCGCAGATGGTTCCGACGATAGTGATCGGGATGGCCGGAGGGGTCATCGCCGACGCCGTGGATCGGCGCAAACTCGTGATGGTGACCACCAGCGCGAGCGCGGTCGCGTCCGGTGCGCTGGCCGCGCAGGCCCTGGCCGGGCTGCGCTCGATCTGGCTGCTTTACGCGATCGTCGCGGTGTCGGCCTCGCTCAGCGCGATCAACGCGCCGGCCAGGCGGACGTTCATTCCCGGCCTGCTCCCGGCCGACCAGATAGCGGCCGGCCTGGCGCTGTACCGCATCAGCTTCCAGATCATGCTGACCGTCGGCCCGGCCCTTGGCGGCCTCATCACGGCCACGCCGCACCTGGGCCTGAGCGCCTGCTACCTCGTAGACGCCGTGAGCTTCGCCGGCTCGTTCTACGGGGTCGCGAGGCTCCCGGCAATGCCGCGCCCGGCCGGTACTTCCCGTCCAGGGCCGCGAGCCGTCGTGGCGGGCGTCAGGTTCATCGGCCGCACGCCCGTCCTGGCCGGCGCGTTCCTGACCGACCTCAACGCGACTATCTTCGGCCTGCCCATCGCGCTGTTCCCGGCGATCAACGCCGAGCGGTTCGGCGGGAACCCGCGCACCCTCGGACTGTTCACCGCTGCGATCGGCTTCGGGGGCCTGTTCAGCGCTGGCTTGTCCGGGCCGGTCGGCCGCATCTCTCGGCAAGGGCGGGCGATGCTGTATGCGGTTGCCATCTGGGGAGCCGCGTTCAGCGGGTTCGCAGTCGCCAGGACCCTCTGGCTGACACTGGCCATGCTTGCCATCGCCGGCGCCGCGGACACGTTTACCGTGGTGTTCCGCGGCACCATCGTGCAGCAGGCGACGCCAGACGAACTGCGGGGCCGGGTCACGGCTGCCGACTACGTGGTGGGGGCCGGGGGTGGCCAACTCGGAAACGTCGAGGCGGGCGCCTTGGGCTCGCTCACCACTCCGACTATCAGCGCGCTGTCCGGCGGGCTAGTCACAATTGTCGGCGCTGCGGTCATTGGCCTGGCGCTCCCGGCGTTTTCCCGCTACCGGGCTGTGGTCCGCGCCACGGAACCCGAGGTTGCGGTCCCCCCCGCGAGACCCGAGGTGCCGACCGACACGCCGGCCCCGGCGGCCGCGCAGACTCAGACATGACGCGGCCGGGCCCGACCGGACAATTGCCGCAAGTCGACTTGCCCTGCGGTGGCTGTGCGAAGTTAGTGCCGGCCCGGCGACACTAACTCCGCACAGCCGGGCCGGCGGTCAAAGAAATCAGGTGGTTTGCGCCATGTGACAGCGCCCGGCGGCAGACCAGCGCCAGTCACTCCCAGGGCTCGGCGCCACCTCTCAACAACATGTGTCCGAGTCAGCCGGCATGATTAAGACCAAGGCGCGAAGGCCGGTGCAAGTTCCACGACAGCAGCGGCATCGCAGGCCCGGCTGGCCGACCGGCGGCTGGCGTGCCGGAAGGAGGGGACGTGAGGATCCGGCATACGAGCGTCTACGTCGATGATCAGCAGGCGGCGCTCCGCTTTTATACCGAGGTGCTCGGGTTCGTCAAGAAGACCGAGCTTCCGGTCGGCAAGTATCTCTGGCTGACTGTCGTCTCCCCGCAAGACAGGGACGGCCCAGAACTGCTGCTCCAACCCGCCTCGCACCCGGCGGTCAAGCCGTTCCGGCAGGCGCTGCTGGACGACGGCATCCCGGTGACGATGTTCTCAGTCGATAACCTGCAGGCTGAGTTCAGCCGGCTGCGCGCCCTCGGTGTCCGGTTCACCCAGGAGCCGCTCGACGTCGGCGGCGCGACGACGGCCGTGCTGGACGACACGTGCGGAAACCTCATCGCGATCGCGCAGGCACACTAGGCAGATCGCCGGCCGTGTGGCTGACGATGATGTCGGCGAGGATTCCGACCGCCTCGTCGATGACCGAGTCGTTCAGGTTCCCGTACCCGAGCAAGAGCCGGGGAGGGCTGCCGGGAACTGGCTCGAGGAAGAGCCCGTTGAGGTCGCAGAGTTCCATGTCCCGGCGTACGGCCTCGGCGAGGATCACGTCAGCATCGCTGCCGGGCGGCAGTTCAAGTATCAGGTCAAGCCCGGACGCGCGGCCGCCCAGCCGGCACTGCGGCAGCCTGTGGCTGAGGGCTTCGGCCAGCGCGGCCCGCCGCGCCCGCAACCGCTGCCTGGACCCGCGCAGGTAGCGGTCATAAGCTCCAGACTCCATGAAGTGAGCGAGCGCCAGCTGGTTCAGCGAGGTCGGCATCGCCAAGATCTCGTACTCGGTGCGGACGGCGGGCACCCAGCGGCGCGGTGCCACCACCCACCCGACGCTCACCGTCGGGCTGAGCGTCTTACTCATGGAGCCGAGCAGGAACACCCGCCCGGGCTCGGACCCCTGAACGGTCGGCAGGGCCGGGCCGTCAAAGGTGAACTCGGCGTCGTAGTCGTCCTCGATGATCAGCCCATCATGCTCGCGCGCCCAGTCAAGCAGGGCCGCGCGGCGCGGCGGCGCGAGCGGCACGCCGAGCGCTACCTGGCGGGCTGCGCCGACGCAGACCGCGCGGACCTCGGGATGATCCGCGAGGGCTTCGACGACGAGGCCCGAGTCATCCACCGGCAGCGCCACAAGACCGAGGCCGGCGTCCTGCGCCGCCTGCCATAGCCGTGGCGAGCCGGGGTTCTCCATCCCGAGCAGCCTTTGCCCGGAGGCCAGCAGCGCATGCGAGATCTGCGACATGCCCTGGCCCGCTCCGGCGAAAATCGACGTCGTA
>JASHOL010000104.1 GCA_030041135.1 Streptosporangiaceae bacterium | reverse complement strand
TGCGGCCGCCGCGCGGTCATCGCTACATCCGGTCCCGGGCGGCCGGGAAATCGCCGAGGTCTTTCAGCAGGTCAGCCTCCCGGCGTGCGCGTATTGCACATAATAAACCGGGTTGTCGGTGCCGCGCCGCCGACTGGGTATGACCTCAGACAACGGCTGGCCCGAAGGTGGCTGCAGATGAGGCTGAGAGCTGGATTCGTGGCATGAAGGGCGACAAGGTAGAGATAGTGATCGACGCGGGCGGGACGACGAGGACCTACGAGGTGGCGGCCACCAGGGCGGGCCGCCGAGTCGAGGTCGTCAACCGGCGCGGCCTAGTCGAAGTGTCCGAACTGACCAGGGGTGGCACTCCCGTCCGTACCGCAAGGTTCATGGCCAGCCGGGTCATCGCGCTTGTCGAGCATCCGGCCGCGCGATCGAGGGCCGGGGGCAAGGGCGCGGTCACTGCGCCAGGCTCGGCAGACTAGGGCTGCGGCGAGCCCCAACCGGGCACGCCGGGCAGCGACTACAGGGCGGTGCCGATGGCAGCGGGCAGCGGCGAGAGCGTATCCAAGATCCTTATTACCGGCGGTGCCGGCTTCATCGGCAGCACGATCGCCTCGGCCTGCCTGGACCGCGGGGTTACTCCGGTGATCCTGGACAGCCTTATTACCGGGCGACGCGAGTTCACGAGGAACCGGATCTTCTACGAGGGCGACATCGCCGACGGCGTCCTGATCGACAAGGTCTTCGCCGATCACCCAGACATATTCGCGGTCGTCCACTGCGCAGCGCTGATCGTGGTGCCTGACTCGGTCATCGATCCCGTCGGCTACTACCGCGCGAACGTTGCCAAGAGCCTGGAGATGGTCGAGCACCTGCTGCGCAACCGGTGCGAGCGGATGCTCTTCAGTTCCTCGGCCGCGATCTACTCGCCCGGTGCCGACCTGAGCGTCGACGAGACCTCGCCGATCGGGCCGGCGAGCCCCTACGCCCGGACCAAGGCAGTGTGCGAGGAGATGTTCGCCGACATCGCCGCGGCGGAGCCGCTGAAGCTCATGTCCCTGCGCTACTTCAACCCGATCGGGGCCGACCCGAGGCTACGGACCGGGCTGCAGGTGCACGAGCCTACCCATGCCCTCGGCCGGCTGATCCTGGCGATGCAGGCGGGCGAGCCGTTCCTGATCACCGGGACCGACTACCCGACCAGGGACGGCACAGGGATCCGCGACTACGTCCACGTCTGGGATCTGGCCGAGGCCCATCTGCGCGCGCTCGACGCGTTCGACCAGGTGCTGTCCGGTCGCTCCTCGGTGGTCATCAACCTAGGCACCGGCCACGGTACGACGGTCAGGGAACTGGTCGCGGCGTTCAACCGCGTGTCGGACACGACGGTTGCGGCGATTGAGGCTCCTCGCCGTCCCGGCGACGCCGCGGGCGCATTCACGAGGTCTGATCGCGCCGCCGAGGTGCTCGGGTGGCGGGCCAGATTCTCGATCGCCGAGGGCATCAGGGACGCGCTGCGGTGGGCAGCGGTCAGGGATACGATCTTGCCGCCTGGCCGGAGCTGAGATGGGAACGCGCAGACTGCGAGCCGCGCTCGGCGCGGCCGTCTTCCTGGTCATCGCGCCCGGCACCGTCGTCGGCCTGCTGCCCTGGCTGGTCACCGGATGGCAGACCGGGAGCACCCGCCCGGTCGTGCTTATCGCGGTCGGCGCCGCGCTCGTCGCTGCAGGCTGCGCCGTGCTCCTCTACGCGTTCGGCCAGTTCGTCATCGATGGCCTCGGCACGCCGGCACCGCCGGCGCCGACCGACGTCCTGGTCAGTCGCGGCCTCTACCGCTACGTGCGCAATCCGATGTACCTGGCGGTGCTGGCCGCAGTCGTCGGGCAGGCCGTGCTGCTTGCGCGCCCGGTGCTGCTGGCCTACGCGGTCGGGGTCGGCGCCGCCTTCGTTGCATTCGTGCACTGGTATGAGGAGCCGACGCTGCGGCGCCGGTACGGGGTCGAGTACGACGAGTACCGCGAGCGGGTACCTGGCTGGCTGCCGCGCCGGCCGCGAACTGGCCGGCCACGGGCACGGGCCGGCACCTGAACCATCCTGCTCAGGACCGACCAGGGATTTGCGCGCGCACTGGACGACGGAGTCGGCAGGCAACAGGTAGTTCCCCGCCTGAGCGGGTACTGCAAGAACGTGCCCTGCCTGGCTGCCGGACTGGCCAGGCCGCCGATCGCGGGCCTGCCGGCCGGCAGATCATCGGCGTCTCCGGATCATGGCCGTATGAGCGACAAACCGCGCATAGCCTGATGCGGGCGGAGGACTAGCCAACCGTACGCCTGGTATGCAATTGTCGCCCTAGTCGATTTGGCATGCACCCGCGACTTCGGGGCGACCAGAAGGGCAGGTGCCTGTCGGTGACCGGGGCACTCGCACAGTCTCTAGCGATCTTCTTTGCCCTGGCCGGAGCGGGCTGCTACTCACTAGCCGCGGTTACACAGCAGCAGGCGGCCTCCGGGCTCGCCGTTCGCGCCGCCGTCGATCCCGCCGTCCTGATCCGGCTGGCCAAGCGGCGACGCTGGCAGCTCAGTCTCATCGCGGTGGCCGGCGGGTACGGCCTGCAGGCGGCCGCCCTGGGAGTCGGCCGGCTGGTCGTAGTTGAGCCGGTGTTCCCGGCCGGACTCCTCTTCGCCCTCATGCTCGCCGCGAGGGCCGAGGGCCGCAGGCTGAAGCACGCCGAGTGGATCGCCGCTGTGGCCGCCGTCGCGGGCCTGGTCCTCTTCCTGATCGCGGCCGAGCCGACCAGCGGTCGCACGACCGCGCCGACAAACCTGCTCGTGCTCGCGGCCGGAGCCGCGGTGGGCATCGCCGCGGCGTGCTGCCTGCTCGCGGTGCGCGTGACGAAGGCGCACCGCGCGCTGGTCCTGAGCATCGGCGGCGGCATCGGCGCAGGCGTGACCGACGCGCTGACGAAGACGGTCGCGCGGCTGGCCGGCCTGCACCGCTTTGGCGTGCTCGCCGATCCCCGCATCTGGCTGCTGGCCGTCGTCGGGCTGATGACGTTCACGATGCAGCAGAACGCCTTCCGGGCGGCCGGGCTGGCGGCCTCGCTGCCGTCGTTTGCCGTGCTCGAGCCGGTCACTGGATCGTTCCTGGGACTGCTCATCTACCATGAGCACGTGGGCACCAGCCCGCTGCGGATCGCGATCGAGGCCGTGGCCGTGGCCGGGGCGGTCTGGGGGATCGTCCAGCTGGCCAACTCGGTGATAGCGGCGACCGCCCGGCTGGCCGTCACAACGCCGGCGGCGACGCCGCCTCCGGCGACGGTGCCGCCCTCGGACTCGGCCCTGTAAGTCTCCCCGCCGGTCCGCACTCGTCTTCCCCGTCACCCGCCGTCGGCATCAGCCTGCCCGCGCGCGCCGGACAGCCCGCCGAGCGGTGCTCGCCGCCGAGGTGGACGGACTCGATGAACTCAGCCAGTTCCGATGTTGAAAGAGGTCGGGCATGCCCAGATTCATCCTTACCGGGCCACCCGGATCCGGGAAGACCGCTGTGCTCAGGCTGCTTGAGCGGGAGGGCCACCCAGTCGTCGAGGAGGCCGCGACGGATGTCATCGCGCTGCAGCAGGCGCTCGGCGACCCCGAACCCTGGCTGGTGCCGGGGTTTGTCGACCAGATCGCCACGCTGCAGCGACAGCGGGAGACTTGCCGGGCGCGCGACGATGCGACCGTGTTCTTCGATCGCTCGCCGGTGTGCACGCTCGCGCTCGCGCGGTTCCTTGGCCAGTCAGTGTCGCCGCTGCTGGCGGCCGAGCTTGACCGCGTCATCTCCGACGCGGTCTACGCGCGGACCGTCTTCTTCGTGCGGAGCCAGGGGTTCGTGACCCCGACCGCGGCCAGGCGAATCACACTTGCCGACTCGCTGGAGTTCGAGAGGATCCACGAGCAGGCCTACCGCGAGTACGGCTTCGAGTTGGTCGACGTGCCGGCCGGGCCGCTGGCCGACCGGGCCGCGCTGGTATGCGCAGTGGCGATTTACCCCGCGTAGCATGACAGATCGGTGCCTGCGGGCCGCGCGAACCGATTGGAGCAGGCGGAGAGATGGCGGGACCGGTAGCAGGGGGAGCGGCAGAGTTCGAGGCGAAGCTGGCGACGTTCGTGAAGGAGAACCGTCTCGCCGGCGCGGCCGCAGGGGTGGTGCACGGCGACGAGCTGGCCTGGGCGAGCGGAGTCGGGTTCGCCGATGTCGAGTCACGCCGTCCGGCCGGTCCCGACACGCTGTACCGGATCGCCTCCATCACGAAGACATTCACCGGGACCGCCATCATGCAGCTGCGGGACGCGGGCAGGCTAGATCTCGACGACGCAGCCGTGCAGTGGCTGCCCGAGCTGGCGGGCAGCGGTAGCCCCGACGCGACCGGCCGCATCACGATCAGGCGGCTCCTCTCGCATGAGTCCGGGCTGATGAGCGAGCCGCCGGGCACCGACTTTGCCCTGTTGCAGCCCCGCTACGAGGGCGTCGCGGCCCGAAACCTGGCCAGGGCGACCGAGATAAACGCCCCGATCGGCCCGAACCAGCAGCCGAAGTACTCGAACCTGGGATACCAGCTGCTGGGCGAGATCGTCGCCCGAGCCAGCGGCCAGGATTATTCTGCCTACCTTCAGCAGGAGGTCCTGACACCGCTGCAGATGACCGAGACGGGCTTTGATCCGATGCCGGATTCCATGGCCGCGCGGCGGGCTACCGCGTACACGCAGCGGACGTTCTCCGATGAACTGGACGTGGCCCCAGACCTTGCCGACGGCTTGGCCGAGGGCGGGCTGTGGTCCACCGTCAGCGACCTTGGCCGCTGGGTTTCGTTCCACCTCGGCGCTCACGCCGACCAGCCGCGGGAGTCGTCCGTGCTCGGCGCGGAGACGCTGCGCGAGATGCACAAGCCGCGTTACCTCAGCGATGAGTCCTGGACCGAGGCCTTCGCGATTAGCTGGTACGCCGTCCGCAAGGGCGACGTGATCTGGGTCCAGCACTCGGGCGGGCTGCACGGCTTCACTTCGAACGCCTGCTTCGACCGGGACCAGAAGGTCGGCGCGGTCGTGTTGCTGAACGGGAGGATCGCCGACGCTTCGGTGCTGGCCATGGAGCTGGCCGGCATCGGGCGCAGGCTCGTCCAGGCCAGCCCGCCGGTCATCTCCGCGCCCGAGCCAACGCCGGAGGAGTACAAGCCGCTGCTCGGCCTGTACCTGCTGCCGGCCATGGGCGAGCTGCGCCGAGTCGAGTGGCGCGACGGCGCGCTGGTGTTCATCAGCCCCAATTACGCCGAGCCGATGCCGCTGCGGCCTGCAGGCGAGCCCGACGCGTTCGTAGTCGGACTAGGATTCCGCGACTCTGGCGAACTCGCGCGGTTCCGGCGGACGCCTGACGGACGAGTCACCTCGCTGTACTTCGGCAGCGCCACTCTGCTGCGGCTCGCGCCCGTGGACGCGCCGGCCGGGTGACGGCTTAGACGAACGCGCCGATGCCGGTGATCGCCCGGCCGACGATCAGCGTGTTGATCTCCCTGGTCCCCTCGTAGGAGTAGATCGCCTCGGCGTCGGCGACGAAGCGACCGACTTGCTCGTCCAGCAGGATGCCGTTGCCGCCGAGCAGCTCACGGGCGTAGCCGACGGTCTCCCGCATCCGGACCGTGCAGAACGCCTTGGCCATCGCCGAGTGGTGGTCCTTGGCGATCCCCTGCGCCTGCAGCTGCGACAGCCGCATGCACATGCAGGCGGACGCGGTCACGTTGGACAGCATCTTCACCAGCAGGTCCTGGACCAGCTGGAACGAGGCGATCGGCTTGCCGAACTGCACGCGCTCGCGGGCATAGGCCAGCGCGTACTCGTAGGCACCGCGGGCGCACCCGGTCGCCATCCAGGCCACTCCCGCGCGAGTCAGGCGGAGCACCTTGGCCGTGTCCCTGAACGACTCGGCCAGCTGGAGCCGGTCAGTCTCAGGGACGCGCACGTTGTCGAGTGTGATGAGCGCGTTCTGCACGACTCGCAGCGCGATCTTGTTCTTCATCTTCACCGGGGAGAAACCGTCGGCGCCCTTATGCACGACGAAGCCCTTCACCTGGCCGCCGTCGACATCGCGGGCCCACACGATCACATAGTCGGCGAACGTCGCGTTGCCGATCCACTTCTTCTGGCCGTTGAGCACCCAGATATCGCCATCGCGCCGAGCCGTTGTCGTGAGGCCGCCCGCCACGCCCGACCCGACATCAGGCTCGGTCAGCGCGAACGCGCCGATCTTCTCCAACCTGGCCATGGCTGGCAGCCAGCGGTGCCGCTGCTCCTCCGAGCCGCACAGGTAGATCGACCCCATGGCGAGGCCGCCGTGCACGCCCATGAACGTCGCGATCGACGAGTCCACCCTGGCCAGCTCCATCGCGATCATCCCGTCCAGCAGCGGGTCGCCGCCAGGACAGCCGTAACCGTCGCACGCAAGGCCGGCGATGCCGAGTCTGGCCAATCCCGGCACCAGGTCATGGGGGAACTCTTCGCGCGTCCAGTACTGGTTGATGACCGGAGCCACCGACTTCTCCATGAAGTCCCTGACCCGCAGGATCAGCTCCCGGCCGCTGGCGTCAAGCAGTTCCTCCAGCGCGTAGAAGTCTGCGTCAAGTACGGGTTCCATCTGCGGGTCTCCCTTCTACTGGCCAGGCTCCGGCGCGATGAGGAAGTCGCTGATCACGGGGGCGAGCTTGGCCGCCTCGGTTACCAGGCCGAGATGGCCGCCGTGGAACACGTGCAGCCGGGACCGCGGGATGAGCCGGTGCATGAGCCGGGCGTTGGCCAGCGGGATGATCGGGTCGTCGTCGCCGGACACGATTAGCGTCGGCTGGCGCAGCTTCGGCAGGAACGGCACGCTGGTCCAGCCCGCGCCGGCGGCGAGCTGGTACATGTACCCGCGCTGTGACCCCACCCGGTTGTGCGCGTTCATGACCGCCGCGACCGCGGCCGGATCGGCCCTGGCGCTCCCGCCGTACAGCTCGCCGGCTACCCGCTGAAGGTAACCGCGGTCCAGGTAACGCCGCGGCGTGACCATGCGGGCGAGCACGGCCGGCCTGGCCGGCACCATGAGCGCGCCGGTTCCCGTGCTGACCAGCACCAGGCGTCGGCACCGGTCCCGGTGTGCGTGCGCGAAGTGCTGCGCTACCCCGCCGCCCCAGGAGATGCCGAGCACGTCGGCCTGCTCATGCCCGAGCGTGGTGAGCATAGACGCGATCAGCCGGCACAGGCCGGTGAACCGGTACGGCCGGGCTGGCATCGGCGAGCCGCCCACGCCGGGCGCGTCGAAGCTGACGACCTCGATGCGAGAGTCAAGCGCGTCGACGAACGGCGTGAGCAGTTCAAGGCTGGCCCCGATGCCGTTTATCAGCAGCAAGGGAACGGGGCTGGGCGAAGAATCGGCAGTCCGCCGGAGCCGCCTCGTTCCGGTCCTAAAGGGTTGCCTCGACCGAACCGCGATCCGTATCAGCTGGCCGCGGGCCGCGACCGTGCGCAGGCTATCTGTCGTGAACATAGGTCCCGGGTGCGGACGCTAGCACCTCGTAGCCCTTGCGGCCCAGCCTGGCCCGAGCCTTGCGCGGGCCGCCGCTGCGCGCGGCGAGCCAGGCGGAATAGTGCGGCCACCAGCTCCCGCTCTGCGTCGTCGCCTCGGCCAGGAACTCGCGCGGGTCGGCCGGGTTGTCGCTCGCGGTCCGGAAGGTCGCCTTGGGGTTGCCCGGCGGATTGATCATGGAAGCGATGTGGCCGCTGGTCGACAGGATGAATGAGACCTGGCCGCCGAGCAGTTGCGTGGTGCGGTAACACGACTGCCACGGGCACAGGTGATCGGCGATGCCGGCGATCACGTAGGCGTCGGACTCGACCTTGGACAGGTTGACCGGTGTGCCGAGCATCGTCGCCTTGTCCGGCACGGTCAGCGCGTTCGCGAGGGCGAGCTTGATGAAATCGGCGTGCAGCGCGGCCGGGAGCCTAGTCGTGTCCGCATTCCAGTAGAGGATGTCGAACGGCGGCGGCTTCTTGCCCTCGAGATAGTTGTTTACCCAGTAATTCCAGATGAGGTCGTCGGGCCGCAGCCAGGCGAACACCTCGGCGAGCGCGCGCCCGTCCAGGTAGCCGCGGGCCTTCGAGGCGGCCATGGCCGCGGTCGCGGTTCGCTCGTCGATCATGGCCCCCGCGGTGCCCGCCCTGGCCTGATCGAGCACGGTCACGCCGAACATCAGGCTGGCGACCTCGCCCAGCCGCCCGGTCGCGCTCAGGTGCGCTGCCACCATCGCGGTCGCGATTCCGCCCGAGCACAGCCCGCAGATGCTGGCCTTGGGCGCGCCGGTTACTGCCCTGGTCGTGCCGAGCGCATCGATGATCGCCTGGCCGTAGACGTCCAGGTCCCAGCTGGCGTGCCGGGCGTCCGGGTTTCGCCAGCTCATCGCGAACACCTGGTGACCCTGGCTGACCAGGTACTCCACCATGCTGCGGCCAGGGGCCAGGTCAACGAGGTAGAACTTGTTGATCATGGGCGGGACGATCAGCAACGGATACCGGTACACCTGCTCGGTCGCCGGCTGGTACTGGATCAGCTCGAACATCTCCGTGCGGTGGACGACCGCGCCCGGCGAGACGCCGAGGTCCGTCCCGACCTCGAAGGCGTCGGGCTCGACCATGGCAGGAACGCGCGGCTGCGTCGCGATGTCGCGGAGGAGCGCCCGCAGGCCGCTCACCGCGCTGGCGCCGCCGGTGTCGATAAGTGACTTGGCCGCCTGCGGGCTGAGCAGCGGGTTGTTGCTTGGTGCCACGGCGGCGATCACGTTCGTGAGCAGGAACTTCAGCCGCTCGGCGTCGCGCCAGTCCAGGTCCGCGCTGGCGCCTGCCAGCAGATCCTGGGCGGCCCGGCTGCCGGCCAGGTAGGCCTGCACGATCCGCCTGAGTATCGGGTTCTGGCTCCAGGCCTGGTCGGTGAACCGCCTGTCCTTGCGGTGCGGGGCAAGGTCAGATCGGCCGGTGGCGATCTGGCCGAGTTCGGTCGCGAGCAGGACGGCCTCCTGGCCGATGAGCTGCGGTTTGGCGGCCAGGCTCGCTGCCAGCCTGAACCCGACTCCGTCTGGCCTGAGCCTGCGCAGCACGCCCAGCGCCCCGTCGGCGAGCAGCAGGTCAAGCGCCCCGGCGAAGTCGCCGGCGGGGTCGCCGGCCGTGGCGAAGTCGGCTCGGTCGGTCTGTGGCGTCACGACGCCTCCCATTAGGAGTCAGCGTTCCCAGTATCGGCTCGGGTCGGCGCGTTCACCAGGCGTGCAGCGAGTCAATCGAGTTAGTCAAGACATCTTGCGCAAGATTCCTTTAGCAAGGTATGTTGACTGTCGTGAGCGAGGACCAGGACGCCGGGCGGAACGCGATGGCACTTCGTGCGCTCGCGCACCCACTGCGCTGGCATCTCATCGACCTCCTGGGCAGCGAGGAGACCGCCACGGCCACCCGCTGCGCACAGGTGCTGGGTGAGAGCGTGGCTAGCTGCTCGTACCACCTCGGGATTCTGGCCAAGTACGGCTTCATCGAGCTCGTTCCTGATCAGTCGGGCAAGGAGAAGCCGTGGCGGCTGATTAGCCGAAGCCAGCAGCTGTCACCTGCGGGCCTGGACGCCGAGGGTGCCCTGGCGGCCCACGCCGCCACTGAGGCGTTCCTGGACCACGAACTGGTCAGGATGAAGCAGCGGCTGCGGCAGCGCGGCGTCGAGCCTGAGGCCTGGCGCGAGGCGTCGCTCCTGTCCGGCGTGACGACCTGGATGACGTCGGCCGAACTGCGCGCGGTGAGCAGAGACCTGGCCCGGGTGCTTGAGCGGCACACAGACCGTGAAGAGAACCCTGCCCTTCGGCCGCCGGACGCGCGCGAGGTCCGAATGTTCGTATCGACGTCGGTGGCGCCGCCGCTGCCGCCTCCCGAGTAACTCCCGTCTGACCCCCCGAGTAACTCCCGTCTGACCCCCCATGGAGGAGAGATGGCCGACTCCGTCGGTTACCTGCGCACGCTCGCCGAGGCCGAGGCCAAGACTGGCTCGGCGGCATGGCCAGCGGCTGCCGCCCTTTGGGCGCGAGTCGTCGAACTCAACCCGGTCGTCGGCCATAACTGGGTCCGGCTAGCCGAGGCACGTTATGAGCTTGACGACTTTGCCGGCGCCATCGCCGCCTACGAGCAGGCGGAGCATGCTGGCGTCTGGAGTCGGGCCGCGCTGAACGTAGAGGACGCGCACCCGGAGGCATTCGAGACTGTCTTTCCCGCCGAGGTCGCCTACCGGATCGCCACCTGTCGGCTCAGGAGTGGCGACACCGACGGCGCGATCACCGAGTTGCGCCGGGCGCTCGGCCTGGGACTGCGCGACCTCGACCGGCCGCGGACAGACGAGCACTGGGAGCCCGTACGCGCCGACCCGGCCGTGCGCGAACTGCTCGGGATCGTCGACACCGATGGCATGACCAGAGACGAGGGCTGGCGCGCCGACCTTGGCTTCTTCGCCCGCGAGGTCAAGCGCCGGGCCTATGCGCCGTTTTCGGAGGTATCCGAGCAGGACTTTGACGCCACCGTCGCCCGGCTTGCCGAGGACGTGCCCGGCCTGTCGGACTTCCAGATCCTGGCGGGCCTGCTGCGGCTGCTACGGCCACTCGGAGACGGCCACGCCTTTGCCCTCCCAGACCAGAGCAAGCCTGGCCTGGGCCTGCCGGTCAAGTTCTTCATGTTCCCCGAGGGCTTGTTCGTCACCGCGGCTGCAGAGGCGTACCGCGAGATCGTTGGCGCGCAGGTGCTGAGCGTCGAAGGGCGGCCGGTCGACCAGGTCCTCGCGGCGGTGGAGCCGCTGATCAGTCGCGACAATGACCAGCAGGTCAGGTGGATCGGGCCCGAGATACTTCGCTCGACCCCGCTGCTCCACGCTGCGGGCCTGATCGGCGAGCCCTCGCAGGCCACCTTTGGCCTTAGGTCCGGCGCTGCACCGGAAGCAGCGGTGACGGTCAAGGCAGTCGAGGTTGGCCTGGGCGATTACCCCTCGGTGGCTCCGCCGCCGAGACCAACCAGGCCGCGGCCGGCCGGATGGATCTCTCTGCCCGACATGGTGGATGCCCCGCTGCCGCTCTACCTGCGCAACTGCGACCTGCCGTACTGGTTTGAGTACCTGCCGGACTCGCGCGCGGTGTACTTCCAGTTCAACGGGGTCGCCGATCAGCCTCGCGAGTCCCTGTCCGACTTCAGCGCGCGGCTGTTCATGTTCGTCGACAGCCACGAAGTCACCAAGCTGATCATCGACCTGCGCTGGAATGGCGGCGGCAATACCTACCTGGTCCAGCCGCTGCTGCACCGGCTCATCGGATGCACAAAGATCAACCAGCCGGGCTGCCTGTACGTGATCATCGGACGCGGGACGTTCTCGGCCGCGCAGAACACCGCCACGGCCATCGAGCGCGAGACGAACGCGATCTTTGTCGGCGAGCCAAGCGGGTCACGGCCGAACTTCATCGGCGAGACGATCCCGTTCCAGCTGCCCTACAGCAAGACCCTGGTGAACGTGGCCGACCTGTACTGGGAGACGTCCTGGCCGATGGATCACCGGCCCTGGATTGCCCCCGAACTGTACGCACCGCCAACCTTCGAGTCCTACCGGCAGAACCAGGACCCGGCCCTGGACGCGATCCTGTCCAGCCGCGAGCACCTGGCCGGCTGGTAGGCCCGCGGCGGGGAGCCCGGCTGGTAGTAAGCGCGCCTCGCTGGGAAGGGACGGGCAGGGAAAAGCGTTAGCCGCGTGGGGCCCACAGTCGCCATCCTTGTCCGGGAGGCCGCGCTACCTGGGAGATTCCATGCCTACGCTCGCGCAGTTGCGAGCACGCCTGCCTGAGCTCATGCTGCGCGATCAGCGCCGGCTGGAGCGGATGGCGGACCGGGCTGGAGCCCAGCGCGACCCGGCGGCCCGCGAGCGGGCGGTCGGCCAGCTTGCCGGGGAGGTGGAGTCGGCTGCGGCCCGGCTGGCGTCGCGGACGGCCGCCGTCCCCGTGATCACGTACCCGCCCGAGCTGCCGGTGAGCCAGCGGAAGGACGAGCTGGCCGCAGCGATCAGGGATCACCAGGTCGTGATCATCGCGGGGGAAACGGGCTCGGGCAAGACGACGCAGCTGCCCAAGATCTGCCTGGAGCTCGGCCGCGGTCGTGCCGGCCAGATCGGACACACTCAGCCGCGGCGAGTCGCGGCCCGCACGGTGGCCGAGCGGATCGCGGCCGAGCTTGGCACCGAGCTGGGAACGACGGTCGGGTACAAGGTCCGCTTCGCCGACAACTCCAGCGACGGCACCCTGATCAAGGTCATGACCGACGGCATCCTGCTGACCGAGATGCAGCGGGACCGGCTGCTGTTGCGCTACGACACCTTGATCATCGACGAGGCGCATGAGCGCAGCCTCAACATCGACTTCATCCTCGGCTACCTGAAGCGGCTGCTGCCACGCCGGCCCGACCTGAAGGTCATCATCACTTCGGCCACGATCGACCCGGAGCGTTTCAGCCGGCATTTCGCTCCCGCGGTGCACGGGATCGCTCCGGCGATGCCGGGGCCGTCGGCTGGCGGGGTGCATGAGACGACGGCTCCAGGTGAACCGGGACCGTCGGCTCCAGGGGTGCCGGGGCCGTCGGCTGGCGGGGTACTGGGGCCATCGGCTCCAGGGGTGCGGGGGCCGTCGGCTGGCGGTGAGTCGGCGGGCGCGCCGATCCTCGAAGTGTCCGGCCGGACATACCCGGTCGAGGTGAGGTACCGCCCGCTGGCCGACCCGGACCGGCCCGAGGTCGATGCGCGCGATCAGACGCAGGGCATCCTCGACGCGATTGACGAACTGCGCGGCGATGGTCCCGGCGACATCCTCGTGTTCCTCAGCGGCGAACGCGAGATCCGCGACACGGCCGACGCGCTGGCGGATGTGGCCGGGATCGAGGTGCTCCCGCTCTACGCGCGGTTGTCCGCAGCCGAGCAATACCGGGTCTTCCAGCCACACAGTGGCCGGCGCGTGGTGCTGGCCACGAACGTCGCCGAGACCTCGCTGACCGTGCCGGGCATCAGGTACGTTGTCGACCCGGGCACGGCCAGGATCTCCAGGTACAGCCAGCGGACAAAGGTCCAGCGACTGCCTATCGAGCCCATCTCGCAGGCGTCGGCCAACCAGCGCAAGGGTCGCTGCGGCCGCACTTCAGACGGGATCTGCATTCGGCTGTACGAGGAGGCGGACTTCGCCTCCCGGCCCGAGTTCACCGACCCGGAGGTCCTCAGGACCAACCTGGCCTCGGTCATCCTCCGGATGGCGGCACTTGACCTCGGCGCCATGTCGGATTTCCCGTTTGTGGATCCGCCCGACTCGAGGAACGTCGCCGACGGCGTACGCCTGCTCGAAGAACTCGGCGCGATCGCAGTCGGCCGCGGTGATCAGGACGGCCGAACGCGGCTCACCGCCACCGGCCGCAAGCTCGCCGATCTGCCGGTCGATCCGCGCCTCGGCCGGATGATCCTCGAGTCCGGCAAGAACGGCTGCGCCCGCGAGGTACTGATCATCACGGCGGCGCTGTCCATCCAGGACCCGCGGGAGCGCCCTGCCGACTCCCGTGATGCGGCCGATGCTGTGCACCGTCGCTTTGCCGAGCCGGGCTCTGACTTCCTTTCGTTCGTCACGCTGTGGGACTACCTGCGCGAACAGCAACGCATTCTGTCGGGATCGGCGTTCCGGCGGATGTGCCGGCGTGAGTACCTGCACTACCTCCGCGTGCGGGAGTGGCAGGACGTTTACGGCCAGCTCCGCCAGGCGGCGAGGGAATTCGGCGTGGTTGTCGGCCGCGACCCAGAACGCGGCGCCCGGCCGGCAGCGCCCACTCCGCAGCCGGACGTCGGCTGGCAGCGAGCGTCCGAGCCGCAGGCCCGCTACTCGGACGACCTGGCCGACCGCGTGCACCAGTCGCTCATGGCGGGCTTGCTCTCCCACCTCGGCATGCAAGACACCGACCGCAAGACCGGCGAGCGCCGGCGCGGTCCCGTCGAGTTCGCAGGCGCCCGAGGCGCCAGGTTCGCGATATTTCCGGACTCGCCCATGGCCCGCAAGCCGCCGCCCTGGGTCATGGCGGCGGAGCTCGTCGAGACGTCCCGGCTGTGGGCCAGGACAGTCGCCAAGATCGAGCCGGAGTGGGCCGAGCAGATTGCCGGGCATCTGGTCCGGCGCAGCTACAGCGAGCCACGCTGGGATGCCCAGCGCGGCGCGGTCATGGCCACCGAGAGGGTCGCGCTCTACGGCCTGCCAATAGTCGCGGACCGAACGGTGAACTTCGGCCGCGTCGACCCGGCGACCGCCCGCGACCTGTTCATCCAGCATGCGCTGGTGGAGCGTGACTGGCAGACCCACCACAAGTTCGTCCGGCACAACGAGCGCATCCTCGCGGAGGCCCGGCAGCTGGAGGACAAGGCCAGGCGCCGGGGCATTGTGGCCGACGACTCGCTCATCTTCGGCTTCTACGACAAGCGCATCCCGAAGACCGTCACCTCGGCCCGGCACTTCGATGCGTGGTGGAAGAGAGCCAGGACGACCGAGCCCGATCTGCTCAACCTCAGCCTGGATGACCTGGTCACCGCCGACGCCGCCGACGTCCGCGCCGAAGACTACCCGGAAAACTGGGGCGCGTTCCCGTTGAGCTATGCATTTGCCCCTGGCGAGGCTGCCGACGGCGTGACGGTCGAGATTCCACTGGAAGCCCTTAACCAAGGGAACGAGGCGGGCCTCGGCTGGCAGGTGCCCGGCAGGCGCGAGGAGCTCGTGACTGAGCTCATTCGCGGTCTGCCCAAGGATCTGCGCCGCCTTTTCGTGCCGGCACCGGATACGGCCAGAAGGGTCATGCCTAACCTCGGCGAGCCGCACGGCGACCTGCTTGACCCGCTGAGCCGGGAGCTCGGTCAGCTGGCGGGCATCCCGGTGCCGAAGTCGGCATTCGATATCTCGAAGCTGCCGCCCCACCTGCGGGTCACCTACCGGGTCATGGACGGCGGCAAAGTGGCGGCGACCGGCAAGGACCTGACCGAGCTGCGACGGGAGCTCCGGCCGCGGCTGCAGGCCGCGCTGACTGATGCCGCCGCCGAGATCACCAGGACCGGGCTGCGGGACTGGACCATCGGAGCGCTGCCACGGGTATTCACCAGCGGCCAAGTCACCGGCTACCCGGCGCTCGCCGACGCCGGTGACAGCGTCGACGTGCGGATGTTCCCGACTCGGACCGAGGCGACCCAGTCGATGCTGCGAGGTACCAGGCGACTGATTCTGCTGCAGGTGCCATCCGGCGCGCGGTCGATAGCCGGCCGGCTGCCGGTCGCGGCGAAAATGGCCATGAGCAGGCACCCGTACGCTAACGCCGCCGCACTGGTCGACGACTGCGCCGCCTGTGCGGCGGACGAGGTGATCTTGGATGCGGGCGGGCCGGCGTGGGACGCCGCGGGGTTTGCACGGCTGGTGGCGGCCGCGCGAGACCAGCTGGCGGTGCGCACGGCGAAGGTGGTTGAGGTCGTCGCCAGGGTGCTGGGGGAGGCGCACGAGGTGGAGGTCCGGCTCAGCGCTACGCCGAACCCGGCCCTGGGGCCCGCCATGGCCGACATGAGCGAGCAGTTCGCCGGCTTGATCCACTGCGGCTTCATCTCGGAAACGGGCGCCGCGCGGCTCCCCGACTTGGTCCGCTACCTGCGGGCGATGGTCCGTCGCCTGGACAAACTACCGGGGGAGCAGGGCCGGGACACCGAGCGCATGGCCGCGGTGCACCGGGTCAGTGCCGAGTACCGGGCGGCGCTCGCCGAGCTGTCGCCGGGTGCCCGGCTCGGCGAGGACGCGGTCGCGGTCCGCTGGATGATCGAGGAACTGCGCGTGAACCTGTTCGCCCAGGTCCTCGGCACGCCGTATCCGGTCTCGGAGAAGCGCATTCGCGCGGCGATCGACGCCTTGCCGAGAGACTGACACGCGTCAGCTGGCGACCCGGCCCTCCGCGGCTCCGGCCTCGACCTGACGGCGAAAGGCCTGCCGGATCCAGGTGGCTACGAGCTCGGGCGAGAAGTTAATGTCCTGCCAGGTGAAGTGGACGACCTCGTAGCCCTCCGCGCGCAACAGGTGGTCCCGCCGTAGCTGTCTCCTCGCCAGATCGGGGTCCAGGTCGTACTTCATCGCGCCGTCAGCCTCGGCCGCGGTCCGGTACTGCTTCCAGTAGAAGTCGACCCTGGCAATCGGCTCGAACCCGTTGCCGAGCTGGATCTGCAGTTCGGGCCGCGGAATCCCGCTGTCCCTCAAGCCGACCCTGGCGATGGACTCCAGTGGCGACTCGGCTCGGCCGTCGGCGAACTCGATGACCTCCGCCGCCCGCGCAGTTCCGCGGCGCCCTGGAAGCTGCGCGATGACGGACCGCAGCTCCGCCGTGGTGGTCAGCCGCTGATGCAGAGCACTGTCGGCTGCGACGACCGCAGCGCGGAATGCCAGCGTGCGAGCAAGGTCGATGACCGTTCTGGCTGCGGTGGTGACTGGCAAGCCTGAGATGGTGGTGACGTGAGTGGTCGGCATGCCCATGTTGAACATGTGCATCCCTGCCCTCGTGTGGCGCCCGCGCTCAGGTAGGCCAGTGAGTGCCACGTCGGCATCCGGTTTGCCCAGCAAGGCGATGCCGTGCAACTGAGCTGCGGACTGGTGGCTCACGACCGCGTCGGCGCCTGTGACGGCGAGCGCGGCCGCCACCCGAAGTTGGTACTCGCCGCCAGCCTGACTCCGTGCTCTCTTGGCAGCGTCTGCGCGAGCGTAGACACCACGGCTTAGCTGGATGAGCCTGCCGTTTCTGACCGCGGCATCGATGCGAGCCCGCTCCACGCCGACAGCAAGGAGGTCTGCCCGCGTAAGGACCCCGGCCGCCTGGAGAGCCTGACGTAATTCGGCTGCGTCCATGGCCGACACGATCTCGTACGGCACCGACATCGGCGTACGGCACCGACATCCTCGTACGGCACCGATGTCCGCGTACGGCACCGACGTCCCTCGTACGGCACCGACATCGTGTAAGTTGACGACAGTTTCGCGGCCGATTTGTTCCGATATGGACGCGAGAACTTACACGATGCGCGACAACTTACACGATGCGCGAGAACTTACACGATGCGCAGCGGTCGGTGCGGGTTAGACGGCGTCCAAGGAGCCGAGCACCGCGACCAGGGCGGCGTGGCGGGGGGCCAGCGACGGGCCGGGCGGCTGCCCCGACTCCGCCGCCATCGCCAACGGGGTCGCGAGGCGGCGCAGGGCCTCGCGCAGCAGGCCGGCAGGCAGGAGCGCGAGTTCCTGCGCGGTCCACCTGCGCTCGTGGCCGAGCGCCTGCACGCTGGCGCGCAGCCCATCCATATCCACCGACGCGCGGCCATATACGTGGTACCAGTACAGCGCGGTGCACGACCCGAACAGGGCGGACTCGTGATACGGGGTGAAGTCGACGATCGAGACGACGTCGTTCCCGTTCATGAGCACGTTATCGGGGCCGATGTCGCCGTGGACGACCTGGCGCGGCAGGTCCGCGAGGCGCGTCCGTGTCCGGTCGAGTGTCTCAAGGGCGGGCGCGGTGGCCGGGTCGTCCCGGTCTGCTCGCTCGAAGCGAGCGAGCAGGCCGGGCACCTCGGCGACGAGGTAATCAGGGTCGGCGACCCGCTGCCAGAGCGACTCAGTTTCTGGCGTGAACGTCCCTGGCAGGTCCGCAAGCTCGCGATGATATGCGCCAACGTGCCGCATGGCGGCCGAGGTCTGCCGCCGGCTTGGCCGGAGCACGATGACACCGGGCAGGAACTCCAGCAGAACGTTGCCTTCGGTGCTGACCACGCCGCCGCTGTTGGTCGCGATCACGCGCGCCTGCCGGATACCGCGGTCGTTGAGGTACTCGGCCGCTCGGGCCTGCAGTTGGATCTCGGCATGGCGGTACGCCGGCTTCAGGACGAACGCGCCGCGGTCGGTGCGGACTCGCATCACGACGGCGCTGCCTCCTGACAGCGGCCCAGCGTCGATCAGCGTGCCGACGTCGTAGTCACGCAGCAGCGTGGCGGCGTCGCTGTCCGGTTTCGCGTGGACGCTCATGGGTTCAGCATCCCGCCTGACCGGGCACCCCGGCACGCGCGGCGGCTAGCGAAAGCCCGGCACGCCAGGCGTGACCCGCGGTCCTACCGGCCGCCCCCCGCAGGCCCGCCGTCGCCAGGTCCGCTGTCGCCTGGCCCGCCGTCGCCTGGCTCGCCGTTCCCTGGCCCGCCGTTCCCTGGCCACCGGCCACCCGGCCCGCCGTCGCCCGGCTCGCCGTTCTCTGGCCACCGGCCGCCTGGCCCGCCGTCGCCTGGCCCGCCGTTCCCTGGCTCGCCGTTCTCTGGCCACCGGCC
>JASHOL010000103.1 GCA_030041135.1 Streptosporangiaceae bacterium | reverse complement strand
CGCCGCTGCTCGGCCCGGCCGGCGCGGCGGCGGTCTTTGGCCCGCAGAAGGGCGCCGGGCCTGACCAGATAGACCTGCTGGAGGCCGGGCTTGGCCGTCTGGCGGAGCTGCTGGATGGCGACCCGGCCGCGCCGGGCGCCGGCGCGGCCGGGGGCACTGGTTACGGCCTGGCCGCGGGCTGGGGCGCCGCCCTGCTCCGCGGTGCCGTCGAGATCGCGTCGATAGCGGGGCTGCCGGCCGCGCTCGAGCGCGCGGACCTGGTCATCACCGGTGAGGGCCAGTACGACGCGACGTCGCTGTCGGGCAAGGTCGCCGAGACCGTGCTGGCGCTAGCCCGCGAAGCGGGCGTGCCCGCGGCCCTGGTGGCGGGCGTGCTGGCGGTGCAGCCTGAGGTGCCCGCGGTCGAGCTCTCGTCGCTCGCCGGCGCCCCCGAGCGGGCCATGGCCGGAGTCCGGCGGTGGCTCGCCGAAGCCGGGCGGACGCTGGCGGCGGGGGTTACCCGAGGTCCTTAGCCCAGGTCGGCCCGCACCATCGAGTAGGAGGCCATGTCCCGCCACCGGCCGGCGCGGAAGCACGCGCCCCGCAGCACGCCCTCGAACGTGAACCCGGCCTTCTCCAGTGACCGCCGCTCCGCGGCGTTATCGACCTCGGTCGAGGCCTCGACGCGGTTGACCTGCGTGTGCGCGAACAGGTACTCGGCGAGCAGGCGCTGCGCGCGGGTGCCGTACCCGTGGCCGCGCGCGTCGGCCAGCAGCCCGATCCCGATGTTCCAGGTGAAGCTCACCGGGCTGGTCGTAACCCGGTGCCAGCCCACGCCGCCGATGTAGTCGCCTGGCTCGGTCGGCTCGCCGAGCGCGACGGCCAAAGCGCCACGGTCCTCGGTCAGGAACCCCGTCTCGGCGAAGTCCCGGCGCAGCCAGCCTGGGTCGCTATAGCCGAAGAACGAGTAGGGTCCGGCTTGGTCAGGGTCCTGCGACGAGGAGGCCACCAGGTCAAGTTCTGATTCGCGTATCGGGCGTATACGGACCTCTTTGGCCATTAGCGAATGCTACCAAGCGGTCACAAAGTCGTCTGCCGGGTTCGCTGCCGCCTGCGATCGGGCCGCCGGCTGTGCGAATGGTGCTCGCAGGCGTCGCCAGGCCCGATGATGGAAGCATGGGCGAAGGACCGGAAGGCGCGGGCGCGGAGCGGCCGAGCGAATGGCTCGCGCTGCCCGGCGGCCGGGTGCGGCCGGTGGTTTCGCTGGCCGGCGAGGACGGTGACGTGGAACTGCTCCCGTATTCGGCTTGGCTAGCCCGGCTGCGCCCGCGCTGCCGGTGCGGCAGCCCGAGGCTGGGCTCCGGCCGGACCTGCGGGCGGGCCGAGTGCATCGCCGCACTCGGAAGCTAGGCCCTGGGGACGAGCGAGGAGGGAAGGCGCCGCCTTGAGGCGCCCCGGAGGTGAGCGGGGGATGGGGGTGAGCGAGCCGACGGGTGCGGTGGTGCCTGGACTGAGGAGTGAGGGACGAGCGACGAGGGAAGGCGCCGCCTTGAGGCGCCCGGAGGTGAGCGGGGGGTGGGGCGTGAGCGGGGATGCGGCGGGCGATACTGGCGGACGTGGACGGCCGAGGCCCTTACCCTGAGTTCGTGCGGGAGATCGTGGTCTTCGGCGGCAGCGCGCATCCCGCGCTATCAGCCGAAATATGCGCTGATCTCGGCGTACTGCAGCGTCCGGTCCGGCTGACCCGGTTCGCGAACGACTGCCTGGAGGTTCAGCTTCAGGCCAACTGCCGGGAGCGGGACGTCTTCGTCATCCAGCCGCTGGGCCCGCCTGTCCAGGAGAACCTGGTCGAGTTGCTGCTGATGCTCGACGCCGCGAGGGGGGCGTCGGCCGCCAGAGTGACGGCCGTGATCCCTTATTACTCCTACGCGCGCTCGGACAAGAAGTCGCAGCCGCGCGTGTCGATCGGCGGCCGGCTCGTCGCCGACCTTCTGGTAACGGCGGGGGCGAGCCGGGTACTGACGATGACACTGCACTCGCCGCAGGTACACGGGTTCTTCTCCGTCCCCGTTGACCACCTGCACGCCTTGCGCGAGTTCGCCAATCACTTCGCGCGCCTCGACCTGCGCGAGTCGGTCGTGGTGTCGCCGGATCTGGGCAACGCCAAGAATGCCGCCGCGCTGGCACGGCTGCTGCAGGTGCCCGTCGCCGCGGGCGCCAAGGAACGCATCAGCGACGAGAAAGTGGTGATCAGCTCGATCATCGGCGACGTCGAGGGCCGGGACGTGATCGTGCTTGACGACGAGATCGCGCGCGGCACGACAATCATCGAATTGCTCGAGCGGCTGGCCGAGCGGCACGTCAGGTCGGTCCGGATCGCCTGCACGCATGGGCTGTTCAGCGACGGTGCGCTCAAGCGTATTTCGGCGCACCCGCTGGTCCGCCAGATCGTCACCACGAACACGCTGCCGGCGGTGGCGGACGGCGGGGGCCAGGACCTGCGCGTGATCTCGATCGCGCCTGCCCTCGCCGAAGCCATCCGGCGTATCCACGAGGGTGAGTCGGTCAGCGCGCTGTTCGGGGCGAGCTAGTCGTTGGCGGCGTTAGCGGGTGCGGCCGAGTCGGCTGAGCGAGCCCACACCGCGACCTGGCTGCGCGAGCTGAATCCGAGCTTCGCCAGGATGTTGGCGACGTGCCGGGCGGCCGTAGCCGGGCTGATGTATAGCTCCGCGCCGATGGCCCGGTTACTCTTGCCCGCAGCGATCAGTGCGACGACCTCTCGCTCTCGCGCCGTCAGCCCAAGCGATTCGGGAGTGGCGCGAGCCGCGGCGGTGACCGGAGCGCTCTGGCCGCCCAGTCCGGCGCGGGCGGGCAGCACGTCCTCGGCTGGCCCGTTCTTGTCGTCCAGCGCTAGCTGCACCGCCGCCGCGGATGTCATCGCCGATCCGTCGGTCCACAGCCGCGAGATGGCATGCTGGCCCAGATCCTGCGCGGCGTCCAGGTAGCGCTGCATCCTGGCACCCGGCACCGGCGGCAGCTGAGCCTCCTGGCGCAGTGCGGCCACGGCCGCCGCCAGCCGGATGCCGTCATCTGCGCGCCCCTCAAGGATGACCAGCCTGACTAGCGCCTCCAGCCCGCGGGCCATGCCGATCCGGCTACCTGAGGCATAGCTGAGCCGCAGGCTCTCGGACAGGTTGGCACGCGCGGCGCCGAGGTTGCCCGTGTCGATCTCGATCCGGCCCAGGCCGGCGAGGCAGCGAGCGGTGTCCGGCCGGGAACCCAGTTCGCGCAGGTACGCCAGCGCCTCCCGGTAGTGCTGCCCCGCAGTGTCGCGTTCGCCGCGCAGCCGGGCCAGGTCACCGAGCCCGAGCAGAGCACGGGCCGAGCCCCAGTGCTGCTCGATCGAACGCATGGAAGCCAGCGCATCCTCGGCCAGCTCCTGGGCCTCGCGCAGATTGCCGCGGAACCCGGCCACGGTTGCCAGCGTGCCGAGCGCATACCCCTCGTTCCACCGGTCGCCAGCCGCGCGGGCAACCGCAAGCGCCTGCCCGCCCTGATCTGCCGCCTCACCCAGGTTGCCCGCGTGCAGCGCGACCTCGGTCAGCAGGTTGAGGGCCGCGGCGACGGAGAATTGGTCGCCCGCCGCCCGCGACAGCTCCAGGCCCGCGAGCGCGAACTCAGCGGCGTGCGGCGAGCCGCCGGCCAGCGCCAGCTGGGCCCGGGCGACAAGCGCCGCGCCGCGAACCGCCGCCGGCGCACTCGCGGCGCCGGGCAGCCCGAGAAACGCGTCGAGCCAGTCGGCCCCGTGGCTGAAGGTTCCGCGCACGATCATGACCGGCGTCATCGCCCGGCACACGCGCAGGCCTGTCTCGGCGTCGCCGCTGCTCAGGCACTCGCCTAGGACCTCGTGCACATTCCCGGACTCGGCGTCGAACCGGCGGAACATGTCCACCCTGGCCGACCACGGGCCCGGTACCACGCCCATGCCGATGGCCACCGACTCCTCGGCCTCGCGCCGGGTGAACTCACGGCGCCGGGTCCGGAACTCGCCGGCCTCGCCGGCCTCCGCGAGCCAGCCCGAGGCGTACTCGCGGACCGTTTCCAGCAGGCGGTAGCGGGTCTGCCCGAGCACCTCGGGCCCCACTTCGAGCAGCGACTTATCGGCCAGCGCGGTAATGCTGTCGAGGACGTCACCGGTTGGGAGCGTGTCGTCGGCGCAAACCTCCTCGGCCATCTCCAGCGACCACTCCGAGAACACCGACAGCCTGCGCAGCAGCACCCGCTCCCGCTCGGTCAACAGGTCATAGCTCCAGTCGATGGTCGCGCGGAGCGTCTGCTGGCGGGCCGGCGCGCTTCGGTCGGCGCTGGTCAGCAGCGCAAAGCGGTCGCTGATCCTGGTGGCAATCTGCTCGACCGACAATGCCCGCACCCAAGCCGCCGCCAGCTCAATCGCTAGCGGCAGCCCGTCGAGTGCCCGGCAGATGCGGGACACGGTAAACGCGTTCGCAGCTCCGATCGCAAAGCCCGGCGCGGCCGCGCCGGCCCGCTCGGCGAACAGCCGGACCGCATCGCACTCGATGATTTCGGCCGGGTCGTTCTCGCCCGCGGCCGGCACCTTCAGCGGCGGCACCGGCCAGACCGTCTCGGCGGCAACTCGCAGCGGTTCCCGGCTCGTGGCGAGGATCCTGAGGGTCGGCGCGCTCGCCAGCAGGCGCTGGCACAAGGCGGCGCAGGCGCCGATGAGATGCTCGCAGTTATCGAGGGCGAGCACGGCCCGGCGATGGCTGACAGCGTCGGCGAGCGTATCGGTCAGCGGCCTGCCTGGCTCCTCGTCCACGCCGATGGCGGCCGCGACCGCGGGAACGACCAGCTGCGACTGGTGCAGCTCACCAAGGTCGACGAACCAGGCGCCGTCGGGGAAGTCAGCTGCGGCCTCGGTCAGGAGCCTGACGGCGAGCCTGGTCTTGCCGATGCCGCCGGCTCCGCACAGCGTGAGCGCACGCCCGCCGCGGAGTATCGCTCCGAGGCTCGCTACCTCATCGGCGCGGCCGACGAAGCTGGTGAACTCCGCCGGTAGCTGTGCCGTGTCTGGTGTCATCGCCAATGTGCCCGCGGCTCTCTGCGCGGGGCGGTCCTCCTACTCCGCCGTGCAACCTCACGGTAACTCTGCGCTCAGCCTGCTGGCGGTAAATACGCACCGATTAGCGACCAGGTGACCCGGTAAGTGCGGGGCTCGGGCTGTGCTCGGCTGGGGCCGGGAAATCATGTCGGGAGCGCTTCCTGGCTCGCGGCCCCCTCCAGCGCGAGCAGGAAGCGCTTGCGGTCCAGACCTCCGCCGTAGCCGGTCAGGCTGCCGTCCGAGCCGACGACCCGGTGGCACGGCACGACAATCGCGATGGGGTTCTTCCCGTTCGCCAGCCCGACGGCCCGGCTGGCGGCGGGGCTGCCGAGCCGCCGCGCGAGTTCGCCGTAGGTGACCGTTTCGCCGTAGGGGATCGCGAGCAGCCCGGCCCAGACCCGGCGCTGGAACTGCGTCCCGGCGGGCGACAGCGGCAAGTCGAACTGGGTCAGCTCGCCGCTGAAATATGCCCGCAGCTGCGCGGCCGCGGCGGCGAACGGCTCGTCGGCCGGGTCGGCAGTCAGCCCGAACGTCTCAGGCCCTGGCGCGTGCCGCTGCGCGTCCATGTAAAGCCCGGTGATCTTCCCGTCCTCGGCGACGATGGTCAGCGGACCCACCGGGCTCGCCACGGTCACGTGGGAGCGGGCAGGGGCTGCGGTTGTCTTCATGTCAGGCTCCTGTTCCTGGGAGGCGGTTGATGGCGTGGTCGGCTGTGGCCCACAGGTACTGGACCGCGTAGGCGCGCCACGGCCGCCAGGCCTTAGCGCGCTCACTTAGCGCGGTCGGCGCGTCCGGCAGCCCGAGACCGGCCGCGGCGGCGCGCACGCCGAGATCGGATGCCGTGAAGGCGTCCGGATCGCCGAGCGCGCGCATGGCGATCGTCTCGGTCGTCCACGGTCCGATCCCCGGCAGCATCGCCAGCCGCAAGCGGGCCTCGTGCCAGTCGCCGCCGACGCCGAGATCTAGCTTGCCGGCGGCCAGCGCCGCCGCGAGCGCGGCAAAGGAGTCGCGCCGCGACCTCGGCAGGGCCAGGTCGGAGCGGTCGATGCCGGCGAGCGTGTCAACGGCGGGGAAGAGCCTGTTCAGCCCGCCTGCCGGGTCCTCGATCGGCTGCCCGTGAGCGGCGGCAAGCCGCCCCGCGTGCGTCCGGGCCGCGGCCGTCGATATCTGCTGGCCCAGTACCGCCCGCAGGGCGAACTCGGCCGAGTCCACCGTGCGCG
Source organism: Streptosporangiaceae bacterium (assembly GCA_030041135.1). GTDB lineage: Bacteria > Actinomycetota > Actinomycetes > Streptosporangiales > Streptosporangiaceae > JAJYUU01. The sequence goes on along the minus strand of JASHOL010000103.1, from coordinate 18,891 downwards.
GCACGCGGCGCCCTGGTGCCTTGCGGACAACCGGCGCCAGGACCTCGTCGGAGGCGAGCACGTCGGTCACGGCCTGCGGGTCGGCATCGAGGTCCAGCAGGCGCCTGCACCTGCTGATGGCGCTGGCCAGGTCGCGCAGGTCAGTGAGCGTTAGCTGGCAGCCGACGTGATCAGGTTCTGGCCGGAGGGCGACGATACCGTGCCCGCGCGGCAGGCGCAGCGTCCGCCGGTAGGCGCCATCGCGCCACTCTTCGACGCCGGGGACAGCTGTCGCGGCGAGGTGACCGAACAGGTTGTCGGGCTGCAGGGGCAACCGGAACGGCAGCCTCAGGGACAACGTGCCCGCGGCCGCATCGCCGTCTCCGCGGCGGGCCCGGTCGCGCAGCTGGCTCGGGGACAGCGCGAACACCTCGCGCACCGTGTCGTTGAAGGTCCGGATGCTGGCGAAGCCGGCCGCGAAGGCGACGTCCCCCATCGGCAGGCCCGTCGTCTCGATCAGCAGCCTGGCAGTCTGTGCACGCTGCGCCCTGGCCAGCGCGAGCGGGCCGGCGCCAAGCTCCGCCTGCAACTGCCGTTCGATCTGCCTGACGCTGTATCCGAGCCGGTCGGCCAGCGCCGGGACGCCGCCACCGTCCATGACGCCATCCGCGATCAGCCGCATGGCCCGGGCGACGAGGTCGGCCCGCACGTCCCACTCGGGTGAGCCTGGGGTCGCATCCGGCCGGCAGCGCTTGCAGGCTCGGAAGCCGGCCTGCTGCGCGGCCGCTGCGCTGGGGAAGAAGCGCATGTTCTCTGGCTTTGGCGGGGCGACCGGGCAGCTCGGCCGGCAGTAGATGCCGGTCGTCATTACGGCGGTGAAGAACCAGCCGTCGAACCTGGCATCCTTGGAGTGAACCGCCCGGACGCACCGTTCCCTGTCGTCGTGCATGCTCCAAGCATCGGTGAGTCGAGCCGCTGTAAGCTAGCGAATTTGCGACACCGCGGGCCCATAGATCAAGGCAGACACGATAATGTCGTAAATCCGCTAGCGCCTTGGTTGTGCTTGTCGCGCGGACTTCCGGTGTGCGGCCCGAGCCGGGCTCCTATCATGGTTACCCGACCGTGTTAGACCCGGCTGGCGTGGAGCATGAAGGCCTGGCTCGATAGGTGGACCCGATGAGACATGCCGGCCGCGCCGGTTTGGTGGCCGTCGCCGCTGGGACCGCGGCGCTGGGGCTGGTCATGGCGGGCTGCACGGGATCCGCGGGACGGGTGGCGGCCCGGCAGCACGCGGTGCCGGCCGTGGGCGCGGGAACTCCTGCCGTGGGCGCTGGCGTCCCTTCGGGCTTGCTGACGCCAGCACAAGTCAGGACCGCCTATGACCTCGGTCCGCTTTACAGCCGCGGCATAACCGGGACCGGCCAGACCATCGTGATCGTCGACCCGTTTGGCTCACCGACGATCCGGCCGGACCTGCAGCAGTTCGACGCCGCATTCGGGCTGCCGCCGCCACCCTCGTTCCGGGTGATCGAGCCCGCCGGGCCGGTGCCCGCATTCCGTAGCAACCAGGTCAGGCTCGAGAGCGCGCTGGAGACCTCGCTCGATGTGGAGTGGGCGCACGCGATCGCGCCCGCGGCCGGCATCGTCCTAGTGGAGACGCCGACCGCGGAGATCGAGGGGACGAGCGGATTCCCGCAGATAGTGCAGGCGGAGCAGTACGTCATCCGTCGGCACCTGGGCGGTGTGGTCAGCATGAGCCTCGGCGCAACCGAGGAGACGTTCCCGGCTAAGTCGGCCCTCCTCGGGCTGCGCTCGGCGTTCCAGCTCGCGGCCGAGCCCGGTTACCGGATCACCATGGTCGCGGCGACCGGCGACCAGGGCGCGAGCGGTTATACCCCGAGCACCAAGACGATCTATCCGTACCGCGCCGTTGACTGGCCGGCGAGCGACCCGCTGGTCACCGCGGTCGGCGGCACTCAGCTCAACCTGTCCGCGGGCGGGACCAGGCGCGCGGCCGACGTCGCCTGGGATGACAGCGGAGGCGGGCTGTCGTCGGTGTTCGCCAAGCCCGCCTACCAGGACCGGGTCCTGGCCGGCCAGGCTCGCGGCATCCCTGACATCTCCATGAACGCCTCCTGCAGCAGCGCGGCCGCGCTGTACTTCAGCTTCTATAACGGCCCGCGCTGGGCCCCCGGTTGCGGAACCAGCCTGGCCGCTCCGATGTTCGCCGCCATCGTCGCTCTCGCCGACCAGGTCGCCGGCCATCCGCTCGGCCTCATCAACCCCGCCCTGTACCGGATGGCGGCCGCGCATGACCGCGGCATCGTCGGCATCGTGTCGGGCGACAACAGCTTCAGCCTGGGCCGGATCACGGTGCCCGGCTACCGCGCCACCCGTGGCTACAACCTGGTGACAGGGCTCGGCACAGTGGACGCACGCTATTTCGTTCCCGAGCTCGCCGCGGCCGCCGATAGCAGCTGACCGGGAGCGGGTCGTGGCGCACGCGTCGGCAGCCCGCACCGCCGGCCCGGCCGACCGGCCGACCCGAGGTGGTGCCGTGAGCGGGCGGCCGAGTCGAAGATGCGCCACGCCGGAGCGGGGGCAGGCGCGACGGGCTAGCCGCCCCATACTGGCGGCAGGTCCTTAGCATTAAGGGTTGTCGCCGCCATACCGGCCAGGATCGCATCGGGGAGCCGCCATGTCAGAGCTGCGCCGCCCGGCGTGCGCGATACGGGCCGTCACTGTCGCTGTCTTAGCGCTGGCGCTGGCTGGCTGCTCAGCCGGCCACCCGTCGACGGCGGGCGTGGCCGCCCGGCTCGTCGCCGCGCCCGGCAACCTGAAGGGCGTGCTGACCCCGGCCCAGATCCAGCGCGCCTACGGCATGCTGCCGCTCTACCAGGAGGGCGTCGACGGCGCGGGGCAGACCATCGTGATCGTGGACCCGTACGGGTCGCCGACGATTGCGTCGGACCTGCGGCATTTCGACGCGGCGTTCGGGCTCTCCGGTCCGCCGTCGTTCCGTGTCATCGCGCCCGCCGGCCCGATCCGCGCCGGGCGCTTCGCGGGCTACCGGCTCGGCGTGGCGTACGAGACGACGCTCGACGTGGAGTGGGCGCACGTCATGGCGCCGAGGGCGAGCATTCTCCTGGTCGAGACCCCGGCAGCCGAGATCGAGGGGGCAACCGGCTTCCCGCAGATCGTGCGTGCGCTCACGTACGTGATCCGGCGGCATCTGGGCGGCGTGATCAGCATGAGCCTGGCCGCCACCGAAGAGACGTTCAGCTCGCCGGCCCAGCTGCTGTCGTTCCGCTCCGCGTTCAAGCTCGCCGCCGAGCCGGCGTACCGGGTGACGCTGGTAGCCGCGAGCGGAGACTGGGGTGCCAGCGGCCCGACCTACAGCAACAACAGCTACTATCCCCGGCCAGTCGTGGGCTGGCCCGCCAGCGATCCGCTGGTGACGGCCGTCGGCGGCACTCAGCTCGACTTGTCGTCGAGCGGCGCGCGGAGCTCGCCTGACACGGCGTGGTCGGGCAGCGGCGGCGGCTATTCGGCGGTGTTCAGCAAGCCGGCTTACCAGGATCAGGCGCTGTCCGGGGACCAGCGCGGCATCCCTGACATCTCCATGGACGCCTCCTGCCAGAGCGCGGTCGTGATCTACGCCAGCTTCGTCCGCACCGGCCGGTGGAGCGGAATCTGCGGCACGAGCCTGGCGACGCCGCTGTTCGCCGGCGTCGTCGCGCTCGCCGATCAGGTCGCCGGCCATCCGCTCGGGCTGATCAACCCGGCCCTGTACCGGATAGCGGCGGCGCACGGTCGCGGGATCGTCGCCATCACCAGGGGCGGCAACAGCGTGCGCTTCGCGCACGGGCCAACCGTCAAGGGATATCGGGCCGGGCCCGGCTACAACCTGGTCACCGGCCTTGGCACGGTGGACGCGCGTTACTTCGTCCCGGAACTCGTGGCCGCGTGCCGGGCAGGTCACTGCTGACGGGCTGGGCGCGACTGAGTTGTCAAGTCATTTTTTCGCGTTACGCAAAGTTGCGCGATACGAAAGTTTGGGTATCCTGGCCGTGTGACGACGAATCCAGAGGCGGCCGGGCTGGCGCAATGGCGGGAGCGGACCGAGCATCTGGCCCAGTGGCGCCGGGACGAGCTGGAGCGGCTGGGGGAGCGGGGCCCGGACTGCCCGCATCCGGCCGGGCTGCGCGAACGCAAGAAGATTGCCACACGCCAGGCACTTGGCGTCGCCGCCATGCGGCTGGCGATCGACCGGGGCCTGGACAACGTGCTGGTGGAGGACATCGCCGACGCAGTGGGAGTGTCGACGCGGACCTTCAACAACTACTTCGGCAGCAAGTACGAGGCGATCTGCTCGCTGGCCTTCGACCGCGCCGTGCGGATCGGTAACGCGCTGCTTGAGCGGCCGGCCGGGGAGCAGCTCTGGACCGCGATTACGAACGCGGTGATGTCGGAGTACGGCAGCGCCGACCGCGCGCTCGACAAGGAGTGGATGGCCGGGGTGCGGCTGGTCACGGGCACGCCGTCGCTGCGCGGCGAGTTCCTGAAAGTGCAGGCGATGACGCAGCACTCGCTGGCCGGTGCGATCGCCGTGCGGTCCGGGTTCAATGGCCGGTCGAGCATGTACCCCCGTATTCTGGCTGCCGCGGTAACGGCGGCCGTGCAGGCTGCGCTGGAGAGCTGGCTGTACTCCGACCCGCCGGTCGCGCTGGCCCTGGTCGTCAGGCGCGGTCTCGATGACTTGGCCGAGGGCATGTCGCTGACGTTCGGAGCGCACCCGCCGCCGGACTCCGGCTAACCGGGAGCACACCTCGTTCCCGCCCTGGTGGCCTTAATCCCCGAAACCTGAGAGAACTCCGGTGCTAATCCGACTGCTGCGCGAATACCTGCGGCCGTACAGAAGGCCGCTGACCCTGGTGCTGCTACTGCAGCTAGCTCAGACACTGGCGACGCTGTACCTGCCCACGCTCAACGCCGACGTCATCGACAGGGGCGTGATCTTCCACAACACCGGCTACATCATGCGGATCGGCGGCGTGATGCTGGCGATCACGCTGGCGCAGATCATCTGCTCCGTGGGCGCCGTGTACTTCGGGGCCAGGGTCGCGATGGCGCTGGGCCGGGACGTGCGGCACGGCATCTTCAGCCATGTCCAGCACTTCTCTGACCGGGAGATGAACCACTTCGGGACGCCCTCGCTCATCACCAGGACTACCAACGACGTCCAGCAGGTGCAGATGCTCGCGATTATGACCTTCACCCTGCTGGTGTCCGCGCCGATCATGTGCATCGGCGGCATCATCCTGGCGCTGAACCAGGACGTGAAGTTGTCATCGCTCCTAGTTGTGTCAGTGCCGTTGCTTGGCATCATCGTGACGCTGATCATCTCCCGGATGCGGCCGCTGTTCCGCCAGATGCAGGACCGGCTGGACAACATCAACCGGGTGCTGCGGGAGCAGATAACGGGCGTGCGCGTGATCCGCGCGTTCGTCCGCGATCCGGACGAGACGCAGCGGTTTGCCGACGCCAGTGGCCAGCTATTCGACGTCTCGCTCGGCGCGGGCAAGCTGATGGCGATGATGTTCCCGTCGGTCATGCTGGTGCTCAACCTGTCGACGACCGCGGTGGTGTGGTTTGGCGGCCACCTGATTGCCGACGGCAGCATGCAAATCGGCTCCCTGACCGCGTTCATCACCTACCTGGCCCAGATCCTGACGTCGGTCATGATGGCCACGTTCATGTTCATGCTCGTGCCGCGGGCCGAGGTCAGCTCGGAGCGCATCATGGAGGTGATCGACACCGAGCCGGCCCTCGCCGCTCCGGTGACACCGCTGCCAGCCGGCCCGCAGCCGGGCCAGGTAGACCTGCGCGGCGTCGAGTTCCGCTATCCAGGCGCCGAGCAGCCGGTGCTGCGCGACGTTACGCTCACCGCCCGGCCCGGCCAGACAACCGCGATCATCGGCGGAACCGGCGCGGGCAAGACCACGCTGGTCAACCTGATTCCGCGGCTGGTCGACGTGACCAACGGCTCACTGCTGGTGGGCGGGGTCGACGTGCGCGACCTGGATCCGGACGTGCTGTCGAAGGCCATCGGCCTGGTCCCGCAGAAGCCGTACCTGTTCTCCGGAACGGTTGCGACCAACCTGAGGTACGGCAATCAGGACGCTTCCGATGAGGACCTGTGGGCGGCGCTCGAGATCGCCCAGGCCAGCGATTTCGTGGAGCGGATGCCCGACGGGCTCAACTCGCCGATCGCGCAGGGCGGCACGAACGTGTCGGGCGGCCAGCGGCAGCGGCTCGCGATCGCCAGGGCACTGGTGCACAGACCCGACGTTTATCTGTTTGACGACTCGTTCTCGGCCCTCGACTATGCCACTGACGCGCGGCTGCGGGCGGCGCTGGCATCCGAGGTGAGCGGCGCCACTGTGATCGTCGTCGCGCAGCGGGTGAGCACGATCCGGAATGCCGATCAGATAGTCGTGCTGGACGCGGGCCGGATCGTCGCCACCGGCACGCACGCCGACCTGATGGATACCAGCGAGACCTACAGGGAGATCGTGCTCTCCCAGCTGACAGAGCAGGAGGCGGCATGAGGCGAGCGGGGGATAGAGCATGAGGCGAGCGGGGGATAGAGCATGAGCGAGCCTCGCAGGCGCGGTGGTGCTGCACACGCGGGCGGGCCGGCGCAGGAGAGCGATCCTGGCCAGGGGCTCGAGACCGGCGAGCGGGCCACGCCTAAGCGCGGGCTCGGGCCCGCCGCCGGCATAGGCGGCGGCCGCGGACCAGGGGGCTTCATGTCCGGCATGCCCACCGAGAGGGCGCTGGACTTCAAGGGCTCGAGCCGTCGCCTCCTTCGCCTCCTAAATCCCTACCGCGCGCTGGTAACCGCGGCGCTGGTGCTGGCCGCCAGCGGCGTGACGCTGGCCGTGCTGGGCCCGCGAATGCTGGGCGAGGCCATCAACGTCGTCTTCGACGGCTTCGTCTCGCACCGCGGCACGGACTTCCACCACGTGGCGCAGATCCTGCTCGTGGTGCTCGCACTGAACGTGGGCAGTTCCATATGCGCGCTGTTCCAGGGTCGGCTGACTGCGACGCTCGTACAGCGGGCAGTGTTCAAGCTGCGCGAGCAGGTGCAGGCCAAGCTGGCCAGGCTGCCGTTGAGCTACTTCGACCGGCAGCCGCGCGGGGAGATCCTCAGCCGGGTCACTAACGACATCGACAACCTGCAGCAGTCGCTGCAGCAGACGCTGAGCCAGCTCGTCACCTCGCTGCTGACGATCGTCGGCGTACTGACGCTGATGTTCATCATCTCGTGGGAGCTGGCCCTGATCGCCCTGGTGACGGTGCCGGCCTCGGCGTTCGCGATGCGCAAGATCGCCAAGCGGGCCCAGCCCCAGTTCATCAACCAGTGGAAGTTCACCGGCCGGCTCAATGGCCAGATCGAGGAGATGTACACCGGACATGCGCTGGTGACCGCCTTCGGCCAGCGGGAGAAGGCGATGGAGACCTTTACCGAGCAGAACGAGGCGCTCTTTAACGCCAGCTACCGTGCGCAGTTCATATCCGGCACCATCCAGCCGGTCATGATGTTCTTCTCGAACCTGAACTACGTCCTGGTCGCGATCGTCGGCGGCCTGCGGATCGCAGACGGCGCGCTGACTCTCGGTGCCGTCACGGCGTTCATCCAGTACTCGCGCCAGTTCAGCCAGCCCCTGACTCAGGTCGCGAGCATGGCCAACCTGCTGCAGTCTTCGGTCGCGTCGGCGGAGCGAGTGTTCGCGCTGCTTGACGCGAACGAGCAGGCGCCCGACTCCGCGGATGCTATACAGCCGGCCGCGGTCGTGGGCCGGGTCGAATTCGACGACGTCTCGTTCCGCTATGCGCCCGACCGGCCACTGATCGAGCACGTGTCGCTGAGCGTCGAGCCGGGCCAGACCGTCGCCATCGTCGGGCCGACGGGAGCCGGGAAAACCACGCTGGTCAACCTGCTCATGCGGTTCTACGAGCTCGACTCCGGCCGGATCATGCTCGACGGGGTCGACATCGCGTCCATGCGCAGGGAGGACCTGCGCGCGCTCACCGGCATGGTGTTGCAGGACACCTGGCTGTTCGGCGGGACCATCGAGGAGAACATCGCCTACGGCGCCGTCGGCGCCAGTCACCAACAGGTGGTGGAGGCGGCTAAGGCCACCTACGTGGACCGCTTCGTCCGCCACCTGCCCGACGGCTACAGCACGGTGCTGGACGACGACGGCACGAACGTGAGCATGGGGGAGCGGCAGCTGATCACGATTGCCCGCGCGTTCCTGGCGCGGCCGGCCGTGCTGATCCTGGACGAGGCGACAAGCTCGGTCGACACCAGGACCGAGGTGCTGATCCAGCGGGCGATGGCCTCGCTGCGCCAGGGCCGGACTAGCTTCGTGATAGCGCACCGGCTGTCCACGATCCGCGACGCCGACCTCATCCTGGTCATGGAAGACGGCCACATCGTCGAGCAGGGTACACACACCGAGCTGCTGGCAGCCAACGGTGCCTACGCGCGGCTGTACCAGGCTCAGTTCGCTCAGGCCATGGCCGAAGTTGCCTGAGAGGCACCATCGAAGCGCGACGGGGGAATGACAGAGTTGTAGTTCTGTCCGCTCAGAAGGGACTTGGCTGATGCCCTACGGCTACATCGGCTCCATGCGCGCGAGGGAAGGCTGCCGGGACGACATCATCAACCTCCTGCTCTCGGCGGCTGACGGGCTTCGCGCGGCCGGCTGTCAGCTGTATGCGGTCTGCACCGCCCCAGCCGACGCCGACATGATCTGGGTCACGGAGATCTGGGAGTCGGCGGAGCGGCACGAGGCGTCGCTGCACCTGCCCGAGACCCGAGCTGCCATCGCCAAGGCCATGCCGATGCTCACGGGCGAGTTCACCCGCCAGGAGCTCACCGTGGTCGGAGGGCTCGGTGTCAGCAGTTAGGAAGTGCGATGCCTGGCGTTAGCCGCAGCCAGGCGCGAACTGGGAGGTGGTCCGAGCCGACCGGCGGCAGCACGCTTCCGGCCACTGGTTCCATCCCCGGGCCCGCAAGTATGTGGTCGAGTTGCGTGACCGGCAGCTCGGCTGGCCAGGTCCGGCCCCGAACTGCCATCGTGTAGCGAGGCGCCCGGCTCGCGAGCAGCGCAGGCATGTTGAGGTCACCGGCGATTACCGTAGGCAGCGGGATGCCGTCGAGGTGGCGGATCAGCCGGGCGAGCTGAAGCGGACTCATCAGCCGGTGCGTCAGGTGGGTGGCGACAATCCTGACTGCAGACCGGTCAGGCAGCTCTACGGTAAGGATCTGCGCGCGCCGCCGGACCGGATCGCCGCGCACCTGTCCCAGGTCGGCCAGCTCGTAGCTGGTGACGTGATGCCGGCACAGGACAGCAAGTCCTGAGTGCCCGGGTCCGGAATCAGCCGGAATACCGAGCGTGCGCAGGCCGGCGACTGCTCTCAGCGGCAGGCGGAACAGCTGCGCGCCGAGCGCAGTTGCGGCCGCGGAGACGGGATCGGGCCCGGACTCCGGGTACCAGGTCTCCTGCAGTGCCATGACGTCGGCGTCCATGCTCCTGATTGCCGCCTCGACGTCGAACGGCTGACCGGCGGTGCCGACCCCGCCGTGCACGTTGAGGCTGGAAATCGCGATGTCTCGGTCGCTCAATCCAGCTCACGCACCGGGGTCATCTGCTCCGCATTATCGAACACGAGGTCTCACCAGGCCTCCCGGGTTTCGCGCCGGCGCGCGTCTCGGCCGCACGCCACGAACGAGTGTGCCGGTAGCCGGCCGAACGAAGCCAGCCAGGGAGCGGGTGACCGGGTTCGGTGGCTTATGGCGCCGGCCTGATGCAGGGCTGTCCTGCATGTCAGCGCCAGCGTGTCGAGCGGAATTGTGCGCGCGCTCGACGACATCCGGTCCTGAGTCGGCGCCGGTAAATAGCTATCACCGCTGGCCGTATACCCGAGCGCGGCGGTCGCAGGAGCCCCGGCCGCCCCGAATCCGCCCCCCCGTCCAGCCCGGCCGGCGCGCGTCGTTTAGCCTGCTGGTGAGGGTCGTTTAGCCTGCTGATGAAGTCGTGGCAGGGAGGTTCTTATGCCGCCAGGAGTTGACCACGCACTTCCCGCGCTTGCTCTTGGGCCGCACGCGAAGCTCGGCCTTGGGTGGAGCCCATATGGCCCGGACAACATGCTGATTGTTGTCGGGACGTACGTCCTCGTGCTGCTTGTCCTGGTGATATTCGGCGTCCTCGGCTGGCAGGGGAAGAAATCCGGTGGTAACGGCGGCGGAGGGGGTGGAGGGACCAAGCGGCCGCCTGGCCAGGACCTGCCGTCTCCCGGCGGCCGGGAGCTGCACGGAGACGATCCGCCGGCCGGACTTATCGAGGACGACTTTGCGGCCTGGGAGCGGCAGTTGCAGTCCGCTGGCGAGCCCGGTCACCGCGAGGACGTACCGGCTGCACAGCCTTTCCGGCACTAGCCGGGCCTGAGCATTTCTGCGCTAGCCGGGCATTTCGGAGGCTAGCCGAATATTTCCGGCGCTGGCGGAACGGGCTGCGGCGTGCCGAACTCGAACGCCGTGGCGTCCATACTCCGCACATCGCGGTAATAGCCGCCATATCCCGGTTCGTCAATGTTGCCCGCCACCAGTTCGAGCACCGTCGCGAGGCCGGCCAGTGCGTCGTCCGGCCAGACGGTCCTGGAGTACAGGCCCCAGGCCTGTGCCTGGCCGCCGTCGGCCAGCGTGTGCCGTTGGCGCTGCAAGGAAGCGATGTCGCCGCCGGGCAGGGTGCTAGCCGGGTCCGGACAGAGGAGCCGGTCGGGGTGATCGGCCGCGCTGACGCTCGGCGGTCGGCTGGCCAGCAGCCCGAGATGCCATCGCAGCGCGTCTAGTATGTCGGCCGGCGCTTCGTCTCGCAGGAAGCACGCCAGCACCACTTCGTACTGCACGCTCATGATCTGGCATTCTCGCGCCTCTCACTGCTCCCTATGCCGGCGGGTGGCTTGCGGTCGTTCCGGGTGCGCGGTCAGTTGGTCCAGCATGCTGCTCACCCGGATCCGGACTTACTGCCCGCCTGCTTGGACTGCTGGCTGCTGCCGCTGGGACCAGGGCCACGCGGTTCGTGGTCGATGAACTCGCCGACAGCCTGAACCATCGCCATGAAGGGCTCGATTCTGCGGGCCGCCCGGCTCAGGACCAGCGCACCCTCGAAGGCGGAAATGACGAGATTGGCTGCCGTGGCGGCACGGCCGGCCGTCATGCCCCACTGTTCGAATCGGCACTCCAGCGCGGCACTCCAGCGATTGAAAACCTCTTCGAACTCGCTGCTCAGATCGTCGTCATAGGGCGCTAGCTCAAGGACCATCGTCGCGATAGCGCACCCGCTGCGGTAGCCCGAGCCTTCGAGGCGCTTGGCCACCATGTCGCCCAGCGCTAGCACCAGCGATGCGGGGCCGTCAGCCCGGTCCGCGGCGGTCGCGACCATCTGCTCGATCTCGTCGCCGGCCATGGCAACGGTTTCGCGGGCCAGCTCCTGCTTGCCGCCGGGGAAGTGGAAGTAGGTCGATCCCCGCGGCGCCCCGCTGGCCTGTATGACATCCGAGAACGCGGTCGCGTGGTATCCGCGCTGCCGGAAGAGCTCGGCGGCGGCGTGGATCATCTTGGAGCGACTGTCGGTGCGGCGCGGCACGAGTCGAGGGTATCTGTTGACTAAGTCTGCCGCACATCATAGTTTGCTTTCTAGGTCGCACGTCATAGTTGGCTAGCGGACATGTCCGACGGCGGGCGCGTGTCACATCCGGGGAACGAGTGTCATGAGAGATGTGCTCGACCTCGTCGTCGGCGGCACAGCGGCATCGACCGCCGGGACCGGGCGTTATCGCCGGGAGCGGGCCATCGCCTGCCTCACCCTCATTAAGCCCTCTCTCGGTCGCGTCACCGGGAGCGGGCCATCGCCGTGTCCTCAAATGCCCCCTCGAGTTCACACCGATCCGGTGACGAGCTCGCAGCTTGCCTGCCAGCAAACCCAGGACAGGACCCGCGTTCCAAGGACCAAAAGGAGGAGGCTCCCAGCATGAAAGTGGCACTCACCGGCGCGACAGGATTCGTCGGGTCGCACATTCTGACCGAACTGCACGAGCACGGCCACGAGGTCATCGCGATCCTCCGCGATGACTCCCAAGCGGACGTCGCCAAGGCTCACGGCGCCGCACCGGTCGTGATCGACCTGTACGACCGGCCGGCAGCCACGAGCCTGCTGGCTGACGCCGACGGGGCCGTCCACACCGCCAGTCCCGGTAACGCCACCAGCGCGGACCTGGACTCGGCAGTGGTCGACGCGGTCACTGCGGCGTTCGCCGGTACGGGCAAGCCTTACCTGCACATCAGCGGCGAATGGATCTACGGGAACAACACCGCCATCACAGAAGACTCGCCGATCCACGCGCCTGCGATGGTGGCATGGAAGGAGCCGATCGAACGTCGGGTGCTTGGCGCAACAGGGATGCGCGGAGTTGTGATTGTCGCCAGTACGGCCTACGGCGACGGCGGGGGCGGCATTCCCGGGCTGCTGCTCGGCTCACCCAGGGACGAAGCCGGCAGGCTGATCATGCTGGGCACAGGACAACAGCACTGGTCGACGGTGCACGTTGCGGACCTGGCGGATTTGTTCCGGCGCGTACTGGAAGACGACTCCGCGCGCGGCCGCTTTGTCGTCGGCAACGGGCTGGACCCGACCGTAGCCGAGCTAACCGAGGCGGCCGCGGTGGCCGTCGGCGCTCCTGGAGCCGTCCCCGGTTCGGGCGAGGAGGCGAGGGCACGCTTGGGCGACTCGTTCGCCGAGGTACTGCTGCTTGATCAGGGCAGCGACGCGGCTAAGGCCCGAACCCAGCTGGGCTGGCATCCATCGCATCCATCACTTACCGACGAGTTCCGGCGCGGGAGCTACCGCAGGTGATGCGCCGACGTCGGCAGCGCTGCAGGCCGCTGGAGGACGCATGTAGTTGTATGGGCTAGCTACTTCCCTCCGGCCTTCAGGGCCGCAGGACGTAAGGAGAAGGCAAGTGGCCCATCGAGAGCCGTCACCGGGCGATGGCCAGTTCCCAGAGGCCGGCCCTGGCCGGGCAGGGCAGGGCAGTCTGGTTATCTGCCGGTTTCCGAACACGGGCTGATTGGCGACCTGCACTGCGTGGCGCTGGTAGGAACGAACGGCACCATCGACTGGCACTGCTGCCCGTCTTTCGACTCTCCTAGTATTTTCGGCTCACTCCTAGACAAAGACCGGGGCGGGTACTTCCAGCTCGCCCCGGCAGTGCCGGCGGAAAGCAGCCAGTTCTACCTCCCCGATACCAACGTGCTGATCACCCGGTTCTCAACTGACGGCGGCGTGGGCGAAGTCCAGGACTTCATGCCGATCCCCGCCGCGGATGACCAGCAAAGGCACCGGGTGATCCGCCGGGTCCTGTGCGCGCGGGGGAGGATGCCCATGCGGGCGCGGATCGCGCCCCGATTTGATCACGGGACGGACACGCACACCATCACCGATACGCAGGCCGGCGCGGTCTTCAGGGGGACCAGCCTCACTGTGGGCCTGACCGCGACGGTGCCGGTCGAGCGGGATGACCGCGATGTCACCGCCCAGTTCGGTCTGTCCGAGGGACAGTCGGCGGTGTTCGCGCTGGACGAGGTGAGCGGCGATGCCGTGCCGCGCTCGTGCTCGGTCGAGGAGGTAAGGGAACTGGGAGAAGCCACGATCAGCTTCTGGCGGACCTGGCTGTCCGCGTTTACCTCTACGACGACCGGTACCAGCCCATCTCCAGCGCCCAGTGGGACGCGATCATTACCCGTGCCGACTGGCTCTGCGATCACTGGGACCAGCCCGACGAGGGAATCTGGGAGACCCGCGGCGGCCCCAAGAAGTTCTTGTACTCGCAGTTGATGTGCTGGGTCGCGATGGAAAGGGCAATCCGGCTGGCCATCCGGCGCGGCCTGCCCGCTGACCTCGAGCACTGGCGGGAAACCCGCGATGCGATCTACCGACGGATCATGGACCGCGGTTGGTCGGCACGGCTGAAGGCCTTCGCCCAGTACGAGGGCGCAGATGTCCTCGACGCCGCCGTCTTGCTGATGCCGCTGGTCAAGTTCATCTCGCCCACCGACCAGAAGTGGCTGTCCACTCTCGACGCTCTGATCGCGAGACTCGTGTCCGATTCCCTGGTCTACCGGTACGACCCGCAGGCCAGCCCGGATAGTTTGCGCGGCGAAGAAGGCACTTTTTCGGTGTGCTCGTTCTGGTACGTCGAGGCGCTCACCCGCGCCGGGCGCCTGGAGGAGGCGCGGCTGGCGTTCGAGAAGACGCTCACCTACGCTAACCACCTCGGCTTGTATGCCGAGCAGATCAGCCGGACCGGGGAGCAGCAAGGGAACTTCCCCCAGGCCCTGACTCACCTCGCGCTGATCAGCGCCGCGTTCAACCTCGACCGTTCCCTCGGCTGACTGATAGCTGGTCAGCGCGGGATACCGGGCGGTGACGCCCCGGCGCTTGGCGCGGCTCGGCCCGGCGACCCGTCCTGACATTGGCCTCGCGGTGGGGCCGCGGAGCCGGCCTAAGGCGGCGGCGGTCGGCCTGAGGCGGCGGCGGTCGGCCTGAGGCGGCGGCCGTCGGCCTGAATAGTTACGATTGGTGAGTGGCTGTCCATCTGACGCACTGGGGCACATTCGAAGCGGCCAGCGATGGCGAGCGGCTGACTGACGTGCGCCCGTGGCGCGGTGACCCGGAGCCGATGCCGCTGATCGGCAACGTCGCCTCGGCGCAGCATCACCCGACCCGCATCACCCGGCCGCACGTTCGCAAGGGCTGGCTGGATCACGGACCGGGTGCGCCCGCCCGCGGCGACGAACCCTTCGTCCCAGTGCCGTGGGACGTCGCGCTGGACCTGCTGGCCGGGGAGTTGCACCGGGTCTACCGGGATCACGGAGCGCAAGCGGTGTATGGCGGCTCGTATGGCTGGGCCAGCGCGGGCCGGTTCCACCACGCGCAAAGCCAGGTGCACAGGTTCCTGAACTGCCTCGGCGGCTATGTGCGGCATGTGAACAGCTACAGTCTCGGCACCTCCACGGTGCTGTTGCCCTACGTGATCGCTGACATCAACATGCTCCAGACCCATGCGACCGCCAAGTCCGTGATCGCAGACCACTGTGAGCTCGTCGTCGCATTCGGCGGGTTGTCACCGAAGAATGCGGCGGTGTCGCCGGGCGGGGTGTCGCGGCACAACGCCCACGGCTGGATGAGTGCCGCCCAGACCCGGGGCTGCCGGTTCGTCTCAGTGAGCCCGCTGCGTGACGACACGCCCGACGGGGCGCAGGCGGAATGGATCGCACCGCGCCCAGGTACCGACGCTGCGATGATGCTCTCGCTTGCCCAGGTGCTCGATGCCGATGGCCTGGCCGACACCGGCTTCCTGGATCGTTACACCGTCGGTTTCCCGCGGTTCGCCAGCTACCTTCGCGGCGAGGCAGACGGCGTGGTGAAGGACCCCGCGTGGGCCGAAGCGATCACTGGTGTGCCAGCGGCGCGCATCAGGGAACTCGCGCACGAGATGGCCGCGGCCCGCACCCTGGTGACCGTCAGCTGGTCGCTGCAGCGCGCCCGTCACGGGGAGCAGCCGCTGTGGCTCGGCGTGGTGCTCGCCGCCATGCTCGGCCAGATCGGATTGCCGGGCGGCGGTTTCGGCCACGGCTACGGCTCCGTGGCCGCGGTCGGCGAGCCGGCGCCCCAGGTGCCAGTACCGCACCTGCCGCAGGGCCGGAACGCGGTCTCCGCGTATATCCCGGTGGCGCGGATCGCCGACATGCTGCTCAATCCCGGCGCGGGCTACGACTATAACGGCCAGCGGCTCACCTACCCCGACATCCGCCTCGTCTACTGGTGCGGCGGCAACCCGTTCCATCACCACCAGGATCTGGCCCGGCTGCGCGACGCGTTCACCCGCCCGGAGACGGTGGTGGTCCATGACCCGTTCTGGACGGCGACCGCCCGGCACGCTGACATCGTGCTGCCGACCACCATGTCCATCGAGCGTGACGACTTCGGCTCCGGGCAAAACGACCGGATGTTCTTCCCGATGCCAGCGCTGACCAGGCCGCACGGTGAAGCTCGGGACGACTACGCCAGCTTCGCTGAGCTAGCGGATCGGCTCGGCGTGGGCAAGGACTTCGCCGAAGGCCGCACCGCGATGGACTGGCTGCGCCACCTCTATGAAGACTGGCGGGACACGCTTGCCGAGCGGCGGGGCTGGCAGGTCCCCGGTTTCGACGAATTCTGGGCCGGCGAGGGCCTGGAGCTGCCGGTGGCCAGCGAGCCGCAGGTAGCGTTCGCCGACTTCCGCGCCGACCCGGACCGGCATCCGCTCACCACGCCGACCGGGAAGATCGAGATCTTCTCCGCGACCATCGACAGCTACCAGTACCCAGACTGCCCGGGCCACCCGGTCTGGCGCGAACCGGATGAGTGGCTCGGCTCGCCCGCCGCCCGGCGCTTCGGCCTGCAGCTGGTCGCCAACCAGCCGAAGGCACGGCTGCACAGCCAGCTGGATGTCGGCGAGTACAGCCAGTCGATCAAGATCGCCGGACGCGAGCCGGTGCGGATGAATCCGGCCGACGCTTCGGCCCGCGGACTGAGCGACGGAGACCTTGTGCGGATCTTCAACGACCGGGGGGCCTGCCTGGCCGGCCTGGCGGTCGACGAAGTGGTGCGGCCTGGGGTCGCCCAGCTGTCCACCGGTGCCTGGTACGACCCGGACCCGGCCGACCCGAGCTTCTGCCGTCACGGCAATCCGAACGTGCTCACCGCCGACCGCCCCTCCTCGTCCCTCAGCCAGGGCTGCACGGGGCAGTTGGCCCTCGTCGAGATTGAGGCATATCGGGGTTCGCCGCCGGAGCTTTCGGTCACCCTGCACCCCGGCCGGGACGCCGTACATCCGGATGCCTCGTCGTCCTGCTAAGGCGCGTCCCGGCTCCGCGATCCAGGCGGCAATGGTCGGGAACACGTCGTAGCCGTTCCGGCAGGCCTCACGCGGTTTGGCGTAAACGCCGATAATCTGCATTATGTTAAGTTGCACACTTTGCGCTGCCCCTGCCGCGTCCAAGGTCAATGGGCCGCGGTGGTCGGTTGACGGCTCATCGGTAAATCTTGGCCTCATGTCTACCGCGATCGCGGCGCTGGCATCCGGTCGCGCGCTCTCCGTCCGGTCAGGCTTGCACTGCCTAGACTTATATCTTGTTTTCCAATATATTCGTGGTGTGTCTCACGCACCCATGACCGAGCGCGCCCTCCTTGTGCTCATCGTGCTGGCCGACGGGCCGCAGCACGGTTACGGCCTCGTGCGCGAAGTTGCCGAGCTGTCGCATCGCCGGGTGAGGCTGAAGATCGGCAGCGTGTACGGGGTGCTGGACCGCCTCGCCGCCGCTGGGCTGATCGAGCCCGACCGGGAGGAAGCCCGTGACGGCCGGCTACGCCGGTATTACCGCCTGACCGAAGGCGGGCGGCGCGCGCTGGCGCTGGAGCGGCCGCCGAGGCCTCACTGCTGTCGCCGGAGGGCTGAGGAACCTGCGCCGCGCCGCTTGGGTGGTGCGGGCGAGACAGCGCCGGACCGGAAGGCACGCGGCGGGATGAGCGCCGACCTTCCTCGCCCCGCGCGGCGGCTGCGGGCCGCGGCGGGCC
Source organism: Streptosporangiaceae bacterium (assembly GCA_030041135.1). Lineage (GTDB taxonomy): Bacteria > Actinomycetota > Actinomycetes > Streptosporangiales > Streptosporangiaceae > JAJYUU01. The sequence goes on along the minus strand of JASHOL010000103.1, from coordinate 1,159 downwards.
TGGCCGCGGCGGGAATGCTGCTGGCGGCCGGCGGCTGCAGCTCGCCATCGTCGACTGGCTCGTCTGGCCCGCCTGACTGCCTGACCGCGTCGCGGTGTTATGCGCCGCATCAATTCCGGGTGGCTTACGGGATCCAGCCGCTGCTGGATGACGGGATCGACGGCCGCGGCCAGACCGTGGTGCTGGTGGAGTACACGGCTGCCGCACCCGCATCGCCGCCGGCGGTCACCGACATCCGCCAGGACCTGGCGGACTTCGACAGCCGGTTCGGGCTGCCCCCGGCGCGGATCCAGGTCATCAACAGCCTGGCCCACTCTTCCTCGCCGTGGCTGGCTGGCGCAGAGGAGGTCGCTGACACCGAGATTGTGCACGCGGTCGCTCCGGATGCGACGATCCGCGAGCTCATGATCGACGTGCCCACGAAGGCCGAATTCGCGGCCATGTTCAGCAGGGCCGTGCGGACCGCCGCCGGCGACGGAGACGTGATCGTGCTCACCCGCGAGTTCGGCGAGAACCTCTTCACCCGTGCCGGGGCGGCGGTCATCAACTCCGCCCTGGAGTACGCCGCCGCCCGGCACGCCACCGTCGTGGCCGGCTCGGGCGACGGCGGCGCGATCGCGACGCGGCGCGGCTCGTCCGCGCCGGTCAGGGAGGTCAGCCTGCCCGCCTCCGACCCGCTGGTCCTCTCGGTCGGCGGCACCACGCTGACCGCGAACCGGGCAACCGGGGCCTACATCAGCGAGACCGCGTGGAACGATCCGCAACTGAAAATCGGCGGAGTCGGCGGATCCTCCGCGTCGGCCGGCGGGTTCAGCCATCTGTTCCCCAGGCCCGCCTACCAGGACGGCGTGCCCGGCATCGGCGCCATGCGGGGCGTGCCGGACGTCGCCGGGGACGCCTCGCTCGACACGAACATGGCGTTCCTGTTCACCGTGGCCGACGGCGGCTACGCGCTCGTGTCGTTGGCCGGCACCAGCTGCAGCGGCCCGTTCTGGGCCGGGCTGATCGCCCTGGCCGACCAGGAAGCCGGCCACCCGCTCGGCTTCGTCAACCCGGCCATCTACCGGATTGCCCGAGGCCCGCTCTACCACAAGGCGTTCCACGACATCACCACGGGCAACAACACCGTGACCTTCAACGGGGTCACCATCACCGGCTA
>JASHOL010000102.1 GCA_030041135.1 Streptosporangiaceae bacterium | reverse complement strand
TCCAAGCCGCCGCCGACCACCAGGCCCGGCCTGCGGAACGCACTTCCGGGTCCTGCGGCCCGGCTTGCGGCGCGTCCCGCCGCGGCGGCGGCGGAGTCAGTTGTGCACCGGGCGTTTCGGGACGACCCGAATACACTTCATCCGCTTGCATACATGGACCCTACTGGGACTTCGGCCCGAATCACCCCGAAGCGGGCGTCAGGCCGAGCTTAGCTTTCTGGTACAAGTGGAGCTGACGGGTTTCCCGCCGCCCACACGGCGCAAGATCAGCTCGCCGTGCAGCCTCGCGGGCATCGCGAGTTTACCCGCGATCCGTTGCCTCACCGCTCCCGGCATGCTGCCAGTACGGTATTTACCCCCGGCACCGGCCAGGTCTCGTCGGCTGGACCGGCCTCTTAGCGAAGGTCCACTGACCCCTCATGTGGCGGGCCCACGTGACCTGGTGCCGTAGCCCGCCATCTCGCCTGGCGCGCTGATCTGCGGGTCCGCGGCGGCAGCCGGCTAAATACAGATTAAATATGATAAAGTTGCCGCTCATCAGCTGTCTTCGCTGCCGGCGTCAGGGTGGCGTCGGCATCTGGTCACCGGGTATGACGCTTGATCGTGACCGCCGCGGACCGGCGGTGATGCCCGCAGCCTGGGGGCGCCAGCTCTCGGCCGAATTGGCATGGCTGTAATCGCTTGGGGGGATAGCGATTGTCGAGCACGACTAAGTCACCGGCAGCCCACTCGGGGGAAAACCAAAACGGCAACGGTGATCCTGGGGAAGGCAACAAGGCGCTAGCGTACTCGCGATCATCAGCTCCGCCGGCCATCCAGTGCGCCTGGTGTGAACATGCCTTTGACGGCGGCGACCAGTACCTGCACGGTCGGGTCAAGTGTTCGCAATGCGGGGTCGCGACGACGAATCCGTGGCCAAGCGACGCCCAACTGGCCGAGGCCTACGGCGGCTGGTACCGCCCCAAGTCCGGACGGTTCTCCTGCCTCGGGGACAGGGTGCTACGCCGCTTGCGCGCTATCCTCGCCAGTCGCCTGCATCGGCTCCTGCCGCCGGGACCGGTACTCGACGTTGGCGCCGGTGACGGGAACCTGGTCGAGGCGTTTGTCCGGCACGGCCGGGAGGCGGTCGGCCTGGAACCGTACGGATCTGGACCGCACATCCGCCAGGCCGAGGTCGAGGAGGTCAACGGTTCGTGGTCAGCGGTCATCTTCCGGCACTCACTCGAGCACGTCCGCCGTCCCGCTCGGGCACTCAGCCACGCCGCCAGGTTGGTGGCCCCTGGCGGGAAGCTGATCGTCGCCGTTCCGAACGCGACCAGCATGCAAGCGCGTGCCTTCGGTGACCGCTGGTTCGCGCTCGACCTCCCGCGCCATCTCACCCACATCAGCCCTGCCGCGCTGGTGTCGAAGATCCAGGAAGCCGGGCTGCAGGTCGAGAGCGTGAGCTACTTTCGCGGCGGCCAGGTTGCCTTCGGCTGGGTGCACGGCCTGGTCGGCCTGCTCCCCGGTCACCCCGACCTCTACGATGCCATCCGTCGCTCCGAGGCGCAGAGCGTTCATCAGCGCCTGCCCATGCGCCTCTACGCCCTGGTCGCCGGCGTCATCGCGCTGCCGGTGGCACTGGTGGCCAGTGCGATCGAGGTGGCCGCGCGCTCGGGCGGAACGGTCTGCGTCGAGGCCAGGCGGGACCAGCGCCCTAAGTTAGCCCTCGGCCAGGTCGCTCACCAGGCGCGACCGGGCTGCGGATATTCCATCGGCGAGTGCAGCCAGGCCAGCATGTCGGGCTGAGCCTGAGCCAGCTGGCCTACCCGCCGGTAATAGTGCTCAATTTCGCCGGGCGTTAGGGCTTCCAGGCCCGCGCCCGAGGTCCCGCGGCGAAAGAAAGCAGCGTCGCTCTTGAGTATGCCGGGAGACGGGACGAGCTGGCCGGAGCGCGCCCGCATGCTGTCGAACATGGCCGCCCGGACCAGCGCAGGCCAGGTTTGCTCCGGCACCGCTACGCCCAGCCGCGCGGCGAGCCTGCGCATCTGGCCATCCAGGTCAGACGACAGCTCGTCATAGTGGATCAGCAGCACGTTCGGCTGGTCGCGCCTGGCCCAGGCATCCGACACGTGCCAGACGACACCCGGCAGCCCATCCATGTCCTCGCGCGAGTCGCTGTCGCGGTCGATCCACCGCAGCATGGCCTCGCGCAGCGGCCGGCGTGGCTGAGGCGGCGCGACCGGATCGGGCTCGGGCTGCCCGGTTAGCTGCCGGACCCTGGCCCGGTCGATGTTGTCGCCCTGGTGGTAGAGCGAGACATACATGTCCAGCGGGTGCCGGGCCGTGACGATGTAGGTGGCGCGGGCGTCCACCGGGATCCCGTCGAGCGGCGTGTGCGTCTTAATGAACCGCCGGTGCTGCTGGGCCTCGAGCTTAGCCACGACCTCGTCACGCGGTGCGACCAGGTGATCGAGCCATGGCGAGAGCTCGCCGAGCGGGGCAGGGAGTTCGGAGGTCTGGAATATCAGCAACGCGCAGATCATCTGGACCCACGTCGTGCCGGTCTTGGAACGAGTGCTGATGACGATGTCGCCGGGACGGAATGGGAAGCCCGTCCATCGGCCGCTGTCTTCGTCCGATGACTGGTAGCGAACGGGTTGCTCTATCACTAACCCGAGGATAGTGGGTCAATGCCTACGCGCGACGGCCAAAAGCTCGGCGGCGGACGGTGAAACGCCCGTCGCCGAGCCCTGGCTCGCTTACCTCTCGAAGACGCTCACATGGTATGGACAGGGCGAACTGGCTGCCACTCGGTAGAAGCTGCCCAGGCTCCTCGGGTAAACGGCGGTGGTGTGCGTGGCGCCGGTACCTCTGGTGTTCGTGATCGGCGTGATGTCGGTGCGGGACACGGCCATTGCCGCGATGAACGGGTGCGTGCCCGTGGCGCACCGGTAGGAGTACGTCGTGGTGACCGGGCTGCGCGTGACCTTGAACGGGCCCGAATACCTGAGTCCCGTGCCGCTCACCGATGCGACCAGGTGCCCTCTGGTAGCCGTAGTGGGAACTGTCGGCGTGCTGCGGTTGAAGCTGGCGGCCAGGCCGGCGATCGTCCCTGCGAGCGCCACCAGGCCGATTATGCCGAGCAGCGCGATGAGCTTGTTGCTTCTGGACTTACGTGGTGCGTCGTATGTCCGTGTTGGCCCGGCTTGACGGGACGCTTGGTGCGTCTGATATGTCCGAGTTGTTGATGCCCCGCGGGTGGTTTGCTGCGGGCCTTCATACGCCCGCTCCTCCGAGGCCGAGCCTGAAGGGCCTGGACGGGCCCCGGACGACGACGCGCCAGCGGCCGGTGTCGAGCCCCGGCCCGGCGGCCGGCCCGAGCCCGCGCCCTGCCCTGGGCCCGCGCCCTGTCCCGGGCCCGCGGTCTGTCCCGGTCCCTGTCCCTGCCCTGGGCCCGTGCCCTGTCCGGAGTCTCTGCCGTAGTTTCGCTCCGGCATGTCTGGTTGCTGACCCTCCAGCGGGTCACGAGGGTCGTTGGTCATCGGTGCCTCCATTGCACTGTCGAGGACTTCTGACAATGGACGTGGGGGGCGCCCGTATCGACTACTTCATGATCTCACGCGGGCCCACGGATCAAACCGGCCCCGCCGCGAGGATGAGATCGCAGTCGGCCGCAGGCAGACGGGCCCGATGTGTCCGCGACGTAGTCCTTCATCCCCGTGACGCCTTCCACCCATCGCGACCGCGGCGACCGGCATAGCCGAAATCCCGTCGGCCGCAGCACGATCCGCCTCAACCCGCCTAAGTCGGGCAGCGACGCTGCGGTCAGCGCGCGCCGAGATCCGGCCGGCGCGGACATTTCACCGACTCGGTCCCGAGAGATCGGGACATATGGGCGTAAACACGGGACCGAGTCGGTGAAATGTGGTCTTCAGGTCACACTGAGATCATCTGAAATCCGTTATAATATTATATATCTTCCGTGCGCTCACCACGGAGTCCTCCTTGGCGGGCGACCGTGTGCCAGCTGCACCGTTAAAGGCGGCCAGCGGGAGCGTCAGCCGGGGATGCCCGGCGGAAAATCGCAACGGAAGCGCGACGCCGAGCTGTAGATGGCCGGCGCCTGCCGGCGCGCCGCCGAGCCGCCGAGCCTGCGCGCCGCCGAGCCTGCGC
>JASHOL010000009.1 GCA_030041135.1 Streptosporangiaceae bacterium | reverse complement strand
GCCCTGACCCACCCCGACTGGTATGGCATGGTCGAGCGGCGCCACGGGCGGATCGCCGAAGCATTCCGCACTGCGGCATCACTGGATGCCGCGGAACCCGGCCCGGATCCGGCCCGCTGACCGCGGAACGCGGGCCCGTGCGGCCAGAGTCCAGGAGTACTCGGTCCGCCTGAGGCGTTTGCGCGGAAATACCGGAGTTGCCCGCCTGTTAATATGCGGTCTGGCATGGCTGCAGCAACCGCACTTCCTGACGCGTCCGCTTGGGCGATGGATCCGGCTCTCGCCTACCTCAATCACGGGTCGTTCGGCGCCACGCCCGTCCCGGTCCTGGCGGAGCAACAGCGGCTGCGGACCGCGATGGAGCGCAATCCGGTGGGCTTCCTGGCGCACCGGCTCCCTGAGCTGCTCGACGGGGTGCGCGCCGAGGTCGCCGCTTTCCTCCGCGCTGACCCTGCTGGCCTGGTCTTCGTCGACAACGCGACGACCGGGACGCAGACGGTCATCGCTCAGGCCAGGCTCGGGCCAGGCGACGAGGTAGTCACGACCGACCACTGCTATCCGGCAGTGCTGGCTCAGCTCCGCCGGTCCGTCGAGGCATCAGGTGCCCGGCTCGAAGTCGCTGAGGTGGCGCTGCCCGCGCCCGGCCGGGCGGAGGTGGCCGAGGCGGTGCTGTCCCGGCTGACCGAACGCACCCGGCTGCTGGTTGTCGACCACGTCGCCTCGTGCAGCGGGCTGGTGTTCCCGGTCGAGGAGATCGTGGCCGAGTGCCGGCGCCACGGCGTGCCGGTGCTGATCGATGGCGCGCACGCGGCCGGGATGCTACCGGTCGACCTCGGCCGGCTCGGCGCGGACTTCTGGACTGGGAACATGCACAAATGGGTCTGCGCGCCCAAGGCCTCGGCTGCTCTCTGGGTGGCGCCCCGGTGGCGGGACACGCTGCGCCCGCTGGTCACCTCGCACGGCGTGGCCGACGGGTTCTGGCCGGCGTTCGACTGGACCGGTACCCGCGATCCCACGGCTCTGCTAGCGGTTCCGGCGGCACTTGACTTCTTCGACCGCCCCGGCTGGACGGCGGTGCGGGAGCACAACAACGAGCTCGCTCGCCAGGGCGCCGAGCTGGTGGCCGACCGCATCGGCACGAGTCCGCCGCCCGCCGACGGACTCGCGGCGGCCATGCGGCTCGTCCCGCTTCCCCGGCCGCTCTCCGAGAGCGACGCCAGGGCGCTGGAGCGCCGGCTGCTCGACCTGCGGGTCGTCGTGCCGGTCACCTACCACGGCGGCTGGCGCTGGCTGCGGCTGTCGGCCCAGCTCTACAACACCCTGAGCGACTTCGAACGGCTGGCGGACTCGCTCGGGGCCGGTCCGGTATACCTGCGGTGATAGCCGCAGGCGAGCGCAGGAGCTGATGCGATGTCCGCTGGGATCCCGGAGTCCGGTTTGCAGCTCCGGTCTCTGGTTAGGGCCGACCAGACGCTTGAGTTGTCCCTTGAGCCAGTCGGCGTGCCCGAACCGGGCCCCGACCAAGTCGTGCTGCGAGTCGACGCGGCCCCGCTGAATCCGTCCGACCTGGGCCTGCTGTTCGCCGGTGCCGACATGGGCGCCGCGACCGTGAGCGGCTCACCCGACCGGCCGGTGGTGACCGCGCCGATCCCTGACGCTGCCATGCGCGCCGCGGCCGGACGGATCGGCGCGCCGATGCCGGTCGGCAACGAGGGCGCCGGAACCGTCGTGGCGGCCGGCGAGTCGGCCGCAGCCCGCGGGCTGCTCGGCAAGGTGGTGGCGGTGGCCGGCGGTGCGATGTACTCGCAATACCGGTGCGTGCCCGCCGTAGCCTGCCTCGAACTGCCCGACGGGACCACCGCCGTGGAGGGCGCGTCGAGTTTCGTGAACCCGCTGACGGTCCTGGGAATGGTCGAGACCATGCGGCGCGAGAGCCACTCCGCCCTCGTGCATACCGCGGCCGCGTCGAACCTTGGGCAGATGCTGAATCGCGTGTGCCTCGAGGACGACATCCCGCTCGTCAACATCGTCCGCAAGCGCGAGCAGGAGGACCTGCTGCGGGCGGCGGGCGCGGCCAACGTCTGCAGCTCGGCCTCGGCCGAGTTCATGACCGACCTGACCGACGCGCTGAAGGCCACAGGTGCCACGCTCGCCTTTGACGCGATCGGCGGCGGTCGGCTGGCGAGCCAGATCCTGACCTGCATGGAGGCGGCCTGCAGCGCAGCCGCGACCGGCTACAGCCGGTACGGATCCACCGTCCATAAGCAGGTCTACATCTACGGATCGCTCGACCTCAGGCCGACGGAGCTGGCCAGGAATTACGGAACGGCGTGGGGCGTCGGCGGCTGGTTGCTGACGCCGTTCCTGCAGAAGATCGGACCGGTGGTGGCGGCGCGGCTCCGCAGCCGCGTTGCCGCCGGGCTGAAGACCACGTTCGCGAGCAGTTACACCGCTGAGGTGTCGCTGCCCGGCGCCCTCCGGCTTTCCGCGATCGCCGACTACGGACGGCGGGCCACCGGCTCGAAGTACCTGATCGTCCCGAACGCCGAGAGCCGGCCGGACAGCTGAGCGCTGCCCGGCCGGCCCTGCGGTTATCCGGCCCTGCGGTTATCCGGGCTAGAAGCCCGGGTTCGCGGTGGAGATGTCGTAGTTCGGGCCCCAGTACCACTGCGTGGCGTTGGCACCAGGCACCATGTGCGGGGAACCGGTCGGGTCGGCGATCCACCAGCGGACGTGCGACTGCATCCAGGCCGGGAGCGTCCCGATCGCCGATTGCGTCGCCGGCCAGTCCGACTGCATGGTGTAGATGATCGCCGTGGCGCTCGGGTCGGCGCTCAGCTTCTGCTGAGTCCAGGTCGCGGCCTGCGACGGCGTGGCGTCGCCCGGCTCGACGTCGAGCACGTTGGCGCTCGGATCAGATCCGTTGGTGTCGATCCACAGCACCTTCTGGCCGGCCACCTGCGAAGGCGACACGGCGAACGGACCGTCGGCATAAGTCGCGATCTCGTGGCCCGACGGGATCGCCGACGGCGTCACCGAGTCGTAGAACTGGTACGGCTGTGGCGGCGCGTAGTGCTGAGCGGGTGCCGACATGGTATGGGTGGCTGCCGGAGGGGCAGCGTGGTGCCAGGTCGGAGCCGCCGCGGGGTGCGCCGGAGCTGCTGCCGGGTGCGCCGGAGCTGCTGCCGGGTGATCAGTCGCGCTGTCGTCCCGCACCGCGGTGTGGTGCGGGGCCGGGGCGCTGCCGCCCGTTCCGCCGGAATTCATGAGCGGCCTCGCCGAGACCTGCAGCGTGCTTGCGCCGCTCGTGCCGGCGGTCCTGCTGAGTGCGGCCGGGTGGCTGGACGCCGCGACCGGGCTGGTCGCGGCGACCGGGCTGGTCGCGGTGACGTGGCTGGTCGCGCCGTTCGCCCCGCCTGCGCTCAGCGCCGCGCCGGCGACCACGCCAGCGACCGCAGCCGAGGCAGCAGCGACCCCAAGGGTCTTGCGCGGGGTGCTACGTAGACGACGGTTGATGTTACGGATGATTTCCTTGGACGAGGGCATGCGGGGGTGCAAGATGAACCTTCGGTCGGGCGCGGGGGGCGCGCTACCGGCCACCCATGACACTGGAGGCGGAGGCCACTGGCCTGGCCTGGCAGGGGTGCGCGAATGTGACGCGGGTCAAGGCGATGTTGCTCGGGGGCAACCATCACGCACCTGGGTGCTGTCAGTTACTCAGAGTGAAACGCGACGGTGAGTGGGCGCTATGCCTGAAATGTCCATATCACGGTTATGATCTGGCTCACAGCAGGCTCAGAGCAGGCTCAGAGCCGTCACGATTGCGAGAATGCCGGGATGACCTCTACCCAGGCCTTCCTGCCCGACCCTGCCCGCGGCCGCGTCTACTCGGCGAAAAGGCTTGTCCGCAGCACGGAGGTGACCCAGACCGGTCGGCTCCGGCTGGACTCGCTGGCCAGATACCTGCAGGCGGTGGCCGAGGATGACCTGGCCGACTCCGGCCTCCTGGCTCCGGCGGTCTGGCTGGTCCGCCGGTGCGAGGTGACCGTCCGCGGCTTCCCGCAGATGGGGGAGCACATCACGCTGCGGACATTCTGCTCAGGCACCGGCCCGCGCTGGGCGGAGCGGACGACGACCGTGGCCGGCGCGGCCGGAGACCTGCTGCAAGCCATCGCAGTCTGGGCCGCGGTCGACCGTCTGAGCGGCAGCCCGGTGAACCCTGGTGAGGCGTTCCTGCGCGTCTACGGCGAGTCCGCGCAGGGCAAGGCGGTATCGGCCCGGCTGTCGCACTCGCGCCCGCGCGGAACCGAGCACGGACGCTCGTGGCCGCTGCGGGCCACCGACTTCGACACGGCCCGGCACGTCAACAACGCCATTCACTGGGCCGCCGTCGAGGACCTGCTGGCCGACGGCGGCTGGCTGCCGGCCCGGGCCGAGGTGGAGTATCACCGGCCTATGACTCCTGGCTGCGCGCCGCGGCTGGCGACTGGAACCGACGGCCGCGACGACATGCTCTGGCTGCTGGACGGACGGCACCTGCTCGCCTCGGCGCGGCTGACCCGGTAACCGCGTGGCGCCGTTGGCCCTGCGCCTGATGAGAACTGTGCCTAATGACCTCGCCCGCGATGGCGACCGCGATCAGGGGCGGCGGCCAAGCCCGCAGTAGATGGCCCGCGATCCGTCGGTATCCGCGGCCGACGGGTCCTCGGCGCCCCACAGGCCGGCATAGCTGACCGCGGGCCTGGTTCCCTGGCGGGGCGGCTGGAGTTCCAGGCCCGCGAAGAACCGCTCGACCTGCTCCCTGGACCGGAAGTACACATTGGAAGTCGACCGCGCGTACAGGTCCTCCCCGGTCCTGATCGCACTCGGGTCCATCTTGTCGGCGGTTCCGTGCGAGAGTGCGAGATAGCTGCCCGGTGCGACGGCCGCCATGTAGCGGGAGACCAGGTCCCACGGGCCGGCGTCGTCGGCCACGAAGTGCAGGACCGCGGTCATCATCACCCCGACAGGCCGGCCGAGATCGAGGATCTCGCGCAGCCGCGGGCTGGCCAGCAGGGCGTCCGGGTCCCGCAGGTCAGCGATGACCAGCGCGGTCGTGCCGTCCCCGGCCAGCAGCATGTTGGCGTAAGCGCCGACCATCGGGTCGTTGTCCACATACACGACGCGCGTCGCGGGGTCGACCGCCTGCACGGTCTGGTGGGTGTTGTTTTGCGTCGGCAGGCCCGAGCCGATGTCGAGGAACTGACGGATGCCGTGGCGGGCCATCCAGGCCGCCGCCCTGACGTGGAAGCCGCGGTTGGCGAGGACGGCGTCCTTCAGGTCGCCGTGCGTCGCCGCCTGGAGCTTGTCGGCCATGTCCCGGTCGACGCGGAAGTTGTGAGTGCCGCCCAGGTAGTAGTCGTACAGGCGGGCCGGGCTCGGAATCGTCGGGTCCACACCCGGTGGCGCGACTTCGGTCTCGCTCAAACTGCCTCCGCTCGGATGGCCAGCCGCGCCGGACATTGTGTGAAAGCCAGCACAATAGTACCCAGCTAATGGCGGTCTCGGCCGCCGCCGACTGGCGGATCTCATTAGGGTGATCAGCGTGAGTGACGTGCTCGACGAGCTGCACAGCAGCCTGAGCGACGGGCAGGTCATCACCGATCCTGACGTGATCGACAGCTACCGGCGGGATCAGACTCCGGCGCTCGCGCCGGGTCAGCCACTGTGCGTGGTAGCGGCCCGCGCAACCGCGGATGTGACCGCCACCCTGGCCTGGGCGCAGCGGCACGAGGTGCCCGTGGTGCCGCGCGGCGGCGGCACCAGCCTGGCCGGCGGCGCGACGGCGACCGACGGCTGCGTGGTGCTGTCGACCGCCACGATGTCCGCGATCTGCGAGGTCGATCCGGACAATGAGGTCGCGGTGGCGCAAGCCGGCGTACTGAATGCCGACCTGGACCGGGCCGCGGCGGCGTACGGCCTCATGTACGCACCCGACCCGTCGAGCTACGAGATCTCCACCATCGGCGGGAACCTGGCGACCAACGCCGGCGGCCTGCGCTGCGTCAAGTACGGCGTCACCCGCGACTCGGTGCTTGGCCTGGAGGTGGTGCTGGCCGGCGGGCGGGTCCTGCGCACCGGGCGCCGGACCGTGAAGGGAGTCGCCGGGTACGACCTGACCAGCCTGTTCGTGGGCTCGGAGGGCACCCTCGGCGTCATCACGTCGGCCACGCTCCGGCTGCGCCCGCGGCCGCCGGTCTACCCGCGCACGGTGGCCGCAAGCTTTGCGAACTTCGAGGCCGGGGCCAGGGCGGTGACGGCGATCATCGCCGCGCGGGTCAAGCCGAGCCTGCTGGAGCTCATGGACCGCGCGACCCTGCGGGCGATCGACGACTGGAAGCACACCGGCTTCGGCGATGGCGTGCAGGCGCTGCTGATCGCGCAGGACGACAGTGACGCGGCCGAGGCCGGCGCGGAGAGGATGCGGGAGCTGTGCGTCGAGCACGGCGCGACGATGGCGGAGGTGTCGGGCAGCGACGATGAGTCCAGGCAACTGCTTGAGCTGCGCCGGCTGTCCTACCCCGCGCTCGAGCGGCTGGGGGTGCCGCTGGTCGAAGACGTGTGCGTGCCGCGCACGCTGCTGCCGGATATGGTGGCCAGGATCGAGCAGGCGGGACAGCGGCACGGCGTCTTCATCGCGACGGTCGCGCACGCCGGCGACGGCAATCTGCACCCGGTCTTCGTGTTCGAGCGCGGCCTGCCTGAGGTTCCCCGGCCGGTCTGGTCGGCCGCCGACGAGGTGTTCAGGGCCGCGCTCGAGCTGGGCGGCACGCTGACCGGCGAGCACGGTGTCGGCGTCATCAAGCGTCGCTGGCTGGCCGACGAGCTCGGCCCCGAGTCGATGGCCGTGCACCAGGCGATCAAGAACGCGCTCGACCCGGCCGGGATCCTCAACCCTGGGAAGGCAATCTGACCCGGCCACCGGGAATCAGCGGCATCGAGCGCAGCCGGACCCCGCAGGCGCGGAAGATGGCGTTGGCGATCGCCGGAGCGACCGCGATGATCGGCGCCTCGCCGCCGCCGACCGGCGCCTGGTCGGGCTGGTCGAGCAGGACGACCCGCGTCTGCTCCGGCAGGTCGGCCAGGCGGGGCACCCGGTAGCCGGACATCGAGCCGTTGAGGATGCGGCCGCCCTCGAATTCGATCTGCTCGAACAGGGCCGGGCCGAGACCCATCATGACCGCGCCCTCGACCTGGTTGGCCAGGCCGTCGGGGTGCACGACCGCGCCGCAGTCGACGACAGTGATCAGCGCGAGGACGCTGGCGGTTCCGTCAGCGCCGACGCGGACCCTGGCCGCCGTCGCCACCCGCCCGTCCTTCTCCTTGCCAAGCGCGATCCCGACGCCGCTCCGCTCGCCGGCCCGGTCGGGCCCGGTCCCGCCGGGCCCGGTCCCGCCGGGCCAGCCGATCTCGGCCGCCGCGGCACGCAACACGGCCGCGAGCCGGTCGTCGTCGAGGTGACGAAGCCGGAACTGGACCGGATCGGCGCCGACGGCCGCGGCCAGCTCGTCCATGAGCGACTCGCGGGCGAAGTTGTTCGCGGTCGCCGCGAGGGCCCGGTACGAGCCCTGCGCGAGCGGAGGGTCGGCCGGCTGGTAGGCAATACGCTGGTTCTTGATCCGGTACGGGGTCATGATCCCGGCCGCCCCGGAGTTGATGTTGGTGAACGACCAGGCCGTCACCCGGCCGCCGGCATCGGCACTGGCGGCCGCGTCGATGAACGCCGCGGGCCGCAGGTAACCTGAGCCGAATTCGTCGGCACGGCTCCACTGCACGCTGACCGGCCGGCCGGCGGCACGGGCCAGCCGCGCGGCCTCGAGCGCCACGGCCGACCCGTGCTTGCCGCCGAACCCGCCGCCGAAGTCGGGCACCACGACATGCACGGCGGACTCGTCCAGGCCGAGCACGTCGGCCAGCTCGCGCCGGGCCCGGAACGGCGTCGAAGTGGCCGCCCATACCATGAGCTCGTCGCCGCGCCACTGGGCGAGCGCCGCGCGCGGCTCGAGCGGTACGTGCGCAATGTAGGCCGCGCTGTAGGTCGCGTCGACTCGGACCGGCCCGGCGCTGAGCGCGGCTCCCGGATCGCCGTCTTCATGCCGGAACGGGCCCCATCGGCCGTCACCGTCGGCCGGGTGCTCCCTGAGGTACGACTCGAGGTCGCCGACGGCCGGCCTTGGCCGCTCCCGCCAGTCGGCCTTGATCGCCGCAAGGGCCGCGCGGGCGGTCGCGGGCCTGGCCGCGAGCACGCCGATCAGGTCCTCGTCCCTGACCACGGTCACGCCGGGCAGCACGTCCGCGGCTGACGTGTCCGCGCCGGTCAGCACGGCCCCGGCCGCGGGCGGGTGCAGCACGCAGCCGTGCACCATGTCGTCCAGGCGCAGGTCGGAAGGGAACTTCTTGGCGCCGGTCACCACGTCCGCGGCCCCGGCCGCGCGGGCTGGATGGCCCGCCGCGCGCCAGTCCGCTGGCGGCTTGACCGGGCCGTCGCCTGGCACTCGCTCGACCCGGCGCTGGCCCGCCACTAGCTCCCCGTAGCTGGCGTTCGGCGCGCCGTCCGGCCCGGCGAAGATGCCGTTCGCGGCAGTCAGCGACTCTGGCGGCAGGCCAAACCTGGCCGCGGCGGTGGCCCGCAGCAGCCGGAACGCTGCGGCCGCGGCGGCCCGCAGCGGCGGCGCCGCGTGCGGCATGGACCGGCTGCCGAACGTGCCCAGGTCGAACGGGGAGGTGTCGGTGCGGGCCATCGTCACCGCGACCGACCCGGCGGGCAGCGCCAGTTCCTCGGCGACCAGCAGCCCGAGCGCCGTGCGCGTGCCCTGGCCGGCCTCGACCTTCCCGGTGAAGGCCGTCACCGTGCCGTCGCCAGCCACGTGCACCCAGGCCTCATCGGGCGCGCCCCAGCCGGTCGCGTCGCCGTCCCCGGCGACGACCGTCATCAGGCCCTCGGGCATCGCCGCGGCGAACGAGTCAGGCTGCCGTCCGGCCAGGTCCCATGGCACCTCCGGCGCGATCGCCGCAGTGCCAGCCAGCACAGGCGCATCCGGCGCCGGGCCGGCCGCCGGGACCGGATCGAGCAGCTCCGGTGACTCCATGAGCTCGGCCGCACGGTGCACGGCGGTCCGGATCCGCGGGTACGAGCAGCACCGGCACACCTGCCCGGCCAGTTCGGCCGCGATCCTGGCGTCGTCCGGATGCGGGACCCTGGCCAGCAGCCCGGCGGTCGCCGTCAGCCAGCCCGGCGTGCAGTACCCGCACTGCATGGCGCCGGCCTCCAGCCAGGCCTGCTGAACCGGATGCAGGATCCCGTCTTCGGCCAGGCCCTCCACGGTGGTGATCCGCTGGCCGGCGGCCTCGGTGACGGTCAGCTGGCAGGCCTGCACGGGACGGCTGCCCATCAGCACGGTGCAGGCGCCGCACGCGCCCTCGCCGCAGCCGAGTTTCGGCCCGGTCAAGCCGAGCTCGTCGCGCAGGAACTCCAGCAGGCTGGTATCGCCGGCCCCGTCCCATTCGCTGAGACTTCCGTTGACGATGACCTTCAGTGACATAACCCGGACCGCCTGTTTTGTGCCACAATCAGCGACCAGCTAGCCGCCGTGCCGATGACGCGATAGTAGGCGGACTGACGAAGGCAGGGGACCTGAGCCATGACGACATCAGCATCCACCGGGCCGGCGGCTCCAGCCCAGCAGGCGACACCAGCCCACCGCACTCGCGTGCCGACCCACGGCTTCACCAGGCTTGGGCAGGCGGTGCACAAGCGGACCGTTGACCACCTGCCCGATAACACCGCCTACCAGCGCTTCAATAAGAAGCTCGCCATGATCATCACCAACAACATCGGCACGATGACGTGCTTCTGGCTGTTCTGCGTGATCTCACTGTCCTCGCTTCCGGCCGTACTGTTGTCGGCGCACGTCATCACCGCTGCCGGATTCCTTGGCGCTGAGGGCTTCATTATCTGCGTGTCGTGGCTGTCACAGAACT
Source organism: Streptosporangiaceae bacterium (assembly GCA_030041135.1). Taxonomy (GTDB): domain Bacteria; phylum Actinomycetota; class Actinomycetes; order Streptosporangiales; family Streptosporangiaceae; genus JAJYUU01. The sequence goes on along the minus strand of JASHOL010000009.1, from coordinate 5,454 downwards.
TCATCCAGCTGGTGCTGCTCCCGGCGCTGATGGTAGGCCAGAACCTGCAGAACGCCGCGGCCGACGCCCGCGCGGCCAAGACGTTCGAGGACGTCGAAGACGCGCGGGAGAGCATCCAGCGGGCGCTGCACCTGCTCGACTGCCACACCGAAGGCGGACTTGGCACCATCCTGGCGGCCATCGAAGGCCTGAAGGGCGACCTGACGGCCGCTCACTAGACGCGATGATGGGCGCATGAAGCTGCTTCTCCTTTCCGGACGGGATGTTCATGCCCTGCTTGGATACCGCGAGTGCGCGGACGCCATGCGCGGCGCCCTGATCGCGCTGCAGGCTGGCCAGGCTCAGATGCCGCTCCGCACGGTCATCCGGCCCGAAGGAGCGGCAGGCCTGGTCGCGCTCATGCCGTCGTACCTGGAAGGCGCTGGCGGTGAGGGCGCGGCGGCATACGGGCTCAAGGCCATCTGCATCACCCCGGCCAATCCGGCGGCCGGCCTGGACACGCACCAGGGCGTGGTACTGCTGTCCAGCGGCGCCACCGGCGAGCCGCTGGCGCTGCTGAATGCCTCGGCAGTCACCGAGATAAGGACCGCAGCCGTCTCGGTCGTCGCGACCGACGTGCTGGCCAGGCCCGATGCCGACGTGCTGGCGGTGATCGGCACCGGCGTGCAGGCGCGCTCCCACGTGCTAGCCCTGCAGGAGGCCAGGGACCTCCGCGAGGTCCGGCTCGCGGGCCGCACGCCGGAGCGAGCCCGTGAGCTCGCCGCGAGCCTGGCCGACGAGGTAGCCGCCCCCGTCCGAGCGTGCGGCTCAGCCGAGGAAGCGGTCGCGACGGCCGGGATCGTGGTGACCGCGACCAGTTCGGCCACACCGGTCCTGCAGTCAGGCTGGCTCGCGCCGGGCACGCACGTCAACGCGGTCGGCGCCTGCCTGCCGACCGACCGCGAGCTGGACACCGCGACGATGGCGTCCGGAGTGCTATTCGCCGACCGCAGGGACTCGCTGCTGACCGAGTCGGGCGACTACGTGCTGGCTGCCGCGGAGGGCGCGGTGAGCCCGGCCCAGATCCGGGCCGAGCTCGGCCAGGTCCTGGCCGGCGAGGCGCCGGGCAGGCAGGCAGGCGACGAGATCACGATCTTCGAGTCCCTGGGCCTGGCGGTCGAGGACCTGGCCGCGGCCAGGTGCGCCTACGACCAGGCTGCCGTCACCGGCGGCGGCACGTGGATCGACTTCTGATCCGCGTCCGGTGCTACTCCACGCGGAGGCAATCGGACGGCTGACTAGAGGCAAAGGATCGCCGGCCTGGCGCGAGCAGTGTGGAGCGACACCTACGGTGATTCGTAGACGGCGGCTATCGCAGGCACGCATCGCAGGCACGCATCGCAGACACGCAAGGGCAGCGGATCATGAGTGACTGGCCTGAGGGCTGGTACCGGGATGAGCCGGAGCGACCGGGAGGACCCGCCGCTGGCGGGTCACCGCAAGACCCGCCGACCGTGGCAAATTTCGGCCGGTCCGGCTGGCCGGACCAGCCTCCGCTGCATGCGGCATCGGGAACGGCCGCGGCGGCCGCGCCGACCCGACCGGGCGGGCGGCGATGGCGGTTCTGGGGGCAGCCGGGCCGGCGCGGCCGGCGGATCGCCCTGATCGCGGTGACCGTCGTGGCCCTCCTGGTAGTCGGCACCGCTTCGTCGTATTTCTGGCTTGACTCCAAGCTGAACCGGTCGGTGGTGCTGCCGGCGTTCGCCGGGCAGTCTGACGGCCAGAACTGGCTGATCGCGGGCTCGGACGGCCGGGACGGCCTGACCGACCAGGAGATCCGCGCCCTGCACGTGGGGTTCGACTTCGGCACGGACAACTCCGACTCGCTGATGCTGCTGCACATTGGCGGCGGCAGGCCGGTGCTGATCAGCATCCCGCGTGACTCGTACGTGCCGATCCCCGGGTTCGGCGACTACAAGATCAACGCTGCACTTGGATTCGGCGGGCCGTCGCTGCTCATCAAGACCGTCGAGAACGTCACTGGCCTGCGCATCAACCACTACGTGGGCATCGGATTCCTGGGGCTGGTCAACGTGGTCAACGGGGTCGGCGGCGTGAAAATCTGCCTGCCGACGGCGTTGCACGACCCCGCGTCCGGTGCCAACTTCAAGGCGGGCTGCCAGACGATGGACGGCGCCCAGGCGCTGGCCTTCGTCAGGGACCGGCACTCCTTCCTCGATGAGGACCTGCAGCGGATGCAGGACCAGCGGGCGTTCCTCAAGGCGCTGCTGGACAAGGCGACCAGCCCGTCGGTCTTCCTCAACCCGTTCGTTGCCCTGCCGTTTGGTTCCGGTACGGCGAGCGCGATCACCGTCGACAAGGGCACGAGCCTGTACGACCTGATCCAGATGGCGATGGCGCTTCGCGATCCGCTGACCGGCACGGTCCCGATCGCCACCCCTAACTACCTCACCGCGAACGCGGGTGACGCCCTGCTGTGGAACCGGACCCAGGCCCTTGAGCTCTTCAACGCGCTGAAGAACAACCAGCCGGTTCCGAAGGGCCTGCTGAGCGGGACGACGATCGGCTGAAAGCTTCCGGCTGACAGGCGACTGGTCGGGAACCGGCGCGGCCGCCGAAGCGTCCGAGGGGAAGCAGCGCACCCGCGGAGCAGGAGTCCGGCCATGGCCATCACGACATCACCCACCTATCGCGCGGCGGCCGTCGGTGTCGCCGCCGCCGCGGTCATCATCGGCGCGTTCACCCTCGGCGCCAGCAGGAGCGGCAACGGCCCGGCAGGCACGTCGGCCGCCGACGCGGCCACGCTCACGGCCTCGCAGTCGTCCGGGCGCATTACCGTGACCGGAACGGGCACCGTGACCGGCATCCCGAACCAGCTGATCCTGTCGATGGGAGTGCAGGTGAACGGGTCCTCCGTCACCTCGGCACTGAACCAGGCCAGTCTCGGCGTCCGCCGGGTGACCACCGTCCTCATCCGCGGCGGCGTGGCCAAGTCCGACATCCAGACGTCCGACCTGAACATCTCGCCCAACTACAACAACGACAACCAGATCACCGGCTATGGCGTGAGCGAGTCGCTGACGGCCACGCTGAACCAGCTGAGCCAGGCCGGGAGCCAGATCCAGGCCGCGGTCCAGGCCGGCGGCAACGCGGTGACGGTCAACGGCGTCTCCCTGAACCTGACCAGCACCGGCCCGCTGATGGCCGCGGCCAGGGCCAGCGCGGTGGCCAACGCCAGGGCCCAGGCCCAGCAGTTCGCCAGCGCGCTGGGCGAGCCACTCGGACCGGTGATCAGCATCACCCCGGTCCAGCAGTCCAGCCAGACCCCGCTGGAGTACGCCGGCGTCAACTCGAGCGCCAGGGCGTCGGTACCGATCTCACCGGGCACCCAGCAAGTGTCGGTCTCGATCACGGTCGTCTACGCAGCTTGACCGCGCTGAACTAGCACAGCGGCCGCGACCCGGCTAAGCTACCCGGCATGCGCCCGCGCCCTCAGACCGGCTGGTGGCGCCGCCTCTAGGCGGTGCCGGGTTCGCGCGCTCAGCAGACCAGAACAGGCGACCGTCCTTCGGCCAGGCGGTCGCCTTTCTCGTGGCCGCGGGCCGCAGGGCATGACACCGGCGAGGCCGAGATGGACCAGTCCACCAGTTACCTGACCCCAGCCGGCGTGCGCGTGCACCGCGTCGCCGAGCCGTTCGACCCGGGCCAGCTCGATGAGATCACCCGGCAGGTCCAGGACCGGCCGGGCGGGGTGCTGAGCTCGGGCATGGAGTACCCGGGCCGGTACAGCCGCTGGCACGTGGCCTACCTCGATCCGCCGATCCAGGTGGTCGCGCGCGGCCGGCGGATCGGCGTGGCCGCGCTCAACCAGCGGGGCCTGGTGCTGCTGCCGGTCCTCGAGGCCGCCCTGCGCCGGGCCGGGACGCCGCAGCAGGCTGTTGACTCGACCGGGGGTCACCCCGCCCGGTCGAGTCAGTACGGGCAGTTCGAGGTCGTCGTTGAGGAGGAAGAGGGTGTCTTCGCCGAGGAGGACCGCAGCCGCCGGCCCACCGTGTTCTCCGCGGTGCGGGAGATCATCGCGGCCCTGGCGGGCCCCGACCCGCACCTGGGCCTCTACGGGGCGTTCGGCTACGACCTGGCGTTCCAGTTTGAGCCGGTCCGGCTGCGCCAGCGGCGCGACGAGGACAGCCGCGACCTGGTCCTGCACCTGCCCGACCGGCTCTGGGTGCTTGACCGCAAGCGGGAGGTCGCGACCCGCTTCAGCTACGAGTTCGACACTATGGACGGCGCCGGCACGGTGGAAATTCCCAGGGAGCGGGCCCGCCGGACGGACGACGGCGGCCGGGATCATGACCTCGTTCCCCCAGAGGACGTTCCCCGCGACCCGCAGCCAGGCAGCTACGCGCGGGTGGTCGAACAGGCGCGGGAGAAATTCGCCCGCGGTGACCTGTTCGAAGTGGTGCCGAGCCACACCTTCCACGCTCCGTGCGCAGCGCCGGCCGCGTTCTACGAGCGGCTGCGGGCGCGCAACCCGGCGCCGTACGAGTTTTTCCTGAACCTCGGCGAGGAGGAGTACCTGGTCGGCGCGTCGCCGGAAATGTACGTGCGGGTCACCGGCGACCGGGTGGAGACGTGCCCGATCGCCGGCACGATCGCCCGCGGCGCGAGCCCGCTCGAGGACGCCGAGGCGATCCGCACGCTGCTCACCTCGCCGAAGGATGAGTCCGAGCTGACCATGTGCACGGACGTGGACCGCAACGACAAGTCGCGGATCTGCGTGCCGGGAAGCGTGCGCGTGATCGGCAGGCGGCAGATCGAGATCTACAGTCGGCTCATCCACACCGTCGACCACGTCGAGGGCCGGCTGCGGCCCGGCTTCGACGCGCTGGACGCGTTCCTTACCCACATGTGGGCGGTCACCGTGACCGGCGCCCCGAAGAACTGGGCGATGCAGTTCATCGAGGACCACGAGAGCGCGCCGCGCCGGTGGTACGGCGGCGCGGTCGGGTGGATCGGCTTCGACGGGGGCATGAACACCGGCCTGACCCTGCGCACGGCCCACATCACCGCGGGCGTCGCCGCCGTCCGTACCGGGGCGACGCTGCTGTTCGATTCCGTCCCGCTGGACGAGGAGCGGGAAACGATGCTGAAGGCGCGCGCGCTGCTGGAAACGCTGGCCGAGACCGCCGGCTTCGGCCCAGGGCGGGAACGAGGGGTGCCCGGGCGCAGTGAGGTCAGCCCGCTGGCCGGCGACGGACTGCGGGTCCTGCTTGTCGACCTCCAGGACTCGTTCGTGCACACGCTGGCCGGGTACTTCGCGCAGCTGGGTGCGACGGTCACGACGCTGCGGGCCGGATTCGACGCGAGCGTGCTCGACGAGTACGCCCCCGACCTGGTCGTGCTGTCACCCGGACCTGGCCGGCCGTCCGACTTCGGCTGCGACAAGCTGCTGAC
>JASHOL010000101.1 GCA_030041135.1 Streptosporangiaceae bacterium | reverse complement strand
GTGAGCGCGCCGAGCGCGTTCACGTATCCGCTCTCGTGCAGCAGCGACCACAGCCGCTCGGCCCCGAGCCGCGCAAGCGTGTGATCCTCCTGCACCGAGCCGCGCAGCTTCACCACGTCCGCGGCGCTGTAAGTGCGCTCGATGCCGGACCAGCGCGGGTCTGTCACCCAGGCACGGTGCAGCATCGCGGCCTGGCTGTCGAACGCGCTGGCGACCGGGCTGCCGTTGGCGCGGGCAGCGCCAGTGCCGGTAGCGCCGTTCTGGCTCGTGCCCAGCCTGCCCTCGAGGCGACGATCGTTCATGATCAGGATCCTCCAGCGTGTCGTCCCCTGGCCGATACTCCGAGGGTGCACGGCCGGCCGCGCCGAAAGCCAGCAAAAGTGCTGCAAACTTTACCTGTAGTTCTGTTAACATAAAGAAATGCGAATCTTCGCCGACGAAGAAGTAGCTTCCTTGCCGGAAGAGGGCTTCGACCTCAGTGTATTCGGTCAGCGTCTGCGGCACGTCCGGCGCTCGCGCGGGCTGACGCTGGCCGAGCTCGGGAAGCGGGTCGGGCGGGCTCCATCGGTGCTGTCCCTGCTGGAGAACGGCCGCCGCGAGCCGAAGCTGTCGCTAATCGAGGCGCTGGCCGCGGCCCTGTCGGTGCCGGCCGCCGAGCTCATGCGCAACCAGCCTCCGAGCCGCCGGGCTCAGCTGGAGCTGGCGCTGGCGGACGCGCAACAGGACCCGTCGTTCGCGGAGCTGGGCCTGGCGCCGCTGCGGGTGGGGGCGAGGGTACCGAGCGATGTGCTCGAGCACGTCGTTGCCCTGCACGCCGAGCTGCGCCGGCAACGGACCAAGCCCACCGCCACTCCCGAGGAGGCCAGGGCGGCCAACGCCGACCTGCGCCTGATGATGAGCGAGCGCGGCAATTACTTCGCCGAGATAGAGGCGGCCGCCGCCGAGGCGCTCGAGCCGGTCGACTACGCCGGCGGCGCCCTCTCGCAGGGGATGCTGATGTCAGTGGTCAGCCACCACGGATTCGCGGTCAGCTACGTCTCCGACCTGCCCCGGTCGGCCCGGTCGGTGACCGACCTGCGACACCGCCGGATCTACCTGCGGCAGGAGTCTCTTGGATTGCACACGCCGAGGGCCGTTCTGTTGCAGACGCTCGGGCATTTCGTGCTCGGCCACTCCGCGCCGGCCGACTTCGGCGACTTCCTCCGCCAGCGGATCGAGGCCAACTATTTCGCCGCCGCCGTGCTGGTACCTGAGCGGGCCGCCGCCCAGTTCCTGCGCGGCGCGAAGCAGGCAAGGGACCTGGCAGTTGAGGACCTGCGGGACGTGTTCTCCGTGTCCTACGAGATGGCCGCGCACCGGTTCACCAACCTTGCCACCCACCACCTCGGCCTGCCGTGTCACTTCGTCAAGAACGACGAGGGCGGCATCATCTACAAGGCTTACGAGAACGACGGTGTGGTCTTTCCCGCCGATCCGACCGGGGCGATCGAGGGTCAGCGGATGTGCCGGTACTGGTCGGGCCGCCGGGTGTTCACGGCTCCCGACCGGTACAGCCCGCACAATCAGTACTCAGACACCCCGTCGGGCACGTACTGGTGCACGGCGCTGGTTGACTCCGCGCGGGAGCAGGGATTCGCGGTTACCTTCGGCGTGCCGTACGAGCACTCGCGGTGGTTCCGCGGCCGGGAGACAACGATGCGGACCAGGTCGACCTGCCCGTCGGCAGACTGCTGCCAGCGTCCGCCCGCCGCGCTGGCGGCTCGCTGGGAGGGCCTGGCCTGGCCGTCCGCGCGGGCGCACTCGCACGTGCTGCTCGCGCTGCCGTCCGGCAGCTTTCCTGGCGTCGACGAGGCGGATGTCCTGGAGTTCCTCGACCGCCACGCGAGCACTTAACCGTCGTCGCCAACCAGCCGCGCGCGGACGTCGTCGGCTTCTGGCGCGCCAAGCTCGGTGTAAAGCGCGCTCGCTCGCTGCCAGTGATCGCGGGCTAGGCCGGAATGGCCGCTGGCCTGATAACAGCGTCCGAGCCCGTCGTGAGCGCGGGCCTGTTGCTGCTTATGACCGATCTGGCTGCCCAGGTCCAGGGCGCTCGCGTGCTCGGCCAGGGCGGCCGCCGGCTGCCCGTCGGCTAGAAGTGCCTCGCCCAGGCCATTGCGGCTGTCGGCCTCGACCTCCGGGTCGCTGATCTCCTGGCCGATGTCGAGCGCCTCCGAGTGCCACTGCGCGGCCTGGCGGTAGCGGCCGAGCAGGCAGTCCACCACTCCCAGGTTGCTGAGCGCGACTGCCTCGCCCCGCCGGTTCCCGATCTGGCGGAAGAGCGCCAGAGCCTGGCGATGATGCTCGGCGGCTTGCTGGTACAGGCCCAGTCGTCTGACCACCCGGCCGAGGTTGACTGACGCGACCGCTTCGGCGATCTTGTGGCCCGTCTCGCGGGACAAGGCCAGGGACTGGCGGCAGTGAGTCGCTGCCTGGCGGTAGCGGCCCTGGTGCTCGGCGAGATTGCCGAGCGCGTTTAGAGCTGCGGCCTGGCCGGTTCGGTCGCCGCTCTCGCGGTGCAGCGCCAGGGCCTGCCGGAAGTGCCGGCCCGCCGGGGAATAGCCGCCCTGGTCCATCTCGACAATGCCGAGGTTGTACAGCGCACGAGCCTGGCCGGTTCGGTCGTCAGCCTTCCTGGACAGGGCCAGCGCCTGCGTGTGGTCGCCGGCCGCCTCGCCGTAACGTCCCTGGCGCCACTTCACCAGGCCCAGCGCCGTGAGCGCCGAGGCTTCGGCGGCGAGATCACCAGTCTCACGGGCCGCGCTGCGGGCTGCGGCATGGATCGTGGCCTCTTCCGAGGTGTGGCCGCGATCCTGTAGGTCTCTGAAGAGCAGGCCGGATGCCTGCGTCGCATGAGCGGGCCAGCCGTTGCCTGCGGCGTGCGTGGCCATCGCGATGAGGTTCGGGCGCTCGGAGTCCAGCCACGCCAGCGCCGCTTCGCGGTCGGCGACGGCTGGGGCGGGATCTGGCGAGTCCGGGATCCGCGGGCGGCGGTGCGCCTCGGCTGGGTATGCCGCATCCATCGCGCTCGCCGCCGTTGCCAGGTAGTTATCGAAGAGGCGGGTCAGCGCAGCCCGTGACAGGCGCTCGCCTTCCACGCGCTCGGCGAGTTCGCGGGCGTAGGCACGGAGCAGGTCATGCATGCCGTACCGGCCAGGAATCGTCGACTGGATGAGGTGCGCGGAGAGCAAGGCGTCGAGCTCGCGGTCGGCGTGACCGGCCGTCGCGGAGGTGAGCGCGGCGACCGCGTACGCGTCGAAGTCGAGACCGGGATGGAGCCCGGCCAGCCGGAACGCGCGGGCGGTGTCACCGTCGAGGTGGTCGTAGGACCAGGAGAACACGGCCCGGATCGCAGTCTGCGGATCGCCGCCGGCATCGAGGAGGTGCAGCCGGTGCTGCAGGTTGCCGAGTTCAGCCACCAGGCCGGCGAGCGGCGCGGCCGGCTGGCCGGCCGCTAGTTCTGCGGCGATGCGAAGGGCGAGGGGCAGCCGGGCACAATAGCCGGCGAGGGCGGCGGCTGCCTGCGGATCTGCGGCCGCGCGCTCACCGATGAGGCTGCGCAGCAACATGACCGCGTCGGCCAGGGGAAACAGGTCAAGGTCGATGCGCCGCGCGCCGTCGCGGGCGACCAGGCCGGCAAGCGAGTCGCGGCTGGTGACCAGGACGGCGCAGCCCGGTGTGCCGGGCAGCAGGGGCCGGACCTGCGCGATGCTGCTGGCGTTGTCCAGGAGGATGATGGCCCGCTTGCCGGCCAGGAGACTGCGGTAGCGGGCGGCGCGCTCATCCTGATCGGCGGGGATGTCCTGGCCCGGCACGCCGAGCGCGCGCAGGAACCTGGCCAGCGCGTCGGCCGCGGTGACCGCCGGCGCGGCATCGTAACCGCGCAGATTGACGTGCAGCTGGCCGTCGGGAAACTGCGCCGCGGCCCGGTGCGCCCAGTGCACTGCCAGCGCGGTCTTGCCCACGCCCGCGGTTCCCGATACCGCCGAGATCACCGCCGGCCCAGGACCCTGGCCGGCGCCGTCCGCGATCCCGGCGCGCAGCAGCCGGTCGAGCGCGGCGAGCTCGGCGGCCCGGCCAGTGAAGGCCGGAACATCGGCGGGCAGCTGCCTCGGCGGCGCGTCGGCCTGCCTGGTGCTGACGGCAGGCGGCGCGGCGATCTCCGGGTCGGCTCGCAGGATCTGCTGGTGGAGGGCTCGCAACTGCGGGCCCGGGTCGGCGCCGACCTCGTCGGCCAGATGCTGGCGCGTACGGTCGAACCAGCGCAACGCCTCGGCCTGCCGGCCACACCGGTACAGCGCCAGCATCAGCTGACTGACTAGCCGCTCATCCGCTGGCGCCATCGCTGCCTGCGCGGCCAGCTCGGCGACCAGCGCGCCATGCTTGCCTCTGCGCAGCCGGATATCGGTGAGATCGAGGGCAACCGCGGCGCGTTCGAGTTCCAGGCTGTCGCGGATGGCGTCCAGCCAGGGGCTGGCCAGCCCGGCCAGCGCGGGACCGTGCCAGAGAGCTAGCGCGTCGTGCAGCAAGGTCTCGGCGCGGGCGTCGTCGGCCGCCTGCGCGGCCTCGGCGGTCATCGTCCGGAAGCGGTGGAGGTCCAGCTGCTCGGACCCGGCCTGGACCACATAGCCACCAGGGCGCCGGGTCAGCGTGACGCGGTCGTCGGCCCCGGCCGAGAGCGCGGCCCGGAGCCGGGCCAGGTAGCTGTACAGCACGCTGCGCACCGAGGCAGGCGGGCTGCTGCCCCAGACCCGGTCGATCAGCTGCTCGATCGGCACCACGCGGTTGAGGTCGAGAAGCAGCACCGCCAGAACCGCACGCTGGAGCGGATGACCGATATCCAGCGGGCGATCGGCCATGCGGACCTCAACCGGACCTAATATCCGGAACTCCATCGGCTGCCCCGAAGCGCTTAGCACGTGGCGTCATTATCTGGGTACCCGTCCGTGCTCACGGCAATTATGTACTTTCGCCGGCCGTCGCGGAGCGGTGCCCCGCTAATGCCCGGCTAGCCTCTGAACTCGGGGTTGCGCTTCTCGAGCAGTGACGCCAGTCCCTCCTTCACATCCTCACCCATGAACGTGAGCATCTCGTAGGCAGCCGACTGGTCGAAGATCGGCCCCGCGCCGCGAATCCAGCCGTTCAGCGCGCGCTTGGTCAGGCGGATGGCCAGCTGGGGACCGGTCGCCAGGTGACCGGCGACCCGCAGCGCCTCGGGCAGAACCTGGCCGTTCGGCACCGCCTTCGACACGAGCCCGATCCGCTCGGCCTCGTCGCCGGTCACCATCTCGCCGGTCATCAGGTAGTACTTGGACTTCGCCAGCCCGCACAGCAGCGGCCAGATGATCGCCGCGTGATCGCCCGCCGCGACGCCCAGCCGGACGTGCCCGTCCCCGAGCCGGGCGTCGGTGGCACAGATGCTGATGTCGGCCAGCAGCGCGACCACCAGCCCGGCGCCGACGGCCACCCCGTTGATGGCCGACACGATGGGCTTGGAGCAGTTGACCATGTTGTAGACGAGGTCGCTCATCTCGGCGAGCATGCCGGTGACCCGTCCGTAGTCGCCGACCTGGCGCTTGACCATGCCGAGGTCACCGCCGGAGGAGAAGGCTCGGCCGGCCCCGGTCACGACGGCGACCCTGGTTTCCTCGTCCCCGTTGATATCGGTCCAGATGGCCGCCAGTTCTGAGTGCATCTCCTCATGGGCGGCATTCAGCACCTCAGGCCGGTTGAGCGTGATGAGCAGGACCCCGTCCGGCTTGCGCTCAAGCTTCAGGTGCTGGTAGCGGGCGAATTCCATGGGAGTTCCTCTCGGGTCGTGCCGGGCGGTGCGGCCGCGAAACGGGTCCCGTCATCATGGCAGGCGGGACCGCACGCAGACCGGTCCGGGCGACCTGCGCCCGGGTTGAGTTGCTCGCCGGCCCGCGGCGGCCAGGGGCTCGCGGCGCCCGGCAGTGAATCCGGCCGCCTTCTGCCACCCGGACGGGCTCGGTCAGCGCCCACTCGGTGCAAGTCAGCATCTTGCGTTTGGCAATGTCCTCCGCGGTCCCCGCGGGCCCTGTCCCGGCGGGCGGTCTCACGCGGAGCCGTCCATTAACTCGCGCACTTGCGCGGAATGCAATAGCAAATGACGCTGGTGTCAAAAACCGTGAACCTTAACGGCGCGAACGTGGTTGTCCGGCATAGACGTCCTTCTTATGCACCGGGTAGATTAGCGGGCGAAATAGCGGCAGGTTAGTCATGACCTCGTTCCCGCACTTAATCTTGTCCAATAGGACGGCAGAAATATATGCAGGAGCTCAGCACCGTTGCCGACGTCGTGGCTGCGTCCGGCGCCGACCCCCAGTGCACCTGGGCGGCGCAGGGCCTGCAGGCATGTGGGCGCGCGTGGGAGGACGAAGGGGCCGTGGCGGTTGCCTGCCCGCAGTTGTGCGGCCGGGACCGGATCGTCGTGCGCGGCGCGGTGGCGGCAGCCGTCCGGCTGGCCCGCGAGGCAATCGACGCGCTCGGCCCCAGCTTCGTGCTAGTCGGCGATCCGCCGCTCATGGGCGGGCTGCTGGCGCGGCTGCGGTGGCTCGAGCCGTGTTCCTTCTTCGGCTGGATGGACAGCACGAACCGGCCGCGGCACGAGCGTGTGCACTCAGTCCGCTGGCTGGCCAGGAGGGAATGGCAGGCCGCCAGCGAGGTGCTGGAAGCAGCCCGAGAGGTGCCAGACGCGGCGGCACCCCCGGACTACGTACGCCCGTGGCTGCCTGGCATCCGGCGGTGGGCCGGCATCACCGACGCGCAGGGCCGCCTCACGTGCACCATGGCCGACGCCTGGAGCGTGCCGGGCCTTGGCTTCATGGCCGGGCTGGCCGTGCTGCCGCATGCGCGAGGCTACGGCCAGGGCCGGGATGTGACCACGTTCGTGCTCGAGGCCTTACTGGCCGCGCACGGTCGCGCAGCCCTGATGACAGCAGACTGCGATTCGGACGCGGGCCAGATATTGGCCAAGCTCGGCATGTCAGGCCGGCAGCAGCAGGTACTGCGGGTGAGGTCGGCCGGGCCGGTCGCCAGTTAGCCCGTTGGCCGTGGTGGTAGCGCGGAGACGCGCGGCGGCATACGCTGTATTACCAGCAAGTAACTTCGCTGTCCCGCCACGCTACGATGGCCGATCGGCCGCGTGCCCTGCCGCAAGGAGCGACATGAGCAGTCCCGATGCCACGGCCGCCGGGTTCTCGCTCGAGCCGTCCGCCGACGTGCTGGAAATGCGCGACTGGGTGCATGACTTCGCCAGGGACATCATCCGGCCGGCCGCGGCCGAGTGGGACAAGCGCGAGGAGACGCCGTGGCCGATCATCGAGGAAGCGGCGAAGATCGGGCTTTACTCGCTGGACTTCTTCGCCACCCAGTGGATGGACCCGGCGGGCCTGGGCATGGTCGTGGCGTTCGAGGAACTGTTCTGGGGTGATGCCGGGATCGGGCTGGCGCTGGCCGGGACCGGCCTGGCCGCCGTCGCGGTGGCGAGCAACGGCACGCCCGAGCAGATGGGTGAGTGGCTGCCGCAGATGTTCGGCAGCCCTGGCGACGTCAAGCTCGGCGCGTTCTGCTCGTCCGAGCCAGAGGCCGGCAGCGACGTCGCCGCCATCCGTACCAGCGCCGTTTACGACCAGGCCAAGGACGAATGGGTGCTGAACGGCGTCAAGACCTGGGCTACCAACGGCGGCATCGCCGACGTGCACGTGGTCGTCGCGTCCGTGGACCCGAAGCTGGGCAGCCGCGGCCAGGCCAGCTTCATCGTTCCGCCGGCTACCCCCGGCCTGTCGCAGGGCCAGAAGTTCCGCAAGCACGGTATCCGCGCCTCGCACACGGCCGAAGTGATCCTGGACAGCGTGCGGGTTCCCGGCCGGTGCCTGGTCGGCGGTAAGGAACGGCTGGACGCCCGGCTGGCCAGGATCGCCGAGGGTCACAGCGGCGGGGAGCAGTCGGCGATGCGGACGTTCGAGAAGTCGCGCCCGTCGGTCGCGGCGATGGCGGTAGGCGTCGCGAGGGCGGCGGTCGAGTACGCGACCGAGTACGCCACCCAGCGGCAGCAGTTCGGCCGTCCGATCGGGCAGAATCAGGCGATCGCGTTCATGCTCGCCGACATGCATGCGTCGGTGGACGCGGCCCGGCTGCTGACCTGGCGGGCCGCGTGGATGGCGCGGCACGGGATGAAGTTCGCCCGGGCCGAGGGGTCGATGTCCAAGCTCGTCGCGGGGGAGACCGCGGTGCGGGTCACGGAGCAGGCGATTCAGATCCTCGGCGGGAACGGCTATACCCGCGACTACCCGGTCGAGCGCTGGCACAGGGACGCGAAGATCTTCACGATTTTCGAGGGCACGTCGGAGATCCAGCGCATGATCATCGGTAGGGCCGTCACCGGGCTTGACGTGCGGTAATATCCGCAGGTCATGGCGCTGGTGCGGATCTTGAAAGGGCACGTGAACTCGGGTTTCCGGCGGTCGGCCGTTTGCCCGTTATTCCTGGTTGGTTCCCGTCAGTTCCCGACAGCGTGCTGAGTTGGGGCTGACCCACCAACCGTGACGGTGTCATTTCACCGGCGGGAACGGGTGCCCTCAGGCACCTGCCAGCAGGCTCCTAGCTTCATCCTTCAGCCGGCCGACATCGATAACCCGCGCCACGGGCAGATCCTGACGGTCCGCTACGGGGGCATACTCGAAAGCGCGTCTGAGAGACGAGCACGACAAGGCGACCGCCGAGCTGTTCATGGTGGTTGACGGGCTGAGCTTGCGGTCGGG
>JASHOL010000100.1 GCA_030041135.1 Streptosporangiaceae bacterium | reverse complement strand
TACATTGCGTGTTGCCGGGAACGTCGCGAGCCGACCGTGTTGGCTCGGATCCGGCACTCTGGGCGGACGAGGGTCCCGCAATCAGGACTAAACGGCCAGCGTTTGGGGCCGCCGAGGCGGCTGGTGGCGTGGCCTCACCCCACGTTTCATCGATTCGGTCCGGACTTTCAGGTGATAAGTCCGAATTAGAAGGGACCGAGTCGATGAAATGACGGAGAGTGATCGGAACATACCATCGTGAATGCCGCAATTCTCGTCGGCACGGAGATCGACCTGCGCGAGGGCGGAGCCTGGCCGAGGGCCGAGACTGGCCGACCGCGGAGACTGGCCGAGACCCGAGACTTGCCAGAGTGGCCAGCGTGGCCCGAAGTGAGTTTTCAGCGCCGCAGCAGGCCCGGGCTCTAACGCCCCGGCGTCGCAGGCGCCTGGGTCCGCAGCGGCCGGGGCTAAGCCGTTCAGTCTCCTCAGAACGGCGGCGGGTCGTCGCGTGCGCCGGGGATCGTGGCAAACGGGTCCGACGGCACGGCCGGTCCTTCATCCACGCCGACCCAGGCGCCCTTCTCGCTCGGCCTGGTCGCCCACGCGGGGAACGGGAAGTCCACGGCCAGCGGCACCGGAATGTCAGGCTGCGCGATGAACATGGTGCCGGGCTTGGCCAGCATCGCCCGGACCCGCTGCTGCGGCGGCAGGTAGCCGTACTCGGGTCGTTCGGCCTCGGCCGGGTCGAGCCGCCCGGCCACCTTGATCGCGCAGTTCGACAGGATGCGCCGCTCGACTTCGCTGGCGGTCTGCTGCGCGCCGATGAGAATGACGCCGAGCGAGCGGCCGCGTTCGGCCACGTCGAGCAGGATGTGCTTGATCGGGCTGTCGCCTTCTCGCGGCGCGTACTTGTTGAGCTCGTCGAGGACGACGAACATGAGTGGGCGCGAAGTGCCCTGGCGTTCCTTGCTGGCGAACTCGCCGCGCAGGGTCACCCCGACGACAAACCGCTGCGCCCGGTCCGGCAGGTTGTGCAAGTCGACGACGGTGACCTGCGCGCGGGATGTTGTGATCGACCGCTCTCCCTTGTGGGCGAGGTCGCCGCGGATAATCGCGTCGAGCGGCTTGACGGCCGAGCGCAGCCGTCGCAGCATCGCGTTGATGCTGCCCGTGAGCGCGCTCCCGGCGACCCAGTTGCCCCTGGTCGCATCGTCGCTCAGCTCATCCTCGAGTAGCTGGACCAGATCGGCAAAGGAGCGGATGATCTTGCTGTCGGCCGGGTCAACTCCCGCGATCTTGACCGCGCCGCCGTCGCCCACAGGAACGACCTCGCGCTTGAGCCGCGCGGCGACCTGGCCGATGAGCATCGTGTACTGGGCGCGCTCGTCCTCGGCGTCGGCGAAGACGAACGGCAGCAGTTCGTCGGCGCAGAACTCCGCCAGCGTCCAGTAGAACGGGCTAACGGCCTTGTCCCTGGCCGCCACGTCCGGGGTGCCGGACGGGTCGCCAGGCCGTGGTGGCGCAAAGACCCTTACGTTCCGGAACGGGGTCGCCGGCAGTCCCAGTGCCCCATAACGCTCGCGCTGCTCCGGCGCCAGCCTTGAGTTCGCGTAGTCCAGGAAGAGCAGGTCCTCGCCCTTGACCGAGAACACGAGAATCTTCGTGTTGTGCGCCTCTCCCTTGAGCACGCCGCAGCTGGTGATCGAGTGCAGCAGGAACAGCGCGAAGCTGGTCTTGGTAGCGATGCCGGAGACGCCCGAGATACTGACATGCGCGCCTCGGGTGCCGTCCACGAACTCGAAGTTGATGTACACGGGGTTACCGTCGCGGCCGAACCCGACCGGGACCTTCGCCTCTCCCATCTCGTCGAAGTACAGCGCCGACTCGCGCTGCTTGCCCGTGGCCCGCTGGACGGCGGCGCCCGGCAGGGGCGGCACGTACACCTCGGGCTCGACCCTCGTCACCGACACCTCGGCCACTTCTGCGACCTCGGCCGGAAGCGCCCCCTGCTGGATCAGGAACACGTCGGATGCGAACCGCGCGCCCTCGTGCATGGCCTCGACGTTCGTGACCACGCCGGAGACCTGCACGGGCGGCTGGTCGGGGAGCTGGCGGGAGGTGACGACCACGTCGTCAAGCTGCAGATACTGCTCCGGGCTCACCGCCACCGAGAACTGCAGCGGCGTGGCCGCGACCGTCCCGACGACGAGGCCTACAGTTCGTTCGGCATCGAGTGGTTCCGCCATTATGTAGTCCCCAAGCCCACGGCCCGATTGCTGCGCTTACATGAGCTATGTTGCCCGGATCGGTCGCGAGGCTGCCGGTCAACGCGAGATCTGGGCCAGCGTCCGTGGGCGAGCGCGACCAAGCAGACGGTTTACCCGCCAGGTGTGACGAAGGACGTGACGGCGCGTGGCGTGCGGGTGAAGTCTTCGATCAGCCGGCGGGTGACCGACGGTGCCAGGAGCGCGTCGCCAGCGGCGACGGCGCCTCTGGCGTCGTCGTCGGCGCGATCTCGACCGCGGTGTACGCGCAGGGCAGAGGCTGGGCGGTTGTCGTCCCGCCCGAAGCGTGGGCCGGGGGCCTGGGTGCCGCGATTCTCATCGGCGCGTTTG
>JASHOL010000099.1 GCA_030041135.1 Streptosporangiaceae bacterium | reverse complement strand
AGGGCCGGCTGGTTTTCTGAGGTGAGCAGCTCCTGCGACAGCCAGGTGGACTGGTAGGCGTGCCACCAGGAGCCGGCCTCGCTGGCGTTGAATACCCAGTAGAAGTAGCCGCGCGGCGCATCAGGACGATCATCGGCCACGATCAGCCCGCCGACGCGGCCGAGCACGGCCGGGTTCCAGTAGTCATGTGCCGGGATCGCGATCACCAGCGGACCGGTTAGCGTGTAGTCGCCCGGCTGGGCCGTGACCCAGTCGAACAGCGGAGCCCAGGTCTGCTCGGCCCCGGCCTGATCGAGACCCTGGAATGCCATGGTGATCGTGATCTTGGGCCCGGGCCCGAAGCTGATCTGCTCGCCCCAGTGGGGATTCAGCAGGCTCTGGCGGTAGAACGAGACCACCTGCCCTACCAGGACCCGGTAGGCGTCATCCGACGCAGCCGTGACCGTGGCGAACACCCCGCCGAAATACTCGGGCAGATCGTGGGTGCGCAGCGTCATCCGTGTGACGACGCCGAAGGTACCGCCGCCGCCCTTCAGTGCCCAGAACAGGTCCGGGTCCTGGAACGCGTTCACCACGCGCACGGCGCCGTCCGCGGTGACGATCTCCGCCTCCAGGAGGTTCGCCCCGGCGGTGCCGAAGCCCTTGGAGAAGCTGCCGAAACCGCCGCCCTGAACCAGTCCTGGGACACCAACGGTCGTGCAGCCGCCGCCCTGTACGTAGCGGCCCGCGATGGTGGTGACGGCGTTGTAAACATCCATCCAGATCGCGCCGGCCTCCACGCTCACCGCCGCCTCGGCCGCTACCCGGCCCGCACCGCCGTGGGGAACGAAACTGTCGAGTAGCTCGACGGACCGCATGTTCGGCCTGGTCCAGATGAGCAGCGAATCCGGAGCGTTTGAGGCCCCGAGGTAGCTGTGACCACCACCCTTCACGGCCAGGCGGACCCGGTGCTCGCGCGCGAAGCTCACCGCGGCGGCGACATCGGCGCTGCCCTGTGCCAGCACCGCGTACACGCTGGGCTGCGAGGTCCACGCATCCGTCCAGCCCAGCGTCTGGGTCAAGGCGACGCTCTCACCGATGAAGTAGGGATTCAGCAGGTTCTGGAACAGGGCCGTGCAGGCGGCCGAGTCCGCGCCGGCCTCGGACGCGGCGAAAGGCGACTCCACCCGCACCAGTCGCCCGCCCACCTTCTCGCCCAGAGCCGCCCAATCCGGCGCTCCAGGCCACTCCGGCTCACCAGGCCGGACCCAGCCATTCGGTACCGTCCGCCGCGCCATTTCCGGCCTCCGTTATCCCAATCGCGGGCAATGCATCCCTGGACGGGACGTTACGGCAACGCAGATTCGGGTCAGTTCACAGGCCCTGCCTGGCTTCCGATTGATAAGCCACAGTGGACCGTCTACTATGGACTATCGACTCATGAAGAGAGGTACCAGTGCCCACGATGCTCTTGCTGCCTTGGGCGTGGACTAATGCGCCCCGCCCGGAGAATCCGCTGTTGTTCGCCAGCCGCTTCGACGGCACTGGGTTCCGTCAAGGCTGGCGGCTGTCCACCGGCGGGATCCGGTTGTACCTCGCTGTACTCCGAGCCCCTGGCGCGCTCGGAGTGAGCGTCCGTGCCCACCCGCTGAGGGGCCGCTACTACACCCTGTCCCTGTGGAAAGACGAGGAGAGCCTGCTGGCGTTCGCGCACGGCCCTGCGCACATGAAGGCTGTCGCCGGCATGGGAGAATTCGGTCGGGCTCGAGGGGTGCTCGCGTCGCGGCCCGCAGGTCCGCGCCGGCCCACCTGGCCAGACACGCTGCGCTGGCTAGGCTCGCTCGAAGTTGGGCCATACCGTCACCAGCAAGAGGTTCCTGCTGGCGGGCAAGACCCGAGTTGATCCGCGCGCCCGTCAGTGTGTTCGGCTGGTCGGGCAGCGTGGGCGCGGCGCACAACAGTGGCCGTTGCGCAGCGACCCGCGACCGTCGGCTTGGGCCCGATTATGCGCGCCGGGGATTAGCCGGCAGACTAGGACCATGAGCGAGCAGACCAGCGCTGAAGTCCGCGACCACCCCAAGGTCGTCGTCGTCGGCCCCGACGGGGTCGCGGTTGAGACCGACGCGGAAGAGTCGCGCGAGCGTCCGCTGACCGAAATGGTCGAGCAGCCGGCCAAGGTCATGCGCATCGGGAGCATGATCCGCCAGCTCCTGGATGAGGTCAAGGCCGCCCCGCTCGACGAGAAGAGCCGTGCTCGGCTGAAGGAAATCCATTCCAGCTCGATCAAGGAACTAGAGGACGGCCTGGCGCCCGAACTCGTCGAGGAACTCGAACGGCTGTCGCTGCCGTTCGCCGAGGACGAGGTGCCGAGCGAGGCCGAACTCAGGGTCGCCCAGGCGCAGCTCGTCGGCTGGCTGGAGGGCCTGTTCCACGGCATTCAGACCACCTTGTTCGCGCAGCAGATGGCCGCCAGGGCTCAGCTGGAGCAGATGCGGCGCGCCCTCCCGCCGGGGATGGTGGTGCCCAATGCGGGCATGCCACCGAACGCGGCCGGGCCGGAAGGCGAGGACCAGCAGGGCCTGCGCGCGTCCGGTCCTTACCTGTAAGGCGCCACCAGCAGAAGCACGTCGTCCGGCTAGACGGGGGTGCGGCCCGCCCGGTTATCCGCGGCAGCGGCCCGCCCGCTTATCCGCCGTAGCGGCCTGCCCTGATCCCGGCAAGCCAGGCTGCAGCCTCCTCAAAGTCAGCGTCCGATTTGGCTGCGCCGGGGCCAGAGCGGTCCCGGCCGCCGCCAGCGGTGTCAGCCTGCGGATAGCTGCCGAGAAACCTGACGTCGCTGCAGATCCGGTGCAAGCCCATCAGCGCCTCTCCCACGCGAGCCTGGGCGACGTGCCCCTCGCAGTCGATGAAGAAGCAGTACCTCCCGATGCCGTCGCCGGTCGGGCGCGACTCGATCCGAGTGAGGTTCACGCCACGGACAGCGAATTGTCCGAGTATGTCCATAAGAGCGCCGGGATGGTCATCGGCCAGGAACGCGACTACCGATGTCCGGTCGGCCCCGGACGGGGGGGCGATGAGCCCCGGCCGGCGAACGGCCACGAATCTGGTCACCGCGTCGTCGCGGTCGTGGACTGCGGTCGCGAGCGCGACCAGGCCGTAGAGCTCGGCGGCGAACACCCCGGCCAGCGCCGCGTCAAGGTGTCCCTCGGCCACCTGCCGCGCCGCGTCGGAATTGGATGCCGCAGGCAGCCATTCGGCTTGCGGTAGGTTGGCGCTCAGCCAGTTCCGGCACTGCGGTTGCGCGACCGGATGACCGCCGACCCGCTTGATCCCGGCCAGGTCGGTGCCGGGCCTGGTCAGCAGCGCGAACTCCACCGGCACCAGCACCTCGGCGCAGATCACCAGCTCGGTGCCGACGGCAAGTTCGTCCAGTGTCGCGGTGACCGCGCCCTCCACCGAACTCTCGATCGGCACCACGCCCTGCTCAGCCTCGCCGGTCCGCACTGCCTCAAGCGCTGCCTGGATGCTCGGGCACGCAAGCGCGTCGGGCACGCCGCCGCCGGGATGGACGCGGGCATGCAGGGCGCGGACGGCGACCTCCGTGAAGGTGCCGCGCGGGCCCAGATAGGAGTAGCGGTAAGTCACCACGTCATGATCGCAGGCCGCGTTGCGATGGCCCGGCCTGGCCACTCGGTTTACCTGCCGGCCGGGCCGACCTTGCTGGCCCGCGCAGCCTGCCTCCTGCGCGTACGCCAGGTCGCTGGCTCGCGGACGGCGATCGCCCTCGAGACGTCACGCAACTGCCGCAGCCGGTGAAGCTGCGAGCGCCAGTCGGACCCGGTCGCTCGGTGCGACAGTGGCACCTCAACCTCAGTGATCCGCATGCCCTTGCGCCACAGGTCGATCGTCATGCCTGTCTCGACGCCCCAGCCGGGCGCGAGCGGAAGCGCGGCAGCGAAGGCGGACCTGGTCAGGCAGCGCTGCCCATTCAGCGGCTGGGCCGGCCGCCAGCCGGTGGCGCGCTCGATCCCTGCGCCTGCGGTCGCGGTGACGAAGCCGAATCCGCCAAGTCGCACGCGGCTGGAGAAAATCGCGATAGTCATGTCGGCGGTCCCGCTTCTGACCGGCTCCGTCAGCGGCCCGGCGTCAGCGGCACTGGCGCCGAGATCCGCGTCGAGAAACAACAGGTGCCGAGGCGCGGACCCTGGGTCGGCTTGCTCACCTGACTCGACCAGCCTGACTGCTTCGGCGCCGGTCTCCATCGCGGCTGCCTTGCCCCGGCTGCGGGCGTGCCGCACTACCTGCGCGCCGGCGCCCGTCGCCTTGGCGGCCGTGCCGTCATCAGAGCCGTCGTCGACGACTACCACGAGGTCCACCCCAGCGAGTCCGCGCGCAGCGGCCACGGTGGCGCCGATCCGGTCGGCCTCGTTCTTCGCCGGGATGATGACTGCGACATCGCCTGACGGCATAGAGGCGATGCTACTGCGGACGGCCAGAGCCTTACGTTCCCGGAAGCGGTGCGGGCTCCTCGACCACAGTGAATACCGACTCGAGCCCGGTCACCTGCAGCACCTTCCTGGTCGCTGAACCAGGACTGGCGAGCTGAAGTTCGCCGCCGCGCTCGATCGCCTGCCGGTGGGCCGCCAGCAGGATGTTAATGCCCGTCGAGTCGCAGAAGTCCACGCCGGACATGTCAACGATCAGCTTCACCTGGCCAGGAGCGAGCGCCGACATGAGCCGGGACTGCAGCGTCGGAGCGGTATAAAGATCGATCTCACCTAGCACCGACATGATGGTGTGATCGCCTTGAGAGCGGGTCGTGACCTTTAGCTCCACGTGGCGCACACTACCTGGTCCGCCACGATCTCGGCTAGATGGCGGTCCTGCACGCCCTAATGAACCGTTTCTAGCCGGATCGGGGCGGCTGAATCGCTCAAATCAGTTGATATAGGTATCCAGGGGAGGGTCCGATGGATCCCTGGTAACCGGCGTGCGGCGAAGGCCGCGCCCAGGCGGGAGGCTAGCCCCGGCATCGGCGCGTCAGCGCGGGCAATGCGCGGCACCCCGTGCTGACAACTACTGCCCGAAGCACGTACCGTGGTACTTATGCTTCGCATCCTGATGCTGATCGCAGCAGCGATCGTTATTGTCTGGGTAGCCGTCGTAGTGATCCACTTCATTATGTGGCTCTTCTTGATCGGCCTGATCCTGTTTGTGGTAGCCCTCGCGCTCGGCGTTTTCCGGGTCGGCCGGCGGTCGGCTCGCCGTAGCGACAGATAGGGCGAGCCACTCTGGGCTGGCCGACGCCAGCCATTCTGTGTCGTCATGCCCGCCGTCGGAGCGGGCATTCTGCGGCGTGACCCGCTAGTGGGCCTCGCAGGCGCCTTTACCTGCCGTCGGCGGTCGCTCCGGCAGCCGCGGGAACCCTGGGCTCGGGCCACGCTGGCACTGGTCCCGTCACGTCGTCGACACCGGCCACCGCGAGCGTTTCCCTGAACAGGGACCGTCGCGTGTCCTCGCTTCCGACGGGGGAGAACTGATCGTCGGGCGATGCCACCGGGTCCCGGCTGACTGAGCAGGACATGCACCGGGGGCCGCCCCGTAGGCTGCCGAGTTCGCTGCTCGGCACGCGGATGACCTCGATGCCAGCCTCCTCAAGCCGGGCATTGGTCAGCGAGTTGCGCTCATGGCAGATGGCTAGTCGCGGTGCGACGGCGAGCACGTTGCCGCCGTCGTCCCACTGGTCGCGGCAGCCGCCCTGGTCGGCGCCGGTGTCGATGACTCGAAGTCGCGTGATGCCCATCGCCTGGGCGGCCGCCTCAAGGAAGGGCTGGGGCCTGGACACGCGCATGGCCCCGGCCCGCAGCGTGATCGTGTGGGCGGTCAAGCTGTAGGCGACGGCCGGATGCATGACGACGGCATCGGGTTCGACGATCGCGCAGACCGTGTCCAGATAGCCGGCTGCGCCCTGCTGGCTCATCGGCACCGCCAGCACGGAGTGCGCCAGGCCGGCATCGAAGAGATGCCTGGCCAGGCGCTCTGTGCCCGCCGGCGTCGTGCGCTCGCCGACGCCTACGGCGATAACTCCCGGCCCAAGCAGCAGGACGTCGCCGCCATCAAGGTGCTCGAGGTCGGGCCGGTAGAGCCATTTCGTTGCTGCGAATCGGGGATGATTTCGATAAATGAGGCCAGCCAGGCCGGCCTCACGCCGGCGATGTTCGGCGGCGGGGCTTGCCACTGCCACGCGGTCGCCTATCCACAGGCTTGAATCCCTGGTGAAGACCAAGTTGGGCAGCGGATCCAGGACGAAGTCGTGGCGGTCGAGCAGCTCGAACACCACGCCGCGGCCGAGCTTGAGCTCGTGCGGGGTCAGGCCGGCAATCAGCACGTGGGCGAGTGCCTCTGGTCCGAGGGCTTCTAGATGGGCTCGGAGCTGGCCGCGCAGCTCCTCACCCAGGCCAGCGTCGGCCACCGCCAGGCCGATCGCCTCGTCCCTGGCCACCTGGTACTCCAGCGAGTCCTGAAGCAGCTCGGTCAGGTACAGGACCTCGACGCCGTGGTCGCGCAGGGCCTGGCAGAACGCGTCGTGCTCCTGCCTGGCCCTGCTCACCCAGGGCAGCGCGTGCAGCAGCAAGCGCTCGCGGTGCCGTGAAGTCATCCGCTGCAGTTCGAGCCCCGGTCGGTGGACCAGTACCGTCCGCAGCTGCCCGGCCTCGCTGTCCACGCCGCTGGTATGACCCACGATCTCCCCCTGATGGCACGGTCGCCCCGGTGGGCGCCGCCGCTGCTCTCGGCCGGGCACCCTCGCCCCCGCAGACCGCCGGCCCCGCCTGTCCGAACGGCGGGCCCGAGGCAGTCCCAGGGGGCACGCACCTCCAGGGAGTATCACCAGTTGAATGCCGGGGTACTCACCACGAGTAGGTAAAAGGCAGGCAGCTAACCAGCCGGAAAACCGACCCGCTCGGCCCGGTGCCGGCTAGCGGGCGCCGCGAGCACGGCCCAGACCGTAAGACCCGTGTCGTCTGTCCGCACGCCCCACCGGCGAGACAGGTAATCGACGATGTCCAGGCCTCGGCCGCCCAGGGCAGATACCGACGCGTGGGTGGGCTGCGGCCTGGTGGGCGAGCCGCCGTCGCTGACGGCCACCTCGACCGAGTCGTCATCCACTGCCCAGGCAACCTGCAGGCTAGCGCCGGGTAGCGGCTGGGCATGACGGATCGCATTGCTGAGCAGCTCGCTGACAACCAAGACCGCATCGCCGACCGCCGTGTGCAGAATCCCGGCCTTGACCAGATCGGCGGTGAGGTGCTGACGGGCCACCGCGACGCTTGCGGGCGCATAAGGAAGGAGCACGGTACCCGTTGCCCTCACCCCCTACATAACCGCCCCGATTCCCGCGACGTCACAGTGGAAGTACCGCTGCGTGCGGGATGCCCGGCGGCGCGTTGCGGGAAACCGTGGACCGCATCTGAGGTCGCTGCGCACACGCGGCCGCCGGCGCAGCCAGCCCGCGGTCACTAGTCGTGATCGGCCGACGCGCTGAGCAGGCCCTCGGCCACCAGGCCACGGACTAGGCCGCGCAACCCAGCCGACAGGCCCGCCCGCTCGTCTTCGGACAGCGCGGCCAGGATCCGCGCCTGCCGGGAATGCCAGGTGCTCAGGACACGCGCTGCGATCGCCGCGCCCTCAGGCGTCAGGTACAGCCTGACGTAGCGCTGATTAACCTCGTCCCGGCCGCGTCGCACCCAGCCCTTCCGCTCCAGCCCAGCGGCGAGCCTGCTGACAGTGCTCTTATCAAGCCCGAGCAGGCCGGCCAGCTCGCCCTGCGCGATGCCGCGGGCGGACATCAGCTCGATGAGGGCCCGTGCCTCCGATCCGGACACCGACGGCAGCCTGGCACCGTCGGCCACCGTGAGACCTGCCCGGGCATCGGCGTGGCTGGCTCCGGCACCGTCTTGCGCCGCATACGCTGTCGAGGGACTGCTGGTCAGCACCGCCCGGACGGGACGGACGGCACCGTCATCGGGTCTCGCGGCTGCGAAAGCAGGGGATACCGCACGTAGCAGCTGCGTCAGGAGCTGCTCGAGCTGGGTGCCGTCGGGCACGCTGTTGGCCACAGCAACAGTTGTACCTCACAACTGTGGTGGTGGTACAGTCGCCGCGTGAAAGGTGCCCGGCATAGCTCGTTCTCCGTCGGGAGCACAGGTTGAGCGACCTGAAGACCAGGCTGGGCGCCAGGGGCAGGCGAGATCCGAACGCGGGCCGGCTGGCCGCGCCCGGTCAGCTTCTCGCCGGTAACGTTGGCATCACCGAGGCCGAAGCCAAGGATCTGGCACTCTCGGAATACGCGCTGCAGCACGGGCTGCTGCCAAGCGCCAAGCGCCCGCCGATGCTCGCCTACATCCGGCAGCTGTGGGTGCGGCGCCACTTCATCATCGCGTTCGCCACGGCGCGCAACATCGCCATGTACACCGAGGCCAAGCTCGGCCAGATCTGGCAGGTGCTGACCCCGCTGCTCAACGTCGGCGTCTACTGGCTGATCTTCGGCGTGATCCTGGATACCAGCAGGGGCGTTGACGACTACCTGTCGTTCCTGGTCGTCGGCGTATTCGTCTTCAACTTCACGCAGCGCGCGTTCCTGTCGACCTCGAAGGTCATCACCGACAGCCTGCCGCTGATCCGGGCGCTGCAGTTCCCGCGGGCCGCGCTGCCGCTCGCCTATGTGATCATCGAGCTGGAGCAGCTGCTGATCTCGATGGCGGTGCTGGTCGTCATCATCTTGTTCCGCGGCGAGCCGGTGACCTGGTACTGGCTACTCATCATTCCGGCGCTGCTGCTGCAGTCGATCTTCAACGTCGGCGCCGGGCTTTTCGTGGCGCGGGTCGGCTCCCAGCTCAATGACTTCAGCCAGTTGCTGCCGTTCCTGCTGCGCACCTGGATGTACCTGTCGCTGGTCCTGTTCAGCATCTCGACACTGGCCGACCCGAGCAACCCCATGGGCTGGGGCACCAGACATCCCTGGGCCCTCACCGTTCTCCAGCTCAACCCGGCGGCCCTGTACGTCACGCTGATGCGGTACGCGCTGCTCACGACCGCGCGCGACAGCATGCCGGGCGCCGCCCCGTACAACGAGGCCCTCTGTCGGCAATGGCCGGGCACGACCAACGCGCAGCACCTCCTGAGCGCGCACTGCGCGGCGGTGCTCAGCACGTCTGAGACCTGGATGTCCGCTGCTGGCTGGTCAGCCTTTGCCCTGGTGGTCGGCTTCGTTTACTTCTGGTGGGCCGAGACGAGGTACGGCCGTGGCTGAGCCGATGGTAGTAGTCGACGACCTGCACGTCGTCTACCGCGTTTACGGCGGGGGCGGTGACAAGGGCACGGCGGCGACCGTGCTGCTCAGACTGCTCGGCCGCAAGACCCGAGCGTCGATCCGCGAGGTGCACGCGATCCGCGGCATGTCCTTCGTCGCCTATCGCGGTGACGCGATCGGCGTCATCGGCAGGAACGGGTCGGGCAAGTCCACTCTGCTGCGGGCGATCGCCGGCCTCCTGCCGCCCGAGCTGGGGAACGTCTACACCGCCAGCCAGGCGTCGCTCCTCGGCGTCAACGCGGCGCTGATGGACGACCTGACCGGCGAGCGCAACGTCATCCTCGGCTGCCTCGCGATGGGCATGACCAAGCAGGAGACGAAGCGTCGCTACCCCGAGATCGTCGAGTTCTCCGGGGTCGGCGATTTCATCGACCTGCCAATGAAGACGTACTCCACGGGCATGGGATCGCGCCTCCGCTTCGCCATAGCGGCCGCCAAGCGCCAGGAGATCCTGCTGATCGACGAGGCGCTCGCCACCGGGGACGCGGAGTTCCTGGTCAAGAGCCATAACCGGATCAACGAACTGCGTGCCCAGGCGGGCACGGTCTTCCTCGTGGCGCACAACCTGGAAGAGATCGAGCTGACCTGCAACCGGGTGATCTGGATGGAGCGCGGTCAGATCGTGAAGCAGGGCGAAGACGTCATCAGCCTGGTCGACGAGTACATCGCCGCCTCCGGCGGCTCCCAGGTGCTGCGCGACCCCGTGACCCGGCGCCGCATCAAGGACGCGACGGTCGACTCGGCGAGCTACTTCTAGCCGATGCGATAGCCCCGCAGCGCCCAGAGGGGAACGACATCAGGATGCAGATGGCTCGCTCGCCGGGCGCGGCCAGGGCAGCGCGGGACTCGACGGGCCAGCGGCCGGCCAGCCAAGGCTCCCGAACTGCTGCAGGGTCAGCCGCATGGTCGTGCCTCCGGTCGGGCCGTCGCTGACTTCGATCTCGCCGCCCTGGGCCCGCGCGAGCTGGCGAACGATATACAGTCCAAGGCCGATCCCGCCGAAGCGGCGCCGGTCTCCGCCATCAGCCTGCATGAACCGCTCGAATACGCGCTCGCGGTCCTCGGGGCGGATGCCGATGCCCTCGTCCGCTACCGTGACAACGATCCGGTCGCCGTCCGCCACGGCCCGGATCGTGACCGCCCCGCCTTCAGGCGAGTACTTGAACGCGTTCTCCAGCAACTGCCCGATGATGATGTCGGTCGCCATTGGATCACCGTTCGCCTCCGGCAGGTCGTCCGGCACCTCGGCCGTCAGCGTATGCAGGTCGGACAGCGGGCGGAACGCGACCGCGGCCCCTTTCAGCAGGCCGCCGAGGTCGAAAGGCCCGTTGGTCACCGGAAGCTGGTCGGCCCCGGCGCGTGATCCGAGGAGCAGCTGCTCGACCAGCCTGGCCAGCGAGCCCGCGCGCTCCGCGATCGTCTGGACTGCTGATCGGCGGTCACCGTCGGCGAGCTTGTCCCAGCGGTTGGCGAGCGTGCTCGCGAACCCCTGCACGACGGTGATGGGGGTCCGCAGTTCGTGACTCGTGGTGGCCAGGAACAGGTCCTTGGCCTCCTCCAGCTCCTTGGCCGCGGTGATGTCGCGGAAGTCGAGCACCTTCTCGTCCCGGCCGTCCAGCCCGGTGCAGAGCAGGTCGATCCAGCGGCCATTGGCCAGTTTGTGGGTCAGCTTGGCGCCCGGCTCCGGCAACGGGAACGGCGGCCGCCGGCCGGCCGCTAGTTCCGGCGGCACGCCGGTCAGCCGGTGAGCGGCGGGATTCCACTGGCGAACCAGCCCGTCGGCGTCGAGCACCGCGATGCCATCGGCGCTCGCGTCGATGACCGCGCGCTGGTGCGCTCGCTGCCTGACGACCTCCTCGAATGCCGTCACGTTGGACAGGGCGACGCTCGCGTGCCCGGCGAGCAGCTCCAGCAGCTCAAGCTCGACGTGGCCTACTTTCCTACGGCTGAACAGGGCGTAAAGCGCACCGTAAGGCCGCCCGGCGACGTGCGAGAGGCTGAGGGTGATCGTGTGCAGGCCAGGTAGGGCGGCCCAGATCAAGTCGTCGAAGCCGCCCGAGTCGCTGGTGGCCATCAGCACGGTTTTGCCCGAGCGCATCAGCCGGCCGACCATGCTGCTTTGCAGGTCGGCGGTCCGGCCGCGCAGCTCGGTCGGAAGGCCGTCCAGGCTGACCAGCCGCAGCTTGTCCTTCTCTATGATCACGAAGCCGCCGGCATCCGCCCTGGTTAGCTCCCGCAGGCTGGCAGCGATCCGGTCGAGCACCGCTTCCAGCTCCAGTTGCCCGTTCATGTCCGCGACGACATCGCCGAGCCGGCGCACCACCCTGGCCCGCTCGGCCATGTAGTGGCGGACGGCCTCGTCGTCTCCGCTGCGATGGCAGACAAACACCCAGCCCGTCGGCTCGCCGCCGCCGTCCAGCATGCGACTTGCGTCGATCCGCAAGTCGAGCACCGCGCCATCCTTGCGCAGCCGGCGGGTCGCGAACGACACCTGGCCACCGCTGGCCACCCGTTCGAGGACAGCGTTGTGCTCGGCCCGCAACTCTTCGGGCACGAACGGCGGCGTGAGTCCGACTACCTCAGCTGCGCTCCAGCCGAACAGCCGCTCGGCCGCGGGATTCCATAGCGTGACGGTCCGGTCAGGTCCCAGCGCGAGAATCGCGTCAGCAGCGCACTCGATGACCGCGCGAGCCGTACCATCGATCCGATCGCGGTCACGCTGCGCAACTGAGAGCCTCCACCCCACTGGCCCATGGTCGCATTACCTGGCGATTCCTGGTCACCGAAGGCGCAAAGCCGACGGTAGCGTAGGGACTCGCGGCCGCGTACTGTGCCACAACGCCGACTGTCGCACAACGCCGACTAATGGCACGGTCCTCCAGAATTCGGCCTGCCACCGCCGGAACCGGCAGGAGAGAGTGCACGTCCAATGGCCATGACGCCACAACTTCGCCCGGCACAGCCTCGCTTCCACAGGGTCCTAGCCTGCGGCCTGCTGTCCGCGTGCGGCGTCCTCGCTGCCGCGTGCGGCAGCACCGCCGCGCCAGGAAGCGCTCCGGCCGCGAGCGGCACGCATTCGACCGGCACGACCGCGGCCGCCAAGGCATCGCTCACGATCGTCACGACCGCTCCGGGGAGCGTTCACCACTGGACCCTGCGGTGCGACCCGCCCGGCGGGACCAAGCCGAACGCCGCCGCCACCTGCAGCCAGCTGATCGCGCACAAGACCATCTTCCAGCCGTCGCATGTCAAGCTCTACTGCCCGATGATCATGGCCAACGCCGCCAGCTACCTCATCAACGGCACATGGTTCGGCAAGCCGGTGCACGAGTCGATCGTTGACGGCGGCTGTGACCTCAGCCGCTGGAGCCAGCTGCACCAGATCTTCAACTAGCTCGCCGCACCGGCGCCGCAGCGGGGGCGGGCGCAGTTGCGAGGGCTAGTCAGCCTTCGGCGGCCGGGCGAGGCCGCCGGGCGTGAACGCTGGCGCCTGGCTACTTCAGCAGGCGCGACATCCGCCGGTCGGCCAGCGGCTTGCCGCCGGTCTGGCATGTGGGGCAGTACTGCAGGGCCGAGTCCGCGAACGAGACCTCGCGTACGGTGTCACCGCACACCGGACAGGCTTCCCCGGCCCGGCCGTGCACGCGCAGCCCCGCCTTTTTCTCCTTCTTCAGGTCGCTGGCGGCCAGGCCGTCTGACCTGCCGATCGCCTCGCGCAGGGTGCCGACGATGACCGCGTAGAGCGCCGCTACCTCTTCGGCTGACAGGCTCGAGGCCAGCCGGAACGGCGACATCTTGGCCGCGTGCAGTACCTCGTCGGAGTAGGCGTTGCCGATGCCCGCGATCAGCTTCTGGTCCCTCAGCACGCCCTTGATCTGCGTGCGCCGCCCCGAGAGGATGCCGCCGAGCGTCTGCGCGGTGAAGCCGGGGTCGAGCGGCTCGGGCCCGAGAGAGGCAACGTTCGGGATCTCCTCGATGTCCCTGACCAGATAAACCGCCAGCCGCTTGCGGGTGCCGGCCTCGGTCAGGTCGAAGCCCGCGCCGTCGGTGAACCGGAGCCGGAACGCCAGCGGCCCCTTGGCCGGCCTCGGCGGCTGCTCGGGCAGCGACTCACGCCACCGCAGCCAGCCCGCCCTGGCCAGGTGCGTGACCAGGTGCAGGGCCGGGCCGCCGTCGGCGGGCTGCGCGGCCAGGTCGAGGAACTTACCCCGCCGCGAGGCGCCAGACAACGTGGCGCCCCGCAGCGCCGTCAGCGGGGGGTCGTAGGTCTTCAGCACCGAGAACTCGGCGACGGAGGCCTGGTCGATGACCCGGCCGACGGCGCGCTCGCGCAGATCGGCGGCAAGCGCTTCCACCTCGGGCAGTTCCGGCACAGTAACGATTGTGCCTGCTTCTTGGCTGTGCTGGCACCGGGGACGACACCCGCCAGGACCCCGGCTCTAATCTCTCCACTTGGCGATCAGATCGAGCAGCTCGGCGTGCAGGTCAGGCGTCGCGCTGGCCAGGCAGGAGTCGGAATCGGTGCTCCACGCGATGCCGTCGATGTCGGAGACGACGCCGCCAGCCTCGGAGACCAGCAGGCTTCCCGCCGCGCAGTGCACGGGCGAGTCGGTCAGGAAGACGACCCAGGCCGACAGCGTGCCTCGCGCCATGTAGGCCATCGACAGCGTGGAGGCCAGCGAACGAAAGTCCCACCGGTCGGCCGTGATGACATCGGCGATGACGGCGGCCGCGTGCTCTCGTCGCGGTCCGGCCGACCGGCCAGGCTCGATCGCGACGGTCCGGCTCGCAAAAGTCGTTCGCAGCGGACGCCAGCCATCCCGGCCCCGGCTCCCCGCGGCCGCCGCGCCGCGTCCGAGTTCGGCCACGAGGACCTCGTCGGCGGACGGGTCGCCGACGACGCCGGCCGTAATCCGTCCGCCCTCGGCCAAGGCCACGTTGATGCTGTACAGCGTCGTGCCGCCGGCGTAGTTGCTGGTGCCGCAGATGGGGTCGACCAGCCAGCACGCCGATCCGTCCTGCGGCATCTCGCCGCCATGCTCCTCGCCCACGACCGGCAGCCCGGTGCGATCGGTGAGCAGGCCAGTGATCGCTTCCTCAACCGCGACGTCCGCGCTGGTCACGATGTCGCGGCCGCTCTTAGGCGTGACGGCCGCCCGGCCGGACTGCTCGCGGGCCAGGAGCAGACCTTGCCTGACCGCTTGGATGGCAGCGCTGGTCGGCGGCCGGAACCTCGCCGCCGTCATCCCGGCACCGAACAGAGCATCTCGCCGAGGCTGTCCTTGATGGCAGGCCGGGAGCCGAAGACGAGCAGGAACAGAGCCTCCCTGGCCAGCCGCTGCGGGTGCTGGCCAGCCAGGATGCCGGTGCTGCCCGCTGCCGCCACCGCCGCGCCGGCAGCCTGGAAGGCGAACCGGCTC
>JASHOL010000098.1 GCA_030041135.1 Streptosporangiaceae bacterium | reverse complement strand
TCGGCGGCGAAGACGGTCGAAACCAGTCGCCCGCCTGGCCGGATGACGTCCGCGTCACGGCGGATGGCGTCCTGTCCGCTGATTAGGTCAAGTACGGCATCGACGCCGCCAGGGTGATCGGCACGCAGCGCGTCGATCACGTCGACGACCTGGCTGTCATAGACCTCGCCGGCGCCGAGACGACGAGCCTCGTCGGCATCGCCGCGGACGGTCGCGATGACATGCGCGCCGCGCGAGCGCGCTATCTGCACCGCGTAGCCGCCCACCCCGCCGGTCGCGCCCATCACCACGACGTGCTGGCCTGCGGCGACGTTAAGCAGGTCAACGGTCCTGAGCGCCGTGACGGCCGGGATGGGAAGCGCGGCGGCCTGGTCGTCGGCAACGCCGTCGGGGATACGGGCGACCGGTTCCATCCTGGCGCCAGGGGTCACCGCGGTGTACTCGGCATAGGAACCATGCGTCCGCGCCATGCCGAAGACGCGGTCACCGACCCGCAGGCCGTGGTCTCCGGCCGGGACGCGTTCGGCCAGGCCGGCGAAGTCAATGCCGACCACGAACGGATACGGCGAGTCGGCGGTCAGCCGGCCGAGCTGGCTGTTGTCCAGCGGGTTGACTCCGGCGAACCGCACGCGGATCAGCACCGCGTCATCGGCGGCCGGAACGGGCAGGTCCTGGACCGACGGCTGCTCGCCGAAGCTCCGCACTGCGAATGCGCGCATCCTGACTCCCTGCACTGGCATCCTGCCGGCTGCACCGGCATCTTCCGGCTGCACCGGCATCCTGCCGGAAAGTACCACTGTCGCCAGGGCCGCATCCGGGACGCCACGCCGACGCACCCGGCCGGGGCGAGGGCAGGCCAGGCGGTCGGGCCGGGAACGGCCTACAGCAAACCCGCAGCCTGGCTTGACGCAGGCCCGAGGCTGGCAGCCGATGCTGACGCCGTGACACAACCGCCAGTGCCGGAGCCAGGCGACGTCGGCGACCGGACCCAGGACATCCCTTTGTACGGGGGACAGCCGGCCGACGGCTGGGGCTGGCAGGGGTACGCGAACGCCCCGCCGCCGCCCATGCCGACCGGCCAGTGGGCCTACGAGCCGCCCGCCTGGGCCCGCCGACGCCGATCACGCCGCCCGTGGCTGATCACCGGTGTCGCGGCCGCTTTCGTCGCTGCCGCGGTCATCGGGGGATTCGCCGGGAATGCGCTCGGCTCGAAGACGGCCGCGGCGGGCAATACACCAGCCGGGACCGGCTCGGGCACGCCGGCCGGAAACGGCTCCACCACCGCTCCCGGCACCGGGAGCGGGCCTGGTGGCGGGTATCCGTCCGGTAGCAACGGGAACGGCTTCGGCGGGTATCCTGGCGCTTTCGGCGGGTCTGGCCAGTCCGGCAGCGGACAGAGCAGCCAGGGCTCCGGGCCGTCGGACGCAGCCTCGATCGCCTCCCGCGTCGACCCCGGCCTGGTCGACGTCAACACCACCGTCGACTACGGTGCCGCGCAGGCGGCGGGCACCGGCATGGTGCTCACGGCCGGCGGCGAGGTGCTGACCAACAACCATGTCATCGAGGGCGCGACCACCATCAGCGTGACCGACGTCGGCAACGGCAAGACCTATGCGGCCACCGTCGTCGGCTACAGCGTCACGAAGGACGTGGCCGTGCTGCAGCTGACCGGCGCCTCGGGCCTGCAAACGGTCACCACGGCGGCCTCGCCGGCGTCATCAGGTGAGGAAGTCGTCGGCATCGGCAACGCGGGCGGCACCGGAGGCACGCCCAGTTACGCCGGCGGAACCGTTACCGCGACCGGGCAGTCCATTACCGCGAGCGACGAGCTAACCGGCACCAGCGAGCACCTGACCGACATGATCGAGACCAACGCCGACATCGAGTCAGGCGATTCCGGCGGGCCGCTCGTCAACGCGGCCGGGCAGGTCATCGGCATGGACACGGCGGGATCGGATACCTTCCAGTTCGCCTCCGAGGCCAGCGGCACCGGGTTCGCCATCCCGATCGGCACCGCCACCTCAGTCGCGGCGCAGATCACCGCCGGCCAAGCATCCAGCGACGTGCACGTCGGCCAGACCGCGTTCCTGGGCGTCGAGATCGAGCAGGCCAGCTCCGGGGGATTCGGCCCTGGATACGGTTACGGCAATTCCGCCCCGGCTAGCGGCGCGCAGATCTCCGGCGTCGTCTCCGGCAGTCCCGCAGCCGGATCAGGGCTGGCCGGCGGCGACGTCATAACCGCAGTGGACGGCCACGCTGTCAGCTCCCAGAGCACGCTCCAGACCGTCATGGTCAACGACGTCAGGCCAGGCCAGCAAGTGACCGTCCAGTACACCGACACCAACGACCAGCAGCACGCGGTGAGCGTAGTGCTGGCAAGCGGACCCCCGGCCTGACCGCCTTAGCGGCCCAGCTCGACGTCCTGCAGCAGGTGGATCACCGTCTCGAACCGGGCCTCAAGAACCGGGTCCATGTCGCCGGCGACCCGTACGCTCACGAGCGTGTCACCTGGTGTCTGGGCCAGCCAGACTCTCAGCGGAGGGGAGCCGATCACCGGGTAGTCGTACCATCCCGCGGCCTGCTCGGAGTTCGTCGCCGGCAGCGCCGCCTGCACCGCCGCCCAGTCGCTGTCCTCGAAGGAATAGCCCACGTAGTACGCCACCCAGAACATGAGCGTGCGCACGTTCGCTGGCAGTATCCAGCCGCCGACCTCACCGCTTCCCACGGCACCTGATCATGCCCAGCCCATCGGCATATAAGACGGAACGAGGCGTGTTCCCGGCAACGGTGTCCGCGGGCACGGTGCGCTGCGGGCTGCGGCCAGACCTGGCCAGCCGGCGGAAGGCCTCCTGCGTCGGTGAGCCAGGGGCGGCGCAATAGACGATGAGCCGCTGGCCGGTCTCCCCGACCTGCAAGAGCTGGCACTCGAATTCAAGCGGGCCGGCCATCGGGTGGACGAACCGCTTGATAAGCGGCCGGCGGGCCTGCACTTCGTGTTCCGACCACATCTGCGCGAACTGCGGCGAGAGCGCCAGCAACTCGGTCACCAGCGCTCGCAGGCCCGAGTCCGACGGATACCTGGCGTACGCGGCCCGCATGTCGGCGACCGTCGCCCTGGCGAACCGCACGCTCTCCTCGTCTGGCCAGGGCCCCGAGCCGGCGACCCGGCCGAATGTCCACCGGATCACGTTCCTGTCGTTCTCGGGATGGCCGGACAGGTCGCCGATGAAGTAGGTCGCCAGCTCGTTCCACGCCAGGACGTCGTACTTCGCGTCGACGACGTAAGCGGGCGTGTCGGGCATGCTGTCCAGCAGGTTGCGCAGGCCGGGGCTTATCTCCCTAGGCGGCACCGCGACCGGGAGCGGGTTGTCGCCCGCCAGCCGGAACAGGTAGTCACGCTCGTCGGCGGTCAGCAGGAGCGCGCGGGCCAGGGCGGCCAGGATCTGCCTGGACGGCCGGGGGCCGCGGGCCTGCTCGAGCCGGATGTAGTAGTCCACGGACATGCCCGCGAGCTGGGCCACTTCCTGCCTGCGCAGGCCGGGAGTGCGGCGCCGCCCGGCGCTCGCCAGGCCGACGTCAGATGGCCGGAGCCGCTCCCTTCGCCTGCGGAGGAAGGCCGCCAGTTCATCCCGGTTCATGCCGGGTAACCCCTCGTTCCCATGCAAATCCAGATCGTATCTCCGGGTTTCGCTGAGCAGCCCTCCCGAGGCTGGTACTGCCGATCCCAGGCTCGGCCGGTCTCTCCCGCGGGCCGACGCGTGCTGGCAGGCTCGAGGCCATGACATCGACCGCGCTCATTACCGGCGCCAACAAGGGGATCGGGTTCGCCACCGCCCGGCTGCTCGGCACCAGGGGATGGATCGTCCTCGCCGGGGCCAGGGACGAGACGCGCGGCCGGCAGGCCGAGAAGGATCTGGCCGAGCAGGGAGCCGACGCGCGGTTCGTGCAGCTGGACGTCACCGACGAGCGGTCAGTGACCAGCGCGGCGGACTGGATCGAGGGAGAGTTCGGGGCGCTGGACGCGCTGATCAACAACGCCGGGATCACCCGCCGCGAGGGCGCGGGCCGGCCGAGCCAGACCACCGTCGAGGCACTGCGGGCCGTGTATGAGACCAACGTGTTCGGGCCGGTGGCCGTGACCAACGCAATGCTGCCGCTGCTGCGGCGCGCGCCTGCCGCGCGCATCGTCAACGTCAGCAGCGAACTGGGCTCGGTCACCGTGACGAGCGATCCGGCCAGCCCGATGTACCCGATGGCCTCGGTTCCTTACCCGTCCTCCAAGACCGCGCTCAACATGATCACCGTGATGTACGCCAAGGAGCTGCGCGATACGCCGGTCAAGGTCAACGCGGCCAACCCCGGCTACTGCGCGACTGACCTGAACGGGCACAGCGGTTTCCGCACGCCCGAGCAGGGCGCCGAGGTGGTTGTGCACCTGGCGACGCTGCCCGCCGATGGCCCGACGGGCGTGCTGTGGGGCCACGTCTGGACGGCGGACGGACCCGGCGGGTACGGTGTGCTCCCCTGGTGACCGCTCCGGCGGCCACGGCGTGTCGCCCTGTGACCGCTCAGCCGCCGAGCAGCGTCCGAGCCCGGTCCTGGCCCGCCGCCAGCAGCAGCGTCGGCAGCCGCGGCCCGGTCTTCTTGCCGATCATCAGCCGGTAGACGAGCGCGAAGAAAGCGCGCTGGGCCGCCTTGAGCTCGGGCGTCGGCTTCGCGTCCGCGGGCAGGCCGGCCTGCAGCTTGGGCACCGCGTACACCAGCTGCGACAGCCCCTCCAGCGACCAGTGCGCATCCAGCCCGTCAACCAGCAGCTTCAGTGCGCCGTGCTCTGCGTCGCTCAGCGCGTCCAGGGCCGCGCGGTCCGGCTCATCGCGCAGCCGGGTGCGCTCCTGCGGATCGAGCTGGGTCGCTACCCAGGTCTGCGCCCGGTCCAGCCGCGGCCTGACCTCGTCAAGGGAGCCGATCGTGTGCGCGGAGTCGGTGTCGCTGAGGATGCGCAGCATCTGGTCGGCGTTGCCGGTGGTGATGTCCGCGATGGAGGCCAGCGTCCGGTATGGCAGCGGCCGGGGGGTGCGCGGCAACTCACGCTCGGCGGTCCTGATCGCCCGGTCGTAGGAGCTGGCGTCCAGGTCGGACGCGGTGCCCGCGGCCATCTTGCGCTCCACCGCGTCCCATTCGTCGTACAGCCGGTGCAGTTCGGTGTCGAACGCAACCGTGAACGACTGCTGCGGCCTGCGCCGGGCGTACAGCCAGCGCAGCAGCGGCTCTTCCATGATCTGCAGAGCGTCAGCGGGAATCGGCACCCGGCCCCTGGAACTCGACATCTTCGCCATCCCGCTGATCCCGACGAACGCGTACATCGGGCCGATGGGCTGCTTTCCGCCGAAGATCTCGCTGACCAGCCGGCCGCCGACTACGAAGGACGAGCCTGGAGACTGATGGTCGACCCCGGACGGTTCGAAGATCACGCCCTCATAAGCCCAGCGCATCGGCCAGTCGACCTTCCATACCAGCTTGCCGCGGCGGAATTCGGTCAGCCTTACCGTCTCCGAGTGCCCGCACGCGCAGGTGTACGACATCTCCGTCGTCTGGTCGTCATAGCCGGTGACGGTGGTCATGTCGGTGTCGCAGGCCGTGCAGTACGGCTTGTAGGGGAAATAACCGGCGCTGGTGCTGCCGTCGTCCTCGGCCGCCGCGCCCGATCCTTCCGCCGCGAGCCGCGCTGCTTCCAGCGTGGCCGGGTCCTGCGCGGACGCCTCCCGCGCGGCCGGGTCCTGCGCGGCCCTGTCGCCGGCGTCGCCTGCGGCCGCGCTGGCTGCCGGCGACTTCGGCTTGGTTCGGTACTCAGCGAGCACGGCGTCGATGCGGTCCCGCTCGCGCATCGCCAGCAGGACCTGGTCCACGTATGCGCCTGAGGTGTACATCTGCGTCTGGCTGATGCCGCGGTACTCGACGCCGAGCCGCTCCAGGGCCTCGGCCATCGGTGCCATGAAGTGCTCGGCCCAGGTCGGATACGCGCTGCCGGGCGGCGCCGGGACAGCGGTCAGCGGCCGGCCAATGTGCGCGGTCCAGGACTGGTCGATGTCGGACGGCACCCGGCGCAGGCGATCGAAGTCATCCCAGGACAGGACGTGGTCGCACTCGATCCCGCGGCGGCGGATCTCGTCGGCCACCAAGTGCGGGACCATGATCTCGCGCAGGTTACCCAGGTGAATCGGCCCGGACGGGCTGAGGCCCGACGCCACGACGACCGGCTTGCCCGGCGCCCGGCGCTCGGACTCGGCGACGACCTCGTCGGCAAACCTGGCCACCCAGTCGGCATCGTTGTTCTGCTGTGCCACGACTGGCACGTCCTCCCTCGGCCTGCGCGTCAGCCCTCGAGGGCTCGGCGCATCGGCCGGAACTTGGTCTCGGTCTCGGCGAGTTCGGCCGCAGCCTGCGACCCGGCGACGATGCCGCCCCCGGCAAACAGCCGCGCCCGGCTGCCGCCAACCTCGCCGCAGCGAAGCGCGATGCCCCACTCGCCGTTCCCACGGTAGTCGACCCAGCCGACCGGGCCGGAGTAACGGCCCCGGTCCATTCCCTCGAGTTCGCGGATCAGCTCAAGCGCGGTCTCGGTCGGGGTGCCGCAGATCGCCGCCGTGGGGTGCAGCGAGGCCGCGAGCCTTAGGGCCGAGGCGTCGCCGGCGAGGACGCCGGTGACCTTGGTGGCCAGGTGCTGGTAATCGGCCATCTGCAGCAGGAACGGCGCGGGATCGACCGCGAGTTGGCCGCAGAGCGGCGCCAGCAGTTCGCGGACCGAGTCCACCGAGTACTGGTGCTCTTCGGCATCCTTGGCCGATGCGAGCAGCGCCGCGCTGAGCGCCGCGTCGTCGGCCTGGCTGCCGCCGCGCGCCATCGTCCCGGCCAGGACCAGCGAGCTGACGTCCCGGCCTTCGCGGCTGATGAGCAGTTCTGGGGTGGCGCCGACCAGGCCCGCGCACGCGAACGTGTAGCAGCCTGGCGCCCTGGCGGCCAGCCGCGCCAGCAGGATCCGGCTGTCGATCGGCGCCGACGCGGACGCGTACAGATCGCGGGCGAGCACGACCTTGCGCAGGTCTCCGGCCTTGATCCTGGCCACCGCAGCGTTGACTGCCTGCTCCCACTGCGGCGCGGTCAGGCTGCCGTCGCTCCACCTCACCTCGTCGGGCGGATAGGCGGCCGCGCTGACGTGCTCCCTGACGCCCGCCCCGGTGATCGTGGTCAGCCATGCGACGCCGCCGCGGCGGGCCACGATCGTGGCCGGCACGATCAGGATCGACCCGCCGGTGTCCGGGTCGAACGTGAAGCTGCCGAAGGCGACCGGCCCCGTTCCAGGCAAGCAGACGTCGTCGGTGATGTGAGCCGCGTCGAATAGCGCGGCCAGCCACCGCTCTCCGGCCGCGAACCGGTCTGCGCCGGCCGGAACACTCATCCGGGCGGCCTCGCCCCAGCCGACGAGCCCGTCGCCCTCATGGATCCAGGCGCACGCCTCCGGGCCGGGCAGCCGGGTAAGCAGGTCACCGGGGTTAGGCACCTTGACTGTCTTAACAGTCAAGCCTGGTGGCATCGGCTGCTCCCTGGCATCCATGAACTTCTCAGACAGTCCACTTTACGTGCGGGCACCACGGGCAGCCGACCGGACCAGGCCGATGCCGTGCTAAGAGCGCGCCTGCCAGCAGGTAGCCGAGCCACGCGGCCAGCACGCCGGCGACCACGCTGCCGATCACGTTCACCCCGGCCTCGCCGATCGCGCCGTCCTCGAGCAGCCGCAGAGTCTCGTAGCCGAACGTCGAGAACGTGGTCAGCCCGCCGCAAAAGCCGGTGCCCAGCAGGGCCAGCACCGGCGACGGCAGGCCGAGGTGCCGCTGGGCGCCGAGCAGGAAGCCGAGCAGGGCCGATCCGCCGACGTTGACCGCGAAGGTGCCCCAGGGGAACACGGTGTCGTGCCGGGCCTGCACGGCCCGGTCGGCCAGGTACCGGGCGGGCGCCCCGATCATGCCGCCGACCAGTACAAGCAGGACGGTCACGACGGGCTGCCGCCCGCGTACGTGTGCACGTGCACGTCATCGACGATGACGAGGCCGCCCGTCACCAGCTCGGCGATCTCGTCAAGGAACCGCTCGGTCCTGTCCGCCGTGTCCACGATGATGATCGCCATCGGCAGGTCCTCGCTCAGCGACAGCAGCCTGCTGGTATGGATCCGCGACGATGCGCCGTATCCCTCGATTCCGCGGAACACGCTGGCGCCGGCCAGCCCGCGCTGATGCGCCCGGTGCACGATCTCGGCGTAGAGGGGCTTGTGGTTGAAGCGATCGGATTCGCCAATGAAGATCGTGATGCGCCGGGCCGGTCCCTGCAGTGTCATCGAATACCTCCCGGCCGGGTCGCGGCCACTCGGCCTGCCTTGAGGCCGACCCAGACCGCTATCAGGGCGGCCAGCACACTGCTCAGAGCATAGGCATCGGCCTGCGCCACGGCGTGCCCGGTGAGCAAGGTCATGACCCCGGCGGCGTAGGTCGAAAACGTCGTGTACCCGCCGAGGACGCCGACCGCCAGGAATGGCCGCACGAACCGGCGCGGCGGCCAGACCTCGAACATGTAGATCACCAGCAGGCCGAGCAGGAAGCAGCCGGACACGTTGACGGCGAAGATCGCCCAGGGGAAGCCGTGGCCGGCCGGGAACGCGGCGTTCAGCAGGTATCTGGCCACGCTGCCCAGCCCGCCGCCGAGCGCGACGGCGGCCACGTCGGCGGCGCCAGGGCCGGACGAGCGATGCGGACGGGCGGTAGCTGGGCGCGCAGTCGTTGCCTGTTCCGGTGTCGGAGGCACCGCACCTCCTTCCGCGCCAATCCCGTGTTAGCCCGGTGACCAGAGTAAAGGGCAGCGACCTGCGCGACGGCACCCGGCGTGCTACCGTGACCGAATACCAATTAACTCGATTGGATTGATAGGATGCCACCTCTGCCAGGTGCCTCGGCCAGTCAAGCATCGCCAGCCCTCGTGACCGCAGTGCAGGGCGGACAGCGACCACGCACCGGCTGGCCGGGCCTGAGTCCGGCTCGGCTTGGCCGCATCGTGTGCCGGGTTGCGAGCGCGGACCACTGGCTGGACCAGGTCATGTTCTCCACCGAAGCGCGCTGGTTCAGCCGGCTGGAACTCACCGAGGACTATGAGATCTGGCTGCTGAGCTGGCTGCCAGGGCAGCGGACCGGCCTGCATGATCACGGCGAGGCCGCGGGCGCGTTCGCGGTCGCCCAGGGAGCCTTGCGGGAGACCCTGGCCAGGCCGGGCAGCCTCCAGCTGCGGCACCGGCCAGCCCCCGAGGGCACGGTCAGGTCGTTCGGCGAGCAGCACCTGCACGACATGGCCAACGTCTCGGCCGTCCCTGCTGTCAGCGTGCACGCCTACTCGCCGCCGCTGACCGCCATGCGCAGGTATGAGATGACGTCCTCCGGGCTGACCCTCGTGCGCACAGATCACGCGGAGCTGGACTGGTGAGCAAGCCGGCGGGGGCGCTCACCATTGACGAGGTCCTGGACAGGGCCAGGACCCGACTTGGGCGCCTGAGCCCGGCCCAGGCCTGCGCCGCGATCGGCGACGGCGCCGTCCTGGTCGACATCCGCCCGGCCGCGCAGCGGGCCGCCGAAGGCGAGATCCCAGGCGCGATGATCGTCGAGCGCAACGTCCTGGAGTGGCGGTTCGATCCGGCGTCCGAGGCCCGGCTGCCGGTGGCCGGCTACGACCTGCGGGTCATCGTGGTCTGCTCGGAGGGCTACACATCCAGCCTCGCAGCCGCCGCGCTGCAGGAGCTTGGCGTGCACCTGGCCACCGACGTGGCCGGCGGATTCAGGGCCTGGCAGGCTGCGGGCCTTCCGGTGACCGGCGGCTCATAGCAGCGTGAGCTGAATATCCGCCGGCGCCGCGGCGGGCGGCACCGGCTGGCCGGAACCCGGCCGGCCGCCGGAGAGCGGCGCCTGTTTGCGAGAAC
This sequence comes from Streptosporangiaceae bacterium, assembly GCA_030041135.1. GTDB lineage: Bacteria > Actinomycetota > Actinomycetes > Streptosporangiales > Streptosporangiaceae > JAJYUU01. The sequence continues at coordinate 27,338 of JASHOL010000098.1, read as the reverse complement.
CTGGCTGCCGTCCGTCGCCCGGCGTCTCCTGGCCGGAACCCGGCCGCTCGCCGGCGCCCTGACCGGTATCCGTGCTCGGGCCGAGCCCGTCCGGCCAGTCGCCGCGCGGCGTAACCCGAAGGCGGCGCGCGCCGGCCGGGGTCGTCCGGCCCACGCCGTACTTCCGCGCCAGCTCCGTCACCTGATCGGCGATCTTGCGCTGATAGTCCGCCGGAGCGTAGGCGCGGCGCCCGTACAGCCGCGCGTAGGGGCCGATCAGGTCAGGCCGGTTCTCCTGCAGCCAGCTCAGGAACCACTCCCGCGCTCCGGGCCGCAGGTGCAGCACGATCGGCGTCACGTGCGCGGCACCGGACGCGGCAATCTCCCTGACCGTGCGCTCAAGCGCCGCGGGGGAGTCGGTGAGGTAAGGGATCACCGGGCCCATGAGCACGCCGCAGCTCAGGCCGCGCTGGTTGAGCTCGGCGCACGCCGCCAGCCGGCGCTCGGGCGCGGGGGTCCCTGACTCAATAAGCCGGGAAAGCTCTTTATCGACAAATCCGACCGACACGTTGAGCCCGACGTCGGTGACGTCGGCCGCCGCGGACAGCAGGTCGATGTCGCGCAGGATCAGCGTGCCCTTGGTCAGGATCGAGAACGGATTCGCCGCCTCCGTGAGCGCCTGGATGATGCCGGGCATGAGCCGGTAGCGGCCCTCGCCCCGCTGGTAGCAGTCGACGTTCGTGCCCATCGCGATGTGCTCACCGCGCCAGCGCGGTGCCGCGAGTTCCTTGCGGAGCAACTCAACCGCATTGACCTTGACGACGATCTGCGAGTCGAAGTCGTGCCCGGCATCCATGTCGAGGTAGGTATGCGTGTTCCTGGCAAAGCAGTTATGGCTGATCACGCCGTTTGCTATGAAGTCCCCAGTACCGGTGGTGATGTCATACATCGGCAGCTCGAGCCCGAGCGGCTCGATCGACGTCACCTTCAGCCGGGCATCGCTCTTGACCGCCACACCGTTGGCCACGAGTTCGACGAAGCAGCCCGGTCCGACCAGCTCACTGCCCGGCGTCAGGTGCGGCCTGCGAGCGGCGCCGTGCTCGGTCCCGGTGACGTGCTTCCAGCCTCGACTGGTCAGGAACCGGTGATCGCCACTCGCTGTCAGGCTGGTGCCATCTTCTAGCGTGATCCGGTAGCCGTGCTTGACCGTTTGCCACTGTGCAAGGACCGTGGTCTTGACGTAACGGCGGTAGGAGCCACGTCGGACCGTGCCGTAGATCGCGTCACCCGGACGAAGGTCGGCGATGGGCTTGGTCCGGCCATCGGCCATCAACACCGGCGTCTCACCCGAGAGGCAGTACCTGCACGCATGGCTGCAGCCCCTGTACGGGTTGATGGTCCAGCGGAACGGCACCCGCGAGGCCTCGGGAACCTTGCTGATGATCGACTTAGCGTGCACCTCGTGGAACGTGATCCCGCGGAAGCCGGGAGTGTCGAAGGTCCGCGTCACGGCGGCACGCTCGAACAGGGCAGGCGCCGCCCCGCCGTCCCCGCCGTCCTGGCCGCCGTCGCCGGCGAGCCGCAGGCTGTCCCAGCGCATGGTCGTCACTCTAGAATAAGTGTTCGACTATATCAAATATCTTTTCGACTGGCCTGGTCCGACCGGATTATCGCGGGACGACTCGGGACAGTCGGCCCGGCTGCAACCGCGATCTAGCAGCGGCAACTCAGCTTCCTCTTGCCGTCAGCAAAGGCCTAGTAAAAAATGAGTGGAAGGGCCCGGGCGGGGAGCGGGCCCGCAGGTAGGCATCTCCAGGGAGGTGGCGCTGTGGCCTTGTCGCAGGATGAGCAGCGCATCCTTGACGAGATGGAGCGTAATCTCGCCGCTGACGATCCCCGGCTGGCAGCGCGTCTCGGCTCGTTCGGTCAGCCGCGGCTGCCGGGTCCCATGAAGGTTCAGCACGCCCGCACAATTGGCGGTGTCCTCGCGCTCGCGCTCATCGCGGCGGTCACGGTCATGGTCTTCGTGGTCAGCCCGTTCGCGAATCACATGCGGAACGACCACGCGCCGCGGGGCACACCTTCAGCCGCCGCGAAGACCGCGCCGTCGTCCAGAACGTCGGCCACGTCGGCCGGGCATAGCAACCGGGCCACGATGAACGCGGCGAAGACGTCAGCCGGCGCGAAGGGTGCCAAGGCTTCCGGCGCGTCGAAGGACGCAGGGAACTCGGGCGCACCGCAGCACTAGCGGCCGGGGCGGACCCCCGTCACGACTCTCGCCACAGCTGCAGCAGGTACTGCTCCATGCCCTCGAGTTGCTTGCGCGCCTGCTGGAAGTCATCCCCGAGCGGGTCATCGTGCTCTTCGAAGAGCTCGGCGTAACTCTGCAGCGCCGCCACCCGGTTCCTGGTGTAGATGCGCACGCCGTAATCGCCTACCCCGCCGGACAGTCGCAGGCCCGACACGGCTTTCCCCGCAGAACCCATGTCGACGCTGAGCTCGCCGCGAAGGTACAGCACGCACTTGGCCTCGTCCTCGTAGCCGTCGCTGAACGGCGGCGGGGCGTCGTCCCACTCCTCGACTGTCAGCTGCACGCCCAGGTGCTGCTGGGCGCAGGCCACGATCAGCTGATCCCGGCTTGTGCTGATCAGTGCCTCGATCGGCGGCCCCGGCGCGTCGGGAGCGTCCGCATGCGCTATCGGGTCGTGCACCCGGAACATCATGCGCTCCGGGAAGACCGGAATCTCCAGCCGAAGCACCCTGCGACTCACGGGCCCCCCTGTGGGCGAATAGTATTCCTGTTTTACAGGATGCTCCGTGCTGGCATGACTTGCCTGGCCAATTGGTGATAAAGGCTTCGGTATGACGCTGAGTACCGGCTGCGTCACGGGTCCGCGCGCTATCCTCCGGCCATGACCGGCACAACCGTGGCAGGCGAGGTTCCCGGCGTGGCGCACCGTTACGTCCAGGCCGGTGACTTGCGCATGCACATCGCCGAGGCGGGAACGGGCCCGCTCGTGATACTGCTGCACGGGTTCCCCGAGAGCTGGTACTCCTGGCGCCACCAGCTTGCCGCGCTGGCCGGGGCCGGATACCACGCGGTGGCGCCCGATCAGCGCGGCTACTGCCAGACCGGCCCACCGGAAACGCCGGGCCGGGCGCCGGAGATCGGCGACTACACGATGCTGCACCTGACCGGCGACGTGATCGCGCTGATGGACGCGCTCGGCGCCGAGCAGGCCGTCGTCGCCGGGCACGACTGGGGCGCGCCGGTGGCCTGGCACGCGGGCCTGTTCCGGCCCGACCGGGTCCGGGGAGTGATCGCGCTCAGCGTGCCGTACCGGCCGCGCGGCAGCGCCGCGCCGATCGCGATGCTGCGCTCGGTGCTTGGCGAGAGCTTCTACATGGTCTACTTCCAGCAGCCGGGCGTCGCCGAAGCTGAGCTGGGCCGCGACCCCGAGCGCACGTTCCGCAACGTGCTCTGCAGCCTGTCCGGCGATGGGCCAGGGATGACGCTGATCCCGTCCGGCGGCGGGTTCCTTGACGCCGGCTCGGATCCGGCCTCGCTGCCAGCCTGGCTGACCGAGGGGGACATCGATGCCTACGTCGCGCAGTACGCGCAGTCCGGCTTCACCGGCCCGCTCAACTGGTACCGCAACCTAGACAAGAACTGGGAGCTGACCGGTGCGTGGCGGCACGCGCCGGTCCAGGTGCCCGCGGTGTTCATCGCGGGCAGCAAGGACCCGGTCATCGGGTTCACCCCGGTCGACGGGCTGGCCGACGTGGTGCCGAAACTGACCGAGTCGATCATCCTGCCCGGCTGCGGGCACTGGACCCAGCAGGAGCGGCCCGCCGAAGTCACCGACGCGATGATCGGGTTCCTCCGCGGTCTCGGCTAGGCGAGACCACGTCAGCCGAGACTCCCCTGAGCGGAGCCTGGCTCGGCGAGCTTGACGCGCTCCCTGGCCTCCTGCCAGAGCGACGCGTACTGCCGGGATGCCTGGCTCCTGGGCGAGAACACCGCGACCGGGGCACGGTGCACAGACATTTGCTCGATCACCGACAGCGCCGGGATCGCCGCCGCGGCGAAGTCCGGCCGCTGCGCGGGCAGGTCCTGCGCGATCTGCACGTGCAGCCGCTTGCGCCGGTCGATCATCGAGAAAAACGCCAGCACCTTCGGCTGGTGTCCGTTGAATCCGGCCACGAACTCGGTGAGCTGATCCAGCGTGCGTACCGACAGCGTGGTCGGGATCAGCGGTACGAGCAGCAGGTCGGCCGCGTGCAGGACGCTCTCAGACAGCAGCGAGATGCTCGGCGGGCAGTCGAGGATGACCAGGTCATACTCGCTCCTCAGCGGCGCCAGCAGGCTGGCCAGCCGACGGTCGGGGCGTTTGGCCTCATCCAGCATGAGGTCCAGGTTGCGGTAGGTGAAATCAGCGGGCAGCAGGTCCAGGTTCTCGAAATCGGTGCCCTTGATCGCGCCGTCGACCGGCCGCTTGCCGCGGATCAGCGCCTGACCGCCGCCCTTGACCCGGGGCTTTATCCGGAACAGGAAGCTCGCCGCCCCCTGCGGGTCGAGGTCCCACAGCAGCACCCGGTATCCGTCCCTGGCGGCCAGGAACCCGAGGTTGACCGCGGTCGCCGTCTTGCCGACGCCGCCCTTGATGTTGTAGGTCGCGAGGATTTTCACGTGCCTGCCGCCTGGGTCAGTGCCGTCAGTCTTGCCTGGCTGGCCTGGCTGGCAAACGCCGCGAACCTGCCGTCGAACTCCATTCTGGCCTGACGTTGCCCCATGGCCAGGCCCGCCGCGATCTCGCCCATGGCCAGCAGCGTCGCCGCGGGAGCGCTGCGCGCGGCCAGCATCCGGTCGGCGAACGCGTGGATCTCGGTGCGCTGCACCTCGGCGTCCTGGAAGGAGCCCAGGCAGTCCTGAAGTGCCTTCAGCTCGCGCACGGCCCGCCAGCGCTGCTCGGGGTCGTACAGCGACCCGAACATCTCCAGCAGGTACCGGAGCTCCTTGCAGCGCTTGCGCAGGTCATGCAGGTCGCTGGCCGGTGACGCCGCGGTGATGCGCTGCCCCGCGCGCAGCGCCCGCCGCTGCGCGATCGCGATCTGCTTCGCGGCTAGCTCGGCAACCGCCGGGCGCTTGCGCGTAGCCCGCACCGCAGCCAGCTCATCCCGCCACCGGCCGGTGAGGCGGGCAAACCTCGCCGACCTCAGGCCGCGGGCCAGCTCGCGATGCGCGGTCGTCCTCGTTCGCTCGAGATACTGACGGAACGGGGTCAGCTCCTCGCCGGTCGCGGCGACAAGGCCGGAAGTCATCTGGTCGAATCCGAGCAGGTACACGTCGAGGTCTCTGGTCGGCGTGGTCAGGTCCCCGAGCCACTTGAACTCGGGCGCATAACGGGCGGCCAGGTCGCCCGGCAGGGCGGGCCCGGCCAGCTTCAGCGCCGACCGGGTCCGGCGCACGGCCACCCGCAGGTCGTGCAGGAACTCGGTGTCGATGTCACGGACCGTGCCGCGCACGTTGGCCTCGATGGCATCAAGCAGGGCGGTCAGGATGGCGGCCATGGCAACCGCGGCCGGCCAGCTGGCGGTCAGCTGGATGGCCCCGGTCCGCGGCGCGGGCTCGGTGCCCGAGGCGGCCAGCGCCGCATCCAGGCCGGAACCGCCACCGGGGCGGATGCCAGGTGCCGCGGCCAGCGCCGAGCCGACCCGGCCCGCCTGGGCCTGGTACCCGCGGAGCTCGGAGACCGCCAGCCTGGGCGCCGTCAGTGCTCTGGCCGGATAATTGACCGACATCTGGTCGATCGCCAGCCGGGCAACCGTCTTGGCGTCGGAGTTCAGCACGCGCTGCTCCCGAACCCGGCTCGTCGCCTTGGCGACGGGAGTCAGGGCGCGCACGCCGACGACTGGCTCGAGCATCTCGCGCAGCGGACCGGGCGGAAGCGCGCCGAGCAGGGCTGGCCACTGCGCCTGGTGCCCGCTGCCGTTGACCGAGCCGACCTGGGCGACCGCGAGGCGGTCGCCATCCCGGCCGGTCAGCACCAGCTCGGTGCGGCCCGAAGCCGCCACCTGCTCGAGCGCGAGCCCGGCCCGGTAGAGCCGCCAGTCGAAGGTGTCTAGCCAGGTGCGGCGCACTCGCCGCACCGGCCCGTTAGCGGAAAGCGAGAACGTGCTGCCGGTGCCCTCGGACACTGCGCCTGCGACATCCGGCCAGGCTCCAGGGTCGCAATCGAGCACGAACTCGGTGGAGCCGTTACGCACTACATAACCTCATTTGTTCCCGTACCGGAGGAATGCCGAACTACCTACTAATAGACATCCGGCGTTAATCAGGAGTTAACCAGGCTAGCAGCGGGGGGTACCCGCCGCCAGATGCGGATAGGCATCTCAGCGCCGGCGATGTGGGCTCGGGTACGGTTCAGCGGTGAGCAACGCAAGTAATCTGGCCAGCTACGCGGATCTCGCGACCGCCGCGGGCACGCTCGTGCTGGCCGTGGCCACGTTCAGAGCGGTCAGGTCGGCCAACCGCGCCGCCAGGGTCGCCGAGCAGGCCCTGCTGCTCGGCCTGCGGCCGCTGCTGGTGCCCTCGCGACTGGACGATACCCCGCAGAAGATCCTCTACGGGGACGGAAAGATCGAGTACGTGCAGGGCGGTCGCGGCGCGGCCGAGGTCGACAGCGGGAACGTATACCTGGCCGTCTCGGTGCGCAATGCCGGCCGGGGGATCGGGGTGCTGCACGGGTGGCGGTTCGCGGTCGGCCGTCAGTCGATCGATGGTCACCCGCCGCTGGACGACTTCCACCCCCACATGCGCGACATCCTCATCGCGCCCAACGACATCGGCTTCTGGCAGGCCGCGTTCCGCGAGCCAGACAACGATCCTCAGTACGGCGACGCGATCGCGGCGGTCAGGTCCGGCGAGGTGCTGACCATTGACGTCCTGTACGGGGACGCCGAGGGCGGCCAGCGCGCCATCAGCCGCTTCACGCTCGTGCCGCGCACCAGCCCGGACACCGACGAGCGCTCATGGATCGCGAGCGTGGTCAGGCACTGGAACATCGACCGGCCCGACCCGCGGAACACGGACCGGCCCGACCCGCCGCCCAGCCTCTCAGGCAGCACCGCTGTCACCTGACGCCGCACTGGCGTCCAGCGCGGCCAGCAGCGAGGATGTGGCTAAAACGCAGGCGCATCGGGCAGGAGACTTCATGCTGCAGCTTTTCGGCTTCGACCGGATCGGCGTCGTGCTCGGCGACATCTACTTCGTCGATCCGAACCCGGCGAAGGGCCAGGAGGGACCGGAACGGGGTGTCCGGCTCGAGGTCAGGATGCTGACACCGGGTGAGCTGACCGGCTCTATCTACTCCTCCCGCCCGATCACGATTGCCGAGCCGGTATGGCGCGTTGACCTCCTCGAAAGTGCGGACGGGCCGCCCGGCAGCCTGAACCGGGCGCATCATCACCCGAAGATGAGCGACTGGGAGCCGCACCGCCGGGTCTTTGACCGCGACTTGTCCAGCGACCCGGTCGGCTGGCTCGGCGGCAAGCTGGCCGACCTTGAGGGGCTGCTGGCCGGCGCGGGCATCGACGTGGATGCCGGGCTCGCGGCCGACGCGGACAAGCTGCGGGCTTGCGTGCCCGAGGTGCAGCAGGCGGTCAGCGGGATGCTGGATAAGGTCAAGGCGGGCGAGCTCGGCACCGCTCCCGATGACCAGGTGACCAGCGCCCGGCTCAGCTGGCTGTGACGCCGCGGACCAGTTCCCGCCACCGCGCCAGGCCGTCGTGATGCCCCGCAGACTAGCGGCCGGGCAGCTCACGGCGGCGCACAAGGGTGCCCGATGATGGTCGGGCGGGAGGCGCGGGTGACCACGAGCTCGGTATCGAGGTTCTGGTACTGCCAGCCCTGCTGCCCGCGGGTGGTGTACCCGATCTTGACCTGGCTCAGGTAGTAGCGGCCCGGCCGCGAGATGGTGAGCGCGAACACAACGAACCAGTCCGAAGTGGAGTGAGCGGCCGTCATCACCACGCTGAGCGGGTGCGGGACGAACTCGCGCGGACACTCCTTCGGCAGGTCACCGAGTGCTGAAATGACACCTGCCCCGGCCTGGTAGTAGTTGTAGGCCGTGATGCTGTGCAGGCGGATCGCGGCTGGCCAGTGCACCGGAGTGACCCAGAGCAGCCGCACCGGCTGGCTGGTCTGGTCATACAGCTCAGGCAGCCCCAGGTCGATGATGTCGGCCGTCGTGTACGGGAAACGAGCGAAGTAGCCGGTCTGCACCGAGTACACCGCCTGCCCGGCGCCACTGCCGCACGCGGTCAGCAGCCCGGCCAGCGCCACCGCGACAGCGGCGGCGCTGGCTGCGGCTCGGATCCGCGAGCTGATGGCCGACCGCTACTGACCCCGCACCGTCAGACCGGCACGCCGGTGCGGTCGGCCGCCGTCTTCGGCTCGTGCCGCACGTCGCCCGGCTGGCCCATGACCCGCCGCCAGCAGGCGAACTCCAGCAGGATCCCGTCGGGGTCCTGGAAGTAGAACGACCGGACGAAGACGCCTGGGTGCAGTTCGCGGGCTACGCCCAGGATGCTGTCGTCGTGGTCGAGGATCGGGCTGACCCGCACGCCCTTGGCCTTGAGCTTGTCCCGGTACTCGAGGAACTTTTCCTCGGGCACGTTGAACGCGACGTGGTTCATCGAGCCGACCGCGCTGGTCCAGTCGCCGATGCCGGGCACCGTCACCGGAGCGGACACGCCGGGAACCGGGTCGGGTGCGTCGGGGAACCAGAAGAACGCCAGCGCGTTGCCGCCGCCCATGTCGAAAAAGAAATGCTGGCCCGAGCCGGCCGGCAGCTCGATCGTCTTGATCAGCCGCATGCCGAGCACCTGGGTGTAGAACTCGACCGTCCGCTTCATGTCCGAGCAGACCAGCGCCAGGTGGTTGACGCCGCCCAGGTCGAACTCCTCGTTCCGCCAGTCCATGACTTCTCCTCACGACGCACTACAAATTTAGACTCGGTTCTATTTGCGCGCCAGAACGGAGCAGCATGGCCGAGATCGAGCGTGACTTCGTCGGCCTGCCCTCGCCGGTGGCCGGCCGGGCAGGCGCCGGCGGGTACCCGTGCCAGGGCATCTATCACCACCCGGCCGGGTCGCAGCCGTCGACCGCGTTCATCGCGACGCACTACAACATCGACTTCTCCGAGCACTACCTGGCTGAGCCGCTCGCCCGCCGGGGCTTCGGCTTCCTTGGCTGGAACACCAGGTTCCGCGGGGACGAGGCGCATTTCCTGCTCGACCATGCCCTGGCCGAGATCGGCGTGGGCGTCCGCTGGCTGCGCGAGCGTGCGGGCGCCGACCGGGTCGTCCTGCTCGGCAACTCCGGCGGAGGCTCGCTGATGGCCGCCTACCAGTCCCAGGCCGTCGACCCTTGCGTCCGCCCGGTCGCGGGGATGCGTCCGCTGCCCGCGATCGGGGAGCTGCCGGCCGGCGACCTGTTCATCGCGCTGGCCGCGCACTCGGGCCGCCCTGAGGTGCTGACGGCGTGGCTCGATCCGTCGGTGACCGATGAGCGCGACCCGCTTTCGGCTGATCCCGATCTCGACCCCTTTAATACACGGAACGGGCCGCCCTTCAGCGAATCGTTCCAGCGCCGCTACCGGGCGGCCCAGCGGCACCGAAATGAGCGCATCACCGACTGGGCGCTCCGGCAGCTAGACGAGCTCGGGGGCACGAGGGCCAGGGACCGCCTGTTCCTCGTCCACCGGAGCTGGGCCGACCTGCGGATGATCGACCCGTCGATCGAGCCGTCCGACCGCCGTCCCAACTGGTGCTACCTCGGCGACCCGCTGAAGGCCAACTACGGCGTCTTCGGCGTCGGCATGGTCAGCACGCTGCGGACGTGGCTGTCGATGTGGAGCCTGCGCACCTCGCAGTGCATCGCCGCGCCGCACCTGGCCAAGATCACGGTCCCGTCGCTGGTCGTGCACGCGACCGCGGACGCGTGCGTCTACGCCAGCGATGCCCGCGCGCTCCAAGACGCGATCGCCGCGGCGGACAAGAGCCTGGAGCTCATCCGGGCCGACCACTACCTGCTGGAACCGGACGGCGCGCGGGAGCAGGCGGCCGACCTCTTCGCGGCCTGGGTGCGCGGCCGGGCCGGCTAGCCCGGACCCGCTCAAACGGATCGCTACAGGATGATCTCGGATCTCGCAGAGCCTGTCGGACAGAAGACGTTTCTGCGACGATACGAGCCTGCGGCGAAGGGACGCGGGGCATGCAGAGCTGGATACACGTCATCGACTGGCGTGCAACCGTGCACCCCGACGTGACCGCGCTGACCGACGACAGGGGAGCGACGCTCAGCTATTCCTTGCTGCGCGCCGAGATCGAGAAACGTTCGGGCGGATGGGCGGCGCTCGGCATCGGTCCCGGAGACGTCGTCGCGATCGTCGCGCGCAACAGCGCGGACTTCCTCGTGCAGGCATTCGCGCTGATGCGGGCCGGGGCGACTCCGGCGTTCCTGAACTGGCGGCTGTCGGCGCGCGAGCTGAACGAGATCTTTACCCTGGTCGACCCGGCGGCGGTCGCGGCCGACGCCGAGTTCACCGGGCTCGTCGACTCCGCGCTGCCGCTGCCCGTGATCCGGGTCGCGATCGGGGGCGGCGGGCCGGTGCCGCCCGGCTGGATGGACGGCGGCGCGCTGACCGGCCGGGTGCCGCCGCGGCCCGAGCTGACCGGCGAGGCGATCCTGGCCCTGGTGCATACGAGCGGCACGACCGGCAAGGCGAAGGCCATCCCGCTTCGGCACGGCGCGCTGATGCAAAGCGTCGCGGACTTCGCCATCGAGATCGGCGACCAGGTCACCGGGTCGCGCCACCTGCAGGTCCTGCCGCTGTTCCACCTGGGGGGATTCGGCCAGTGCCTGCAGGCGCTGCTGACGGCCGGCACGGTGCACATCCGTACCTCGTTCAGTCCGGCCGCAGTCATCGACGCCATCGAGCGGGACAAGATCGAGTTCTTCACCGCCGGGCCCTCGCTGATCGACATGCTCGTGGCCGAGATCGGCGAGCGGGAAAGCGCCGACCTGAGCAGCCTGCGCGAGATCGCCTACGGGACTGCGCCGATCACGCCGTCGTCGCTGACGGCGGCGATGGCGGCGTTCGGCTGCCGGTTCCGGCAAATCTACGGGAACACCGAGAGCCAGAGCATGGTCAGCCTGCTCGCCCCCGATGATCACGAGCCGGGGAACCCCCTGCTCGCCAGCGCGGGCCAGGTCGCGTTCGGCTGGGAAGTCCGCGTCGTCGATCCCGACGGCAACGACGTGCCCGACGACGCGCCGGGAGAACTGCTGATCCGCGGCGAGTGCCTGTTCTCCGGATACTGGGGGGACCCGGACGCGACCGAGGCCGCCTTCACCGAGGACGGCTGGTACCGGACCGGCGACATCGCCCGCCTGAGCGCCGACCGCTATCTCTTCATCCTCGACCGCACGACCGACATGATCATCAGCGGCGGCGAGAACGTCTATCCCGCCGAGGTCGAGGCGGTGCTCGCGCAGCACCCGTCGGTGGCTGACGTGGCCGTCGTCGGGCGGCCCGATCCGACCTGGGGCGAGGCTGTGCACGCGGTGATGATCGCCCGGCCGGACGCCGACGCGACGCCCGAGGAGATCATCACCTGGTGTCGCGACCGGCTGGCGCACTTCAAGTGCCCGCAGACGGCCGAGTTCACCCGCGAGCTGCCGCGCACCACCACGGGCAAGGTACTGAAGCGGGAACTGCGCGCGCAGCTGGCCGAGCGGGACGCGGCCGAAACCGGCCCCGCGCAGCCGTGACCGCGGGCGCGGCCGTGACCCCGGACTCCGCTGGGAGCTTGGCCGGGCCCGTCGGCCTGTCCATCGCCTCGCACAGCGGGCTGGCGGCGGCCGACATCGGAGCACTCGCCGCGGCGGCCGAGGATGCCGGGTTCAGCGCGGTACTCGTGGCCGAAGGACACGGCGACGCCCTGGCCCTGGTCCATCCGGTGGCGGCCGCGACCAGCCGGGTCCGCGTCGGGACCGCCGTCGCCAACGCCGCGCTCCGGCCGCCGGTCCTCACGGCCAAGACTGCCGCGCAGCTGGACCACGCGGCGTCGGGCCGGCTCATCCTCGGCCTCGGAGTCGCCAACCCGGTAATGAACGCGAGATTCGGAATCGCTCCGTTCCCGCCCCTGCAGATGATCGAGGAGTACGTCGCCGTCGTGCGCGCCGTCCTCGGCGGAAGCCCGGCCGGATTCCAGGGCCGGCTGTTCCGGGCCGGCCCGGTGCCGCTTGACCGGCCGCCGGTCCGGCCCGGGCTGCCGATCTACCTGGGTGCCCTCGGGCCGCGGATGCTCGCCCTGGCCGGCCGGATCGCGGACGGGGTGATCCTCAACCTGATGTCCGCCGCCCAGGCCGGCCAGGCCGCTGCGGCGGTGCGGGCCGCGGCGGCGGAGGCCGGACGGGAGCCGAGCGCAGTCGAGATCGCGTGCGTGCTGCACTGCTGCCTGTCCGACAGCGCCGAGGCGGCCGCCTCGGCCGCCAGGGCGGTCGTGCCCCGCTACGTCCTGCACCCAACCGCGCCGCGGCTGTTCGGTGAACCGACGGCGCTATCGGCCCCGGCTGACGCCGCAGCCGGCGCCTCGTGCTCGCCAGATTCTGGCGCTGCCAACCTGACCGCGGTCCGCGACCTCGTGCTGGCGGGTGACCGGGCCGGTGCTGCCGACCGGGTACCGCAGGCCGTCGCCGACGCCTTCGTGGCCCGCGGTGACTCCGGGGCGATCATGCAGCGGCTGGCCGAGTACCGGGCGGCCGGGGTGGACCTGCCCGTGCTGTTCCCGATGCCGGTCGACGGCGACTGGGGGTACGAGCGGGTCATCGCGGCGGCCGCCGCGGCCGGGCCGGGACCGCTCGCGCAGCGCTGACCGCTGCCGGACACGACAGCGACCGGCAGCCGACGGACGAGTAACGAATCGCGCATCCTCGCCTTGCCTCGCGTTCTGGCCCTTCCGCGCGCTCCCCGCCGTCGTCAGACTGATGGATATGGACGACTTCGACGTTCTCGTTATCGGGTCGGGTCCTGGCGGGCAGAAGGCGGCCATTGCCGCGGCCAAACTCGACCGGCGGGTGGGCTTGGTCGAGCGTCCTTACATGCTGGGCGGCGTATGCGTCAATACAGGCACGATTCCCTCCAAAACGCTCCGCGAAGCGGTCCTCTACCTGACCGGGCTCGACCAGCGCGAGATGTACGGGATGAGCTACCGCGTGAAGGACGAGATCACCATCGGCGACCTCACCTCCCGGACACACCACGTCGTCAGCCGCGAGACGGACGTCGTTCGCAGCCAGCTCAGCCGCAACCGGGTCACGATCCTGACCGGGTCCGCCCGGCTGACCAGTCCCACGACCGTCGACGTCTGCGACTCGGAGGGCCGCTCCAGGCCGGCCAGCGCCAAGAAGATCATCATTGCGACCGGCACCAAGCCCGCCCGGCCGGCCAGCGTGGCATTCGACGAACGCACGATCATCGACGCCGACGGCATACTCAAGCTCGAGCGCATCCCGCGGACGATGGTCGTGGCCGGTGCCGGGGTCATCGGCATTGAGTACGCCTCCATGTTCGCCGCTCTCGGCACCAAGGTAACGGTGATCGAGCAGCGCGACCGCATGCTCGAGTTCTGCGACCTCGAGGTAATCGAGGCGCTCAAGTACCACCTGCGCGACCTGGCCGTCACGTTCAGGTTCGGCGAGACCGTAACCGCGGTCGGGGCGAGGCCGGAGGGCGCCATTGCCGAACTGGCCAGCGGGAAGCGCATCCCGGCCGACACCGTCATGTACTCGGCCGGGCGGCAGGGCATGACCGACGACCTTGACCTGCCGGCCGCCGGGCTCAGCGCCGATGCCCGTGGCCGGATCAGGGTCGATGAGAACTACAGGACCGAAGTCCCGTCGATCTATGCCGTGGGCGACGTCATCGGCTTTCCCGCACTGGCGGCAACCTCGATGGAGCAGGGCAGGCTCGCCGCTCACCATGCCTGTGACGAGCCGTGCCACGCCACGAACGTGCTCCAGCCAATCGGGATCTACAGCCTGCCGGAGATCAGCTTCATCGGAAAGACCGAGGACCAGCTCACCCAGGACTGCGTGCCGTTTGAGGTCGGCGTTTCCCGCTACCGGGAGCTGGCCCGCGGCCAGATCGTCGGCGACTCCTATGGGGTGCTCAAGCTGCTGGTGTCGCCGGTCGACCGCAAGCTACTCGGCGTCCACGTGTTCGGCACCGGTGCGACCGAGCTGGTACACATCGGCCAGGCCGTCATGGGGTGCGGCGGAACGGTCGATTACCTCGTCGATGCGGTCTTCAATTACCCGACGCTCGCAGAGTCTTACAAGGTGGCGGCGCTCGACGCAACCAACAAGATGCGCCAGGTGGAGCGGTTCTCGGCCTGAGCATCGCCGGCCCTCATGCCCGCCGTAGGACACCGGCGCTGGGCGGACCGGAAGGCTCAGTGGCAGCCGCAGGCCCCGCCGCAGCAGCCACCGCCGCCCGCACCCGGCTGAGGCGCTCCGCTGGCGCGGCCGCCGACAGCCACCGTGGACAGCAGCTTGACCGTGTCGTCGTGGCCCTGCGGGCAGGTCGCCGGGGCAGCAGCCTCGCTCATTGGCCGGCTCTGCTCGAAGGTGTCTCCGCAGGCACGGCAGCGGTACTCGTATCGCGGCACAACCCGAGCTTACCTGCCCGGCGCGACCGCGGGGCCAGCCAGCGCCCGAACGAGTCCGCGGCCGAGGACGCGGCCGCCGGTCAGTCCGCGGCCGACGACGGAGCTGGTCGTGCTCCAAGGTCGCCGCCGGTGCCCGGCCCTTTCCCGGCCGGCCTGCCGCCGGTCCCGTTTCCGTTCCCGTTCGCAGCGGCATCGGCCGCGAACGGGCTGACCGCCAGCGGCGCTGCGAGGGTTCCGGCCGGCTGGACGGCCACTGCATCCTCGTTCGCCCGGTCGTCGTAGTAGAACTGCTTGCCCCGCATCAGGGAGATCAGCGCCCCGGCGACCGACATCGCGATTGCCGCGCTGTACACGACCACCAGGCCGTGCTTGAACGGGGCCGAGATCAGGTGCGGGAAGAACTGAGTGCCGGTCAGCACGGCGACGTTGTGGGCAGGCAGCTTGCTGAGGATCCCGGTCGGGCCGAGCAGGCCCTTGATCGGGTTATACCCGAGCAGCGCTGAGAACAGCGTGCTCACCGGGGGCAGGTGTGCTATATGACTGGCGGCCGCGGCTGGGACGCCCTGGGCCCGCAGGCCGCTGCCCAGGGTCTTCGGCAGGGTGCTCGACAGGCCAGCGATCATCAGCGAGAAGAAGAACCCGATCGACAGCGACATGCCCGAGTTCATGAACACCGACCGCATGCCCGACGCGGCGCCCCGGTGCTCGGCCGGGACGCTGCTCATGATCGAGGAGGTGTTCGGCGAGGCGAACAGCCCAGAACCGATGCCGTTGCAGAAGATGATGCAGGCGAACGCCGGGTAGGGGAAGTCCACCGGCAGCAGCATCAGGCCGGTGAAACCGCACGCGGCGACGAGCAGGCCGGCCGTCGAGAACGGGCGAGCCCCGAACCGGTCGGACAGGTATCCGGAGATCGGCCCCGCGATCAGGAACCCGGCCGTCAGCGGGAGCATGTAAATCCCCGCCCACAGCGGCGTGACCGTGAAGCTGTACCCGTGGAGCGGCAGCCAGATCCCGGCCAGCCAGATGACCAGCATGAACTGCAGCCCGCCACGCGACATCGAACTCATCAGGCTGGCCGCGTTCCCGGCGGCGAACGCGCGGATCTTGAACAGGCCCATGCGGAACATGGGCTCAGCGATCTTGGTCTCCACGATGCAGAAGACGATCAGCAGCACGACGCCGCCGATGAGCCCCGCGTCCACCTTCGGGTTCGTCCAGCCGGTGGCGTGCCCGCCGTACGGCTGGATGCCGAAGGTGATCGCGGCCAGCAGGCTGGTGGCGCCGACCGCGAACAGGACGTTGCCCACCCAGTCGATCTTGGCTCGCCTTGTCGTCGCGATCTCATGCAGGCTGCGGTAGGCCCAGATGGTACCCCAGAGCCCGATGGGCACGTTGACCCAGAACACCGCGCGCCAGTCCCAGGCGGCCAGCAGGCCGCCGAGGAGCAGGCCGACGAACTGGCCAGAGATGCCGGCGATCTGGTTGATCCCGAGCGCCATGCCGCGCTGGTTGGCCGGGAACGCGTCGGTGAGGATCGCGGCCGAGTTGGCCATCAGCATCGCCCCGCCGAATGCCTGAACAACCCGCCACAAGATCAGCCAGAGTGCGCCCCTGCCGCCGAGGAAAGGATCAAGAGACAGCGCGATGGAGGCGACCGTGAAGACGACGAAGCCCAGGTTGTAGATCTTGACCCGGCCGTACATGTCGCCGAGCCTGCCCAGCGTGACCACGAGCACCGCCTGCACCAGCAGGTACCCCATGATCATCCAGAGCACGTAGCTGATGTTTCCCGGCGCCAGCGGACTGAGGTGGATGCCCCGGAAGATGGCCGGCATCGAGATGATCACGATCGACGCGTCGATCGTCGCCATCGTGATGCTGAGCGTCGTGTTGGACAGGGCGATCCACTTGTACCTGTCCGGCCTGGCGCTCGCGGCCTGCTGGTCTGCTCCTGGCTCTCCGGCTATCGGTCCCACGCTGAACCAGCTTACAACGGAAAGTTTGCTTTACCGCAACTACCTACCTAGCGAACGCCGAGACTGACCCGGAAGGTCCACCACCAGGGCCGGGGCGCCGTCAGCCGGCGCGCCGCAACCTCGGCCAGGTCCGTGACCCCTATCTCCTGCTCGGTGGCCCCGGCCGCGAGCAGCGCCGCCACCCCGCCGCGACTGCGGACCAGGCCGAGCACCCGCGCCGCATCGCCTTCCTCGCGGCTGTGCATGCCGACCTCGTCGACGTGCCAGAACAGGCCGGAGCCGCGCATCGACGCCGCGTGCTCGTCACCGGAATCAGCCGGCCGCAGCCCGCGGTCCGCCTCGAGCCGCGTCATGCGCTCCTCGAAAACCTCGAATGCGGCATCGATTTCCGGGTCGATGCGCGGCGGCCACGCCGGCCCGAAAGCCGCCAGCACGCCGCCGGGCCTCAGCACCCTCACGATCTCGGGCAGGGCCTGGCCGTGATCGAACCAGTGCATGGCCGTGCTCGCGGTCACGATGTCGGCTGACTCGCGCTCCAGCCCGGTCGCCTCGGCGGTGCCGTCGGTCACCGTGAACCGGGTCGGCCCGGCTGCCTGTCTCGCCACCTTGCGGCTCAGCACGGCCCGCATGCCGGCGCCGGGTTCGACCGCGATCACCTGCCGCGCGGTGCCGGCCCAGATCATCGTGGAAAGCCCGCTGCCCGCGCCGATGTCGACCACGTCCGGAGTGCTCCGGCCAGACCAGTCGGCCAGGAACGCGGGCAGGTCCGCGGGCGGCGCGGGGCGGGCGGTGTCGTATTGGTCGGCGAATCCGGCGAATCTGGACACAGAGTCGATCATGGCCGGAGCTTATCCGGTCTGACGCTCGGCGCCGTCGCCGCAAGCCGCCGGGCGGCCCGCCTGCCGATCCGAGGAAACGCTTGCCGCTGTCGGCCGATGCGCGACAATGACGTGGTTTGGACACGCTGCAGCGGCCCAGCCGGAGGTGGAATGGCCAGCGACCTGCCATGGAAGGAGATCCGCTTCGGCTCCGGGTCCCGGATCGGCAAGTACGTGCTGGAGCAGCAGATCGGTCACGGCGGCATGGCCGTGGTGTTCAGGGCGCGTGACGATCAGCTCGGCCGGCTGGTCGCGCTGAAGATCATGGCTCCGTCCGTTGCCTCGGACCCGGAATTCCGGCAGCGGTTCGTCCGCGAGTCGAGGGCCGCGGCGGCGGTGGACGACCCGCACATCATCCCGGTGTTCGAGGCCGGCGAGTCGGCCGGCCTGCTGTTTATCGCCATGCGGTACGTCGTCGGCGGCGACGTGCGGTCGCTGCTGGATCGCGAGGGCCCGCTCAGCGTTGACCGGGCGTCCGCGATCCTGGTATCGGTGGCATCCGCACTCGACGCGGCGCACGCCGCTGGACTGGTGCACCGCGACGTCAAGCCAGGGAACATGCTGATGGACGTGCGCGAGGGCCGGCCGGATCACGTCTACCTCGCCGACTTCGGGCTGACCAAGGCCACATCGGGCGACGTACGGCTGACCAGCACCGGGAGATTCGTGGGAACCGCCGACTACGCCGCACCAGAGCAGATCGGGGGACGGCCCGTCGACGGCCGGGCGGACCAGTACGCGCTGGCGTGCGCCGCCGTCGAGATGCTGACCGGGCGCACGCCGTTTCCCTTCGAGAACGTCATGGCCGTCCTCACCGCGCACATGTCGAAGCCTGCGCCGCCAGTGTCGGCTCGCCGTCACGGGCTGCCTCCTGAGCTGGATGCCGTTCTCGGCCGGGCGCTGGCCAAGTCACCCGGCGATCGCTACCGCAGCTGCGGTGATTTCACCGCGGCGTTCCAGCGCGCAGCCGAAGTCGGCCGGTACACCGATCCCGTTGCGGCCGGACCGTCGCACCGCAGAACCGAAGGGCAGGCAGCGGGCCTCCCGCCGGGCGGACTCGTCGCTGTTCGGGCGGAGCGCTCCGGCACCAGGCCCCTGGCGCGTCCGCCTTCGATGGAGCCGCCCGGCCGGAGCGACGTCGTCCGGGGCCCAAGGCGCCGCGGCCGCTTGGTGATCGCGGCGGCCGTCGCCGTTGCCGCGGCCGCCGTCGCGTTCCTCACGCTGGCGCAGCCCTTCCGCGCACCTGGTGCACATGCGGCTGGCACCGGTCACACGGTGGCCAGGCGAGCGGTGCCGGCGCCGCGCTGGCACAGTTACCACGACCCGAGCGGGTTTGCCATCGGCCTGCCGCCCGGCTGGGCCGTCGCCACTAAGGCGGCCGGCGAGGTTCAGTTCACGGGGACGCCCGGCGGGTTTGTCGTGGTGGTCGCATGGCGCGCGCACCCGCAGGCCGACGCCCTGGCCGACTGGCAGCAGCAGGCAGCCCAGAAGGCCGCAGCCGATCCCTCCTATCGGCAGATCTCTATCCGCGCGGTGAGCTACCGCGGCTACAGCGCCGCTGACTGGCAGTTCACCGACGTCTACCAGGGCGTCCGCATCCGCGCCATCGACCGGACCTTCATCGTCCGGCCCGGCCAGCTCAGCTACGCCATTGAGCTGTACGGGCCGGTCGGCCAGTGGCCGACCGTGTACGCGAGCACCTGGCAGCACCTGGTGACAAGCTTCCAGCCCGCACCCTGAGCGGCCCCCTCGGCCGCTCAGGGTGCGGGCGCCCTGCCGCGGTCTAGCGACTAGGGCGCGAGCTGAAGATCGTGCGTCGGCTGTGCCGCGACAACGCACCGGCCCGGCTCGCCCACGGACGGCGAGATCGAGAGGCTGACGTGCCACGGGGCGGGGCTTCCCACGGCCGGCGACTCGGCGGCCTCCGACACGCCGAGCTGCATCCCCTCCGGATAGTCAGCAGAAGGAGCAGTGAGTACGTACAGCACGATGATGTCGCCGTAGCGGTCGTACACGTTGGGAACGAAGCCGCCTGTGTACGTGCCCTCGGCCGTTATGGTCGTCCCGGTCAACTGGCATGAGGTCGGACGCAATATTGCCGAGGACGGGCCGTTGTTGCCCTCGGCCTTCATCTGGCTGTCGGATTCAACTGAAATCGGGAGCTGCCCGGCGGTCGAAGCGCTGGCCGTCGGGATCGCGGTAGATGGAGCCGGCCCCGGCGCGAGCTGAAGGTCGTGCGTTGGCTGTGCCGCGACCACGCACTGGGCCGGCACGCCCACGGACGGTGTGATCGACAGGCTTACGTGCCACGGCGCGCGGCTTCCCACGGCCGGGGAGTCGCCGGCATCCGACACGCCGAGCTGCATCCCCTCCGGATAGCCAGCCGAAGGAGCAGCGAACGCGTAGAGCACGACGATGTCGCCGTAGCGGTTATACAGGTTGGGAACGAAGCCGCCTGCGTACGTGCCCTCGGCCGTTATGGTCGTCCCGGTCAATCGGCATGAAATGGGAAGCAGTATTGCCGAGGACGGGCCGTTGTTGCCCTCAGCCTTCATCTGGCTGTCGGATTCAACTGAAATCGGGAGCTGCCGAGCTGACGCGGCGGCAACAGCCCCCGGCGTTCCCGTTGGCTGGCCGGTCCTGGTGGTGGCCGGAACCGGCGTAGTGGCCGCAGGCAGAGATGCCTGGCGGCTAGCAGGGCCGCAACCAGCGACCAGAACGGTGCTGATGGCGGCGGCCGCGGCGGCCGCGGCGAAGTTAATTGAGCGCATGCCCGCAAATATTCTGCACCTGAGGCGAGATTGTCATGGGGAGGGCTTCCCAGATGGGGAGGGCTTCCCTTACACTGCCCGCGCATTATGACCGCGGCGGATTAGCCCAAGCCGACGGGCGCGCCGAGCCGAGCATCCCGGCCTGCCAGCTAGGCTGGGCCGGATGACGGAGCGGACATGCCTGTGCCTGATCAGGCGGCGCACACCCAACGGAGCCGAGGTGCTGCTCGGCCTGAAGAAGACCGGGTTCGGCGCTGGCAAGTGGGTCGGCCTGGGCGGGCACATCGAAGAGGGCGAGAAGCCGGAGGTGGCGGCGGCCCGCGAGGTCCTGGAAGAGTCGAGCCTCGTGGTCTCGGCTGACTCGCTGCAGCACATGGCCAGCATCGAGTTCCTGTTCCCGTCCCGGCCGTCCTGGGATCAGACGGCGCAGGTATACGTGACGTCGGCGTTCGAGGGCACGCCGGCCGAGTCCGACGAGGTCATCCCGCGGTGGTTCGCGGAGGACGAGCTTCCGTTCCCGCGCATGTGGGACGACGCCCGGTTCTGGGTGCCAGCCGTGCTGGCCGGCCGGCACGTGGACGTAACGATCACGTTCGCCGACGACTGCGCGACCGTAGTGAGCATCGAGCCGGACCTGGACTACTCCGGCGCAGGCGCCGGAACCTGACTCACGTTTCCCCGCGCGTCATCGCGATCAGCCGGTCGAGTACCCCGCCGTTGCTGACCCGAAGGCCGTCGTGCTCGTACTCGTTTGTCACCCAGCGCCGCAACCCGCGGACGGCAGCCGCCGTGTGCAGCGAAAGCTGCTGCGGGACGTACATGTCGTCGAAATACACGGCAGCAGCGGCCGGCACCTCGTTCCGCGCAAGCCGCTCAGGGTCATACAGGCGAGGCCACGCCTGCCGGGCCGCCAGCAACTCGGCGCACTCGGCGAGGGGCACGAGGGCGGGATCGAGCGAGAGCGCCCACGGGTACACCATCTCGCCGGTGAACATCAGCGGCTCGTCGCCTTCGATCGCGCGCGCGGGGTCGAACTCGGGGAACTCGGCCCGGATCCGTTGCGCCGACCACCTGGTCGCCGCTCCCTGCGCGTAGCAGGGCTCATGCAGCAGCGCGTACAGCGGAGCTGAGGCGTAGCTGAGTTGCGCCTCCACCCGGCGCAGGAAGTCGTCGTTCAGCTCAGCGCCGGCGAACGGGTCTTCCAGCAGGTAGTGCAGGTTATGACTGCCGGTGCTCATGCCGAGCTGATGGCCGAGCGACTGGAATCGCTCGACCGTCAGCAAGCCGCCGCCCGGCAGCGTGGCCGGCTTGTCGGCCAGCGCCCTGGCCACCCGCCGGACTCGCTCCACGTCCATCGGGTACCGGTCGTAGTGCTCGGCGTTCTTGGCCGCGACCTGGCGGTAGGTCAGCCGGTAAACATCGTCGGCGGTCGCGGTCAGGCCGGGCAGTCCGCCGGTGATGAATGCCTCGCTCACGCCTTGCGGCGCCTTCGACAAGTACGTGACCGTGCAGAAGCCGCCGAAACTCTGCCCGAGTACGGCCCAGGGCTGGCCGCCGGTCACCTGCTGACGGACGAGTTCGGCGTCGGCGACGATCGAGTCGGCACGGAAATGCGCGAGGTAGTCGGCCTGGGCCAGGGCGGTCGGGAACCGCGTCAGCGTCAGCCGGTTAGCCGGGGTGGACCGGCCAGTGCCGCGCTGGTCGAGGAGCAGCACGCGGAAGTCCCGCAGCGCGCGATCCAGCCAGGACTCCCTGCCAACCGGCCGTTGCGCGCCGGAACCGGGCCCGCCCTGCAGGAACAGCAGCCACGGCAAGTCGCTCGGTGTTCCTGCGGCCGCCACGACCTCGCGGCCGAAGAGCTCGATCTGCTCCCCGTCGGGCCTGGAGTGGTCGAGCGGGACAGTAAAGGTCCGGTCGGTCAGCACCGTCCCCGGCTGACGAAAGGTCACCATGGTCGCCCACCTTAACCACGGGACAGTGGCGTGGCACTAGGCTGGCGATCCTGGCCGACAATGCAGCGAACCCGGCGGCCGCCGAAGGAGCCTTCATGCCAGGACTGCCGATCGCAGGTGCCCAGCCTGACGCGCCTACTCGTCAGGGCGCGATCATGTTCGCCGCCGACCAGGCATCCCGTTCAGTCGGCATGGAACTCGTGCACGTTGGTCCCGGCACCGCCACGGTCCGGATGCGGATCGCGATGCAGATGCTGAACGGGCACGCTATCAGTCACGGCGGCTACATCTTCATGCTGGCCGACACGGCATTCTCCGTCGCGTGCAACAGCGATGGCCAGGTGACCGTCGCAGCCGGCGCCGACATCACCTTCCTCGCCCCGGTCCGCGAGGGTGACGTACTGCTCGCGACCGCCATCGAGCGGGCAAGATCGGGCCGCAGCGGGATCTACGATGTCACGGTCCGCCGCGGTGACGAGATCGTCGCCGAGTTCCGCGGGCGCAGCCGCACGATCAGCTGACGGGCGACGGCGCCGCTTGTGAGGCGCAAGGTCACGGCAGCTAGCTGCGAGGGCGGCCGAGCCCGAGCACGAAGTCGGTGAGCCCGGCGAAGTATGTCTCCTGGTCGTCGTACATGGCCAGGTGGCTGCCCTCCGGGCAGTACAGGTATCTGCCGGCGGGCAGGCGGGCGGCCATCTCCTCCATGTGAGCGGGATCCATCGTGTCGTACCTCGCTCCGACCACCAGCGCGGGTACTCGGATCGCCGCGAGGTCGGCAAACCGGTCCCAGTGCGCAAGCTTCGCGTCCTGGCTGATGCCAAGCTCGCTCGGGCCCTGCATGGAGACGTAGATCTCCTGGTTAATGTGAGCGAACCCGCGCTGGACCGGATCGGGCCAGTCGGCCGGTGGCATCCGCAGCACGTGGCGGACGTAGTGCTGCTCGATCAGCAGCTCCATGTACCTCGGGTTGCCGGTGTCGCCCGTGGCCTCGAACGACTTGATCTCGGCCAGCGCGGCCTGGTCCATCTCGGGCATCAGGACCTGCTCGGCGTAGGCGTTGTAGGCCGGGACACTCGCCATCATGTTGGAGATCACCAGGCCGCGCAGGTGCCGCTGGTGGGTCAGCGCGTACTCGATCGCCAGGATGCCGCCCCACGACTGCCCGTACAGGATGAAGTTGTCCCGGTCCAGGTTCAGCGCGGTGCGCACCTGCTCGACCTCGTCGACGAATCGGTCGAGTTCCCACAGCGCCGGGTCCTCAGGACGGTCGCTCGAGCCGGAGCCGAGCTGGTCGTAGTAGTAGTACTCGATCCCGGCCGCGGGAAGGTAGCTGTCGCAGGCCTCCAGGTACTCGTGCGTCGACCCGGGACCGCCATGCAGCAGCAGCATCTTCAGGCCAGGGTTGTTGCCGGTCCGTTTCACCCACACGCGCTGTGGTCCGGCGGGGGTAGTGATCGGGATCATCCGCGAGCCGCCGCTCAGCACATCGTCGCGGCCCGAATAGTCCAGGTACTCATTCCCCGCCACGCGCTCGCCCTCCCTTGTCCCGCTATGCGCGCCAATAGCCTAGGCGCCGCGGCTGGGTGATGCCCAGGCTGAGTGCGTGCGGGGTGGCATTCGGCTCGCGGCAGGCGGGCCCACGCTGCGTTTTGGCCGGTCATCGCGAACGACTAGATTCGTGACGTGACGGTACGCCAGCTCGCCTACCGCCTGTACACAGCCCGGCTGCGGCGACGGCTGCAGGGCGCTGTGCTCCCGAGGCACATCGGCCTGATCATCGACGGGAACCGTCGCTGGGCCAGGCAGGAGGGGCTGGCCAGTCCGAGCGAGGGCCACCGGCACGGCGCCGCGCATATCTGGGATGCCCTCTCGTGGTGCCAGACCGCCGGGATCAGCCACGTCACCGTCTTCATCTGCTCGGCCGAGAACCTCGCCCGCCGCGACGATGCCGAGGTGGCCGCGCTGATGGAGATCATCGAGCACGTCGTGCTGACCAGGATTGCCACGCCCGAGCCGGCCTGGCAGGTGCACGTCGCGGGCGCGGTCGACATGCTGCCGGGCAGCACGGCGCTGGCGCTGAAGGAGGCGGCCGAGGCGACCAGACGCTGCCCGACCGGCGCGCACGTCACCCTGTGCGTCGGCTACGGCGGCCGCCAGGAGATCGTCGAGGCCGTGCGGGCCCTGCTCGAGGAGCGCGCGGAGGCCGGCGCGTGCCTGGCCGACATCGCCCGCACCGTCCAGCCCGAGGACATCGCCCGCCACCTGGCCGGCGCCGGACAGCCCGAGCCCGACCTCATCATCAGGACCAGCGGCGAGCAGCGGCTGTCAAACTTCCTGCTCTGGCAGGGCAAAGACGCCTATCTGCACTTCTGCGACTGCTACTGGCCGGCCTTCAGGGAGATCGACTTCCTGCGCGCCCTCCGCGATTTCGCCGCCCGGCAGCGCCGGCCGCCGGAGTAGCGATGCGGATCGCCGTCTACCTGGGTAGCTCCTTCGGCCGCAGGGCCGAGTACACCGCGGCCGCCGTGCAGACCGGGCGGCTCCTGGCGCAGGCCGGGCTCGGCATCGTGTACGGCGGGTCCAACATCGGCCTGATGGGCGCGCTGGCCGACGCCGCGCTCGCGGCCGGCGGGGAGGTGACCGGCGTGACCCCCGACGGCCTGTTCGCGGCCGAGATCGCGCACCGGGGCCTGACCAGGCTAGAGCTCGTGCGGTCGATGCACGAACGCAAGGCGCGGATGGCCGAGCTGGCCGACGGGTTCGCGGCCCTGCCCGGCGGCCTGGGGACGCTGGAGGAGTTGCTCGAGGTCGTCACCTGGCAGCAGCTGGGCCTGCACAAGAAGCCGATCGTGCTGCTGGACGTGGACGGTTTCTGGAGCGGCCTGCTCGGGGTCGTGGACGGCCTGGTCGCGGACGACTTCGTTCCCGCCGCCAGCCGCGAGTACCTGATGCTCGCGGCCACGCCGGCCGATCTGGTCAGCAGGTTGTGCTTTTGCCTGAGCTAAGGCAACCTTTCGCGACGGTTAGAAGGTTGTGCGGGCAGGAGCGGTGCTCACGATCCGGTCCGGGCAGGAGCGGAAATGTTCGAGGAATTCGTGGCCGGGCGCGGGCAGGCCCTGCAGCGCTTCGGCTACGCGCTCACCGGGGACTGGGCGCTGGCCGAGGACCTGCTGCAGACCGCTCTGGCCAGGGCGTATCCGCGCTGGTCGCGAGTCCAGCGGGATAACCCGGAGGCGTACGTCCGCAAGATCATGCTGAACACCTGGTCCTCGTGGTGGCGGCGGCGATGGCGCGGCGAGCAGCCGACCGACCGGCTGCCCGAGGTGGCCGGGCCCGACCGCTTCGTGCAGGTCGACAGCCGCCAGGCGCTGCGATCGGCGCTGGCCAAGCTGCCGCCGCGGCAGCGGGCCGTCGTGGTGCTCCGCTACCACCAGGATCTGTCCGAGGCGCAGGTGGCCGACATCCTCGGCGTCTCGGTCGGCACGGTGAAGAGCCAGGCGGCCAAGGCGCTCGCGAGCCTGCGAGGCCAGGCGGTCCTGTCGCCGTACCGGACGCAGAACGCGACCAATGGCAGCCACGCGACCGCGGGAGGTGAGTGACATGGCCCAGATCGACGACGAGCTCGCGATCCGCAAGGTGCTGGCCGAGATGACCACGGACCAGCCGCCCGCGCCGCCAGCCAGGTACGCAGCGGTCCGCCGCCGCGCTATCGTGCACCGGCGCCTGCATCTGGCCGGGGCGGCGGCGGCCGTGGCGATCCTGGTCGCGGCGGCGATCGCGATCCCGCTCGGCCTGATGCGCATCAGCCCGCCGCCGCCCGTCGCGCCGTCGCGCCACTACCACGTGTCCGAATACCCCCCGACGCCGCACTCGCGGTCCGGCCTGGTCGCGTACGGCGTCCTGAACCACTGGCGGTGGAGCATGTTCGTGACCGGGTCGGGTCTGTCTGGTCCGGAAGCGACCGTCTGCTGGGGCACGACTTACGCATCGGCGGGTGCGAACGGAAACTGCGCTGGGCCGCCAACGCCCGCGAACGACGACGGCGCGGTCGCTTCCATCTTCAGCTCGGTCGGCACGACCGAGCAGGTCGATGTGGGTAACGTCAGCAGCGATGTCTCCTACCTGCGGGTCTTCTACGGCAACGGCCAGGTGCTGACGGTCCGCCCGGTTGCCGTGTTCGGTCGCCAGTACGCCAGGTTCTTCGCGCTCGCGGCGCCATACAGCGCTGCGGTCACGGAGGTTGCCGCCTACTCCAGGACCGGTGAGCTGGCGTACGCGATCCCGTTCGACGGCGACGGGAGCATCGGCCTGAACCGCTGGATACCGCCCGGTCAGCCTGCGCTGCCGCAGCCCGCCAGCGCCGTCATCGGGTCAGGCGTCGCGTTCGGCGGCCACTGGCACCTGGCGGTGTACATCGGACCGTGGGGCACGTGCTTTGCCGACGGCCCGACGACGGGTTCGTCATGCAGCGACCGGACCCACTGGACGCTCGGCCGGAAGGCGACCGTCGGCGTGATCGGGATGATGCTTTACGGCAACACGAGCGGCTACTGGTATGGCCAGGCCCGGTCCGGCGTCGCGTACCTGCGCCTGACCACCGCCCGCGGTCAGACTACGAAGGTTGACACGGTCACGGTAGACGGCACGAGCTTCTTCGCCTTCGCCGGCTTGACGCGAGACCCGGCAGTCCGCTGGGTCGCCTACGACGCGGCCGGCCGCCGACTCGCCGTCGGCCGGGTACCGGCCCCTGACGCCTCAGGCTGATCAACCGGGACTTCGCTTGGAGGCGCGACTCCAGGACAACCGCGTCGATGTCGGGTACGTCGGTCGCGGTCGGATCAGGTACTGGAAGAAGTCGGCGGTCAGCGGGTGATAATCATCACGTGGACCTGCGTGCTCTTCAGCCCGCGCGGAGTCGGGGCGCGCGGCAGGCGGCCGGATGAGCGCCGGCGCCACCCGGCCAGCCAGGGTCGGGCTGATGATCCCGTCATCCAACACGATGATGGAGGTGGACTTCGCCCGCGACCTGCCGCCTGGCACGGC
>JASHOL010000097.1 GCA_030041135.1 Streptosporangiaceae bacterium | reverse complement strand
CATCAACCACCGCCGAGCGGGACGTGCAGGCTCCCGATGCCGCGCCCGGGGCGGCGGACTGGTCAGGGACGGCCACGACGACCGGAGAGCGCCAGGCCCGGGGCGGCCGAAGCGAGCCCGACGACGGGGACGAGCCGTACGCCAGAGTAGATGCCCGCAGGCTCGAGGCGGCCCTGCTCGGCCTGCGCAAGCCGGTCGTCTCGGTGCCGCTGCTGCTGGCGGCCCCTGACATCGAGGCGGCCAGGGCCGAGCGGCTCAAGCTCCTCAGCCAGATCGATGACTACCTGCTGCCAAGGCTTCGCCAGTCTGGTGCGCCGATCCTGGTCGCCCTGGTCGGCTCGACCGGCGCAGGCAAGTCGACGCTGCTTAACACCCTCGTCGGGCAGCAGGTCAGCGCGACCGGCATCCGCCGGCCGACGACGAATAGTCCCGTCCTGGCCTGTCATCCGAACGACATGCGATGGTTCGCGGAGAACGTCTTCCTGCCGACGCTCCCCAGGGTTCGCCTGCAGGGCCTGGCGATGCCCGGCCGGGACGGACTGCTCGTGCTGGCCGCGACCGAGGGAATGCCAGAAGGCGTTGCCGTGCTCGACACGCCCGACATCGATTCGGTCGTCAAGGCCCACAGGGATTTCGCCAACCAGTTCCTGGATGCCTCTGACCTGTGGCTGTTCGTGACAACGGCGCGCAGGTATGCCGACGGGGCCGTCTGGGAGATGCTCAGGGACGCCAGGAATCGGGGCGCCGCGCTGGCGATCGCGCTGTCGCGCGTGCCGCCATCGGCCACGCGGGAATTGGCCGCGCACTTCGAGGCGATGCTCGAAGCCAATGGCCTGCGCGAGGTACGGCGGTTCATCATCCCCGAGACCGTCGTGACCGAAGCACAGCTGCCAGCCGATGTCGCCACGCCGATTAAGGAGTACCTCGCCGACACCGCGCGGCGTGATGACCGTCGGGTTGCAGTCCTGACCCAGACCATGTCCGGCGTGCTCGACACGTTCAGGGACCGGGTGCCTGCGCTCGCCGATCACGCCTCGGCGCAGCTCAAGATCAGCCGAGACCTCCGGACGGCCGTGGCGAGCGCCTACGGGGCCGCGCTGGCTGAGTTCGACGAGGCGACCAGGAACGGATCGCTGCTGCGCGGAGAGGTCATGGCCCGGTGGCAGGACTTCGCAGGCACGGGCGACCTGCTCAAGGCGCTTCAGGTCCGCCGCGGTCGCGGGCCGGCCGGAAGAGGCAGGAAGCAACGGCTGCCGGCCAGGGCCGCCGCCCTCCGGGCGGCGCTGGACCTGAGCCTCGAGTCGTTCATCGCCGCGATGGCCGACCGGGCAGCTGAAGAGGCAGTCGCCGCGTGGCAGGAGAACCCCGCCGGCGCGGCCCTGCTGAACCGGACGCCAACGGCCGGCAAGGCCGAGACCGGTGCCGACGCCGAGACCGACTTCGTCGCCTCGGCCCTGGCCGACCTCGGCATCATTGACACGTCTGCCGGCGCCGAGCAGCCGGGCGCCGCAGGGCTTGGCCGGTCCTCGCCCAGCCTCGCCGTGCGGGCCGAGCGGGCGGTCAGTACCTGGCAGGATCACGTTCTGCAGCTGGCGCGAGCGGAGAGAGTCACCAAGCGCTCGATCGCCAGGGTGGTCTCGTTCGACGAGTCTTCGCTCGCGCTCGTGCTGGCGGTTGGCGTGCTGGGCTATGGGGCTGCGGCGGGGGGTGTCGCGGGGTCGTCGCCCAGGGCCAGCTCGGATGCGCCGACAGCAGATGGAACTAGCGAAGTGCCGCAGCGACTGCTCACCTCCTTGTTCGGGGCCGGACTGATGCGCGATATCGGCGGGAGGGTCCGCCAGGACCTGCACGACCGGGTGAGCCTGCTGTTCGAGGAGGAGTCACGGCGGTTCATTGACGTGGTCGACCGGGCCGGAGCTTTGGACGAGACGATCGCTACCGAGCTGCTGCAGGCCGGGTTCACGCTGGAGGACGCGCGATGATCGGCAGCTCCACCGGAGAGGCTCAGCTGCTGGCCGAGCGGGCTGGGTTGTCGGCCAGGCTCGCTGCCCTGGCGGGCCTGGTTCAGATCGGCTCCGTGCGGCGCGGAAGCGACGGCTTCAGCGACGAATTGCTCGCGGACGCGAATGACCTGCTCACGAGGGCGGGCCAGCGGCTCATGCTGTCCGCCGATCACACGGTTGTGGCGCTGGCGGGCGGCACCGGTAGCGGCAAGTCCTCGCTGTTCAACCGGCTGGGCGGGGCCGACTTCTCCGCCGTCGGCGTGACCCGGCCGGTGACTAGCGAGGCACACGCCTGCGTCTGGGGCCTGTCGGGGTCCGGCCCGTTGCTTGAGTGGCTCGGAGTGCCGCGCCGGTACCGGTACGCCAGGTCGAGCGCGCTGGACAGCGGCGAGCAGTCAATGAGCGGGCTGGTCTTGCTTGACATGCCCGACCACGACTCGGTGATGGGCCACTCGAATGGCCTGGTGGACCGGCTGGTCGGCCTGTCAGACCTGATGATCTGGGTACTGGATCCGCAGAAGTACGCCGACGCCGCCGTCCACCGCCGGTTCCTCGTGCCGCTGGCCGGGCACTCCGAGGTCATAGCGGTCGTACTCAACCAGGCTGACCTGCTGACTGCCGCTCAGATCGAGGACTGCGTGGTCGACCTGCGGCGGCTGCTTGATTCGGAGAACCTGCACGACGTCCAGGTCCTGGTCACCTCGGCGGCTACCGGCGCGGGCATCGAGGAACTGCGCAAACTGCTGATCGATGCGGTCTCCGCCCGGCGAGCGTCGGCGGCCAGGATCTCGGCCGATGTGGACAAGATCGTCGTGCAGTTCGCGCCTTACGGCGAGCTGGCCGATGAGGGCGCGGATCTGCGGGTGCGCGCCGGGGCGGCCGGCGCACTGGCGGCCAAATTCGCCGGCGCGGCCGGCGTCGAGGCCATCGGCGACTCGCTGCGGAGCGCGAGAGAGCTGCGCGCCATGGACTACATCGACTGGCCGGTCAGCTGGCTGGCCGAGCGGCTGGGGACCCGCGATCCGGTCAGGAAGATCAGGCTTGGCCGGCTCTGGCAGGAACTGCGCGAGATCAGCGCCGGGCCGACCGGCGCCCAGCAGGCCGAGATCGACCTGGCACTGACCGAGCTCGCCGACGAGACGGCGCCGCCGCTCCCGCTGCCATGGTCGCGGACGGTCCGGGCGGCCATCCGATCGCACGCGGACGACGTCCCGGCGGCGCTCGGCACCGAGATCGCCGCCGCGCTGCCGGCCGAGCGGAGCGCCGAGCGCTGGTGGCGGCTGGCCGGGGTCGGGCAGGGACTGCTGCTCGGCTGCGCCCTAGTCGGGCTGGCGTGGTTCGGCACCCTCCTGGCGGTCGGCGCGTTCCACGCCGGGAGCGGCATGCCGCGGCTGTTCAGCGCGGTGGTGCTGCTGCCGCTCGCCGCGCTGCTCGTGTTCGCCTCCCTGCTCGCCGGGTGGCTCATGGCCCAGCGCTCCCGTGACGCGGTGAGCGCCGCGGCGAGCAGGGAGACCAGGCTGCTCGAGGACGACATCAGGCGCCGGATGACGGGAGTTGCCCAGGACCTGGTGATTGCGCCCGCCGACCTGGAGCTGTCCGAGCTGGGCCGCTACCGCGCCAATCTGGAGGTGGCTCGGGGGCGCGCTCGGGTCGAGTTGGGGGCGTCGGCCTTCCGGGCCTGAAAGCAGTGACGTCGGAGCACCGTCCGGCCCGCCTCGCCATGGCTATGGTCGACGCCGACAGCTGCGGCCGCCGAGTCAGGGCCGGCCTCGAGCGGTGATCGCCCGGCTCGCGGGCGCCTGACTGGCCGATGGCGAACCCTGGCACCGCCCTGAGGTACCGGGCTTGTCTGATTCCACAGGCTGGCGGCCCCGCGGCGGGATACCCACAGGGCCGGCCGGGCGGGCGCCACCGGCCCGGCTCCGGGCCGATGCTGGCTCGGCAGGCGGCGCGTGACCGCCCTGGGCACCGAGACGGGACGCGACCGGCCCGCTCGTTGCGCTGAGACCAGTGAGGAGATTAGCCGATGGTGAACGAGTCGAGTTTCTGCGTGGCCGGATATGTCGCCACAGTACCGGCTCCAGGGACGACGCTATCGGGCGTGCCCACCCTGCAGATGCGGGTGGCGTGGACGCCCAGGAAGCGTGACCGGGGTACCGGCAACTGGGCCGATGAGCCAGTCTGCTTCGCAACCGTGAAGTGTTACCGCAAGCTGGCCGAGAACGCCTTGATGAGCGTCCACAAGGGAGAGCCGGTCCTGGTCACCGGCTCGCTCAGGATCCGTGAGTACGACGCGAAGGATGGCAGTCGCCGGACAAATGTGGACGTGATCGCCACATCGATCGGACACGACCTGACCCGTGGAGTCGCCTCCTTCAGGCGCCTCCCAAAGGCCGCAGAGACCGTCTCGGTAGACGACGCCGATGACCAACCCGAGTGGGCGAAGTCCGCGCTCGCCAGGGCTAGCGGCCAGGTTCAGGACGAGGTCACCGTGGCCGCAGAGGAGAGCGGCGAGCTGTCGGAGGAGACGGCCGGCGAACCGGTTGCCGCCCCGTTCTGAGCAGTAACTGAGACCTCGGGCGCCAGGCGGACCACGAGCCAAGGGGGTGCCGGGCACGGCCCCTCCGGCTGGCCGGCGACCAGGCTCGATGGCCAGGCTGCGGGTTCAAAGTCGTGCCCGGCTAGCCCTACGCTTGAGGCATGCCGGAGTACATCTACCAGATGAGCCGTGTCCGCAAGGCGCACGGCGACAAGGTCATTCTCGACGACGTGACGCTGGCGTTCCTGCCCGGTGCCAAGATCGGCGTGCTGGGGCCCAACGGCACGGGTAAGTCGACGTTGCTGCGGATGATGGCCGGCGTCGAGCAGCCCTCGAACGGCGAGGCCCGGCTGATGCCGGGCTTCACTGTGGGCATCCTTGAGCAGGAACCCGGGCTGGATGAGTCGAAGACCGTCCTCGGCAACGTCGAGGAGGGGGTGGCCGAGACCAAGGCGCTGCTTGACCGGTACAACCAGATCGCCGAGCAGATGGCGACCGACTACTCCGACGAGCTGCTGACCGAGATGGGCGTGCTGCAGGAGCAGCTTGATCACAAGGACGGCTGGGATCTGGAGAGCCAGCTGGAGCAGGCCATGGACGCACTGCGCTGCCCGGCGCCGGACGCCGAGGTGAGCATGCTCTCGGGAGGCGAGCGGCGCCGGGTGGCCCTGTGCCGGCTGCTGCTGTCGCAGCCGGACCTCCTGCTGCTGGACGAGCCGACCAACCACCTGGACGCCGAGAGCGTGCAGTGGCTGGAGCAGCACCTCGAGAAGTACCAGGGGACCGTGGTGGCCGTGACCCACGACCGGTACTTCCTGGACAACGTGGCGGGCTGGATCCTGGAGCTGGACCGGGGCCGGGCCTACCCGTACGAGGGCAATTACTCGACCTACCTGGAGACCAAGGCCGCGCGGCTAAAGGTCGAGGGGCAGAAGGACGCTAAGCGGCGCAAGCTGCTGGAGGACGAGCTGGAGTGGGTCCGGTCGAGCCCGCGGGCGCGGCAGGCTAAGAGCCGCGCCCGGCTGCAGCGGTATGAGGAGATGGCGGCCGAGGCTGATAAGAACAGGAAGCTGGACTTCGAGGAGATCCAGATCCCGCCGGGCCCGCGGCTGGGCACGAAGGTGGTCGAGGTTGCCGGCCTGACCAAGGGCTTTGATGACCGGACGCTGATCGAGAACCTGAGCTTCGGCCTGCCCCAGAACGGCATCGTCGGCGTGATCGGCCCGAACGGGGTCGGCAAGACCACACTGTTCAAGATGATCATCGGCGAGGAGCTGCCAGACGCTGGCTCGATCATGATCGGCGAGACCGTCGACATTGCCTATGTCGACCAGGCCAGGGCCCGGCTCGATCCGGACAAGAACGTCTGGGAGGTCATCTCCGACGGCGAGAGTTTCATCACCGCCGGCAAGACCGAGATCCCGAGCCGGGCCTACGTAGCGGCGTTCGGCTTCAAGGGCGGCGACCAGCAAAAGCCGGCCGGAGTCCTGTCCGGCGGCGAGCGGAACCGGGTGAACCTGGCCCTGACCCTCAAGCAGGGCGGCAACCTGCTGCTGCTGGACGAGCCGACCAACGACCTGGACGTGGAGACCCTGTCCTCGCTGGAAAACGCCTTGCTGGAGTTCCCCGGCTGTGCCGTGATCACCAGCCACGACCGGTGGTTCCTTGACCGGATCGCGACCCACATCCTGGCCTGGGAGGGCGGGGCGAGCTGGTTCTGGTTCGAGGGCAACTTCGAGTCGTACGAGAAGAACAAGATCGAGCGGCTCGGTGCCGAGGCGGCCAGGCCGCACCGGGTTACCTACCGGAAGCTGACGAGGGACTAGCGACACCCGCGTTACTCGCTCCGTCGCCGGGCTAGGGCGCGCTACCGAGGGTATAGACGGGCGTCGACTTGGTGCCCTGGTCGGTGGCGCCGAGCCCGACGCACATGCCCGCTTGCGGGCACTGGATGGTCGCGATTTCCATGAACGCGTCGGTGTCCCAGCCGGCCGGCACATTGGCCGGCACGGCGAAGGTAACCCTGCTCCAGCGTTCGCCTCCGCTGCTGGTGACCAGCAGCATCGCCGAGGATTCGTTGACGCCTCCGCCGGCGAAATACTGCGGGATGCCCTCGCTGCCGGCCACATAGCAGGTCGAGGCGGTCGGACAGGAAACATCATCGAGATTTGGCTGGGGTACGTCCCGCGGGAGCGGCCGCTGCGTCCAGGTGCGGCCACCATCGCACCCAGGTCCTGGGTGGTGCGCTAGTCCTTTCGCCGGATCGCCGGCTGCTTGCTCCGCATATGCTCCAGTCAGCGCAAGTCAGGCGCTGCCCCGCAGCATTGGCGATCGGAGCCGTACCTGCATGATCATCGCGGATTCGTCATCTGGTGGCCAAGCGCTCGCCGCGACCCCGGCGCGGGCCGCCAGGGACCTGCCCCAGCGAGCCAGGGTCGTCGTGATCGGCGGCGGCATCATCGGCACCTCGATCACTTACCACCTCGCCCACCTGGGCTGGAAGGATGTCGTGCTGCTGGAGCGGGACCGGCTCACCTCAGGGACCACCTGGCACGCGGCCGGCCTGATGGCGACCTTCGGTTCCACCTCGGAGACCTCGACCGAGTTGCGCAAGTACAGCCGCGACCTTTACCTCCGCCTAGAAGCCGAGACCGGCCTGGCGACCGGCATGCGCCAGGTCGGCCTGATCGAGCTGGCGATCGAGCCGGGCCGACTGGAGGAGTACCGGCGCGTCGCGGCCTTCAACCGGCACTGCGGTGTGGAGGTGCACGAGATCTCCGCCCGCGAGGTCGCGCAGCTGTGGCCGCTGGCGCGGACCGACGACGTGCAGGCCGCCTTCTACATCCCGGCCGACGGCCGGGTGAACCCGGTTGACGTCACGATGTCGCTGGCCAAGGGCGCAAGGCAGCAAGGCTCGAAGATCATCGAAGGCGTGCCGGTCACCGGGTTCCTGCGCCGTGATGGTGCCGTGGCCGGCGTGCGCACCGCCCACGGCGACATCGAGGCCGAGTACGTGGTCAACTGCGCGGGCATGTGGGCCCGTCAGCTCGGCGAGCTGGCCGGGGTCAGCATCCCGCTGCAGGCGGCCGAGCATTACTACCTGCTGACCGAGCCGATCGCCGGCGTGAGCCGGGACTGGCCGGTGCTTGAGGACCCGGCCAATTACGGCTACTTCCGCGAGGAGGGCGGCGGGCTGATGCTCGGCATGTTCGAGCCGGTCTGCGCCCCGTGGAAGGTCGAGGGCATCCCGCAGGACTTCTCATTCGGCGAGTTGCCGCCGGACTGGGACCGGATGGGCCCGTTCCTGGAGAAGACCATGTCCAGGATCCCGATTTCCGCGCAGGTCGGGATCCGCAAGTTCTTCTGCGGGCCGGAGAGCTTCACCCCCGACCTGGCTCCGGTCATCGGCGAGGCGCCCGAGCTGCGGAACTACTTTGTTGCCGCCGGGCTGAACTCGATCGGCATCCTGACCGGGGGCGGCATCGGCCGGCTGATGGCGCACTGGATCACGACTGGCCGGCCAGACATGGACGTCACCGGGATGAACATCGACCGACTGCATCCCTACCAGGCCACCCCCGAGTACCGGGCGACGCGGACCGTGGAGTCGCTTGGCATGGTCTACGCCACGCACTACCCCGGCCGGTCGATGCGGACCGCGCGGGGCGCGAAGCTCTCGCCGATCCACGATCGGCTGGTCGGCCAGCGCGCATTCTTCAGGGACGTGAGCGGCTGGGAGGGCGCGGACTGGTATGCGCCGGAGGGCACCGTTTCCGGAGCCGCGGGTCCGGCCGGCACTGCGCCCGGAACCGCGGGTCAGGACGCGGGCGAGCTGTCTTGGGGCCGCCGCGCCTGGTACGCCAACTGGGAGGCCGAGCATCACGCCTGCCGGGAGGGCGTGATCCTCATGGACATGTCGTTCATGGCGAAGTTCGCGGTCCAGGGCCGCGACGCCGGCCGGGAGCTTGACCGGCTGTCGGCGGGCGCCGTCAACGGCGAGCCTGGCGTGATCACCTACACCCAGTGGCTCAACGACGACGGCAAGCTGGAGGCCGACCTCACGGTGACCAAGCTCGCCGACGACGAGTTCTACGTGGTCGCCTCCGACACCGCGCACCGGCACGCCCTGACCTGGATGCGCCGTCACTTGGCCAGGCAAGACGCACGAGCGTTCGCCACCGACGTCACGTCGGCCTACGCCCAGATCAACATCCAGGGCCCCAGGTCGCGCGAGCTCCTGACCGCCGTGACCAGGGCCGACATGAGTGACGACGCGTTCGGCTTCCGTACCGCGCGGCACATCGACATCGGGTTCGCCCGGGTGCTCTGCATCAGGATCACCTATCTCGGCGAGCTCGGTTACGAACTGCACATCCCGGCCGAGCAGGCGCTTGGGGTCTACGACCGGCTGGTGGACGCGGGGCGCCGGGTCGGCCTGCGGCACGCCGGGCTGAAGGCGCTATCCAGCCTGCGGATGGAGAAGGGCTACCGGGACTACGGCCACGACATCGACAACACCGACACGGTGCTGGAGGCGGGGCTCGGGTTCGCGGTCGCGCTGGACAAGCCAGGCGGGTTCATCGGCCGGGACGCGGTGGCGGCCCAGAAGGCGGCGGGCAAGCTCAGCAAGCGCCTGGTCCAGGTGCTGCTCGGCGAACCTGAGCCACTGCTGTTCCACGCCGAGATCGTCAGGCGCGATGGCGTCCCGGCCGGCTACGTCCGCGCGGCTTCTTACGGCTGGACCCTGGGCGGCGCGGTCGGCCTGGCGATGATCGAGTCCACCGGCGAGCCGATCGACCAGTCCTGGCTCGACTCCGGATCGTGGACCGTGCAGATCGGGGACAAGATCGTTCCCGCCCGGCTCTCGCTCCGGCCGCTCTACGACCCGGCGAACAAGCGCGTCAGGATGTGAAGCCCGCCCAGACTCGATGGCGGCTCAGCTTTGGCTAACCAGATGCACGTCCGAGGCGATAATCATGCCGCCGCTCACCGTGTAGGTGCCCTGGTAGATCTTGATGATGCCGTCATCCTGCAGCGCCATCAGGCGCGCTGTCACCACGTCTCCCTTGGTCGACAGCACCGTGAGCTTGTCTAGCCGCGTGCCGACGTATCCGTTCCTGAATTGCGGGAACGCGGTCCCGGCCGAGGAACCGGCGGTGCCGCCCCCGACCAGCCGCCACGCCCGCAGGTAGCGGTGCTCGTTGATGGCCTTGAAGTAGGCGCGCACGACCGCCGCCGGATCCCTGGGCAGCACCGTGCCGGTCGACTGCGTCGGCGGCGGGTTCGCGGCCGGGCTGTGATGTAGCAGCTTGTAGCCGAAGCCGGCCAGCAGCCCGATCACGGCGACGCCGACGAGGCAGGCAGCGAACTTCCGGCCAGTCCGACGGGACTGGCGCGGACGCGCGGAGGGCTGGTAGTCCCGTGGCTGAGGCGGCGCCGGCCTGGCCGGACGCGCGCCTGCCGTACCGCGGTCGGCCGGAGGCGAGCCCGTTCCGTTGCCTGCGGCGTCGAAGCGGAAGGCCCGCGGAAGCGGCGCAACGGCCGGATCGGTCGGCGAGGGCGGCGCGTTGGCGCCCTGCTGCCACTGCGGGCTTGTAACCGGAACGGGGTTGGCCCGTGGCTGGCCGACGCCCGTCCGGGGGACCGCCGCCGGCGGTGTCCTGGCGAAGGAAGATTTGGCCTGACTCACGCCCACCTGGCCGGCGTCGCACGCAGCTCGCAATGCCGAGGCGAACGCCGTGCATGTCGGATAGCGGTCATCCGGCGACTTGGACAGCGCCCTCCTGATGACGGAGTCGACCGCGGGCGGCAGGTCGGGCCGGCGCTCGGTCAGCGGCGGCGGGCTAGCCTCCAGCTGCGCCCACAGCAGAGCCATGCTCTCGTCCCGGCGGAACGGCGGGCTCCCCGACAGCATTTCCACCGCCGTGCAGGCCAGAGCGTACTGGTCGGCCCGGCCGTCGGCCGGGTGCCCCTGGACCTGCTCAGGCGAGACGTAGTCAAGCGTGCCCATGAACTGGCCCGCCGCGGTCAGTGTCGTGGCCGACAGCGAGTGCTTGCTCAGCCCGAAGTCGGACAGGTAGACGTGATCGGCGCCATTAGCCCCGCTCTCGGCGAGCAGCACGTTGCCCGGCTTCACGTCCCGGTGTACGAGCCCGCGAGCGTGTGCGGCGTCCAGCGCGGACGCGACCTGGGCCGTGATCGTCGCGGTCCGCGCGGTGCTCAGCCTGCCTTCGCGGTCGATGAGGTTGCGCACGTCCCCGTAGGCGACGTAGCGCATCGCGATGAACAGCACGCCGTCGGCCTCGCCGGCCTCGAACACCGGGATGATGTGCGGGTGGTCGACCCCTGCGGCGGCGCGGGATTCGCGGATGAACCGCTGCCGGAACGCCTCGTCCTCGCCCAGGTGAGGCGCCAGGACCTTGAGCGCGACCTGGCGGCCGAGGCGCAGGTCAAGGGCCCGGTACACAACGGCCATGCCGCCGCGCCCGATTTGCGCTTCTATCTGATAACCGGCGATCTGCTCGCCGGGAGCCATGCCGCCGACCACGGAGCTGAAGTCCTGTGTCATGCAAGCCTCCAGCGGCGGCGCTGCTCGATGCTGCGGACGGACCGGAGTGGCGCAGCCACCCGACCCCGCCTGAACGGACGGGGTGGTGACAGTATCCAAGGAACGCCCTGCTCGCCGCAAACGGAGTCAGGGAAGAACTACGGACGGTGACCGGCCGGGGCTATCCGATTACCGGCTACGGGGATCGCTCGGCCCGCCGGGCCGCGCCACGACCGGTCGGCTCAGGCCCAGGTCAGGCCGGGGTCGGGCCGAGGTCAGGTCGTCGGGCCGGGGTCAGGCCGTCGGGCCGGGGTCAGGTCGTCGGGCCGGGGTCAGGCCCAGGTCAGGTCCGCCGCTTCGCTCCCCTGGCTGGTTTACCAGGCTGTGAGCGGCCATCTGCAGGTACTCCCAAAGCTGCTCGTCCTGGGCTCGATCAAGATCCAGCTCGTCCATGGCCGCGCGCATGTGCTTGAGCCAGAGATCCCGCTCGCGCTCGCCGATCGCGAACCGGGCGTGCCGCATCCGCAGCCTGGGATGGCCGCGCAGCTCGTTGTAGGTGGGCGGCCCGCCCCAGTACTGGATGAGGAACAGCCTTAGGTGCTCTTCTGCGGGGCCGAGGTCACGGCTGGGGTAGACCGGCCTGAGCTCGGGATCGGCCGCGACCAGCTGGTAGAACCGCTCTACCAGCCGCCGGAACGTTGGCTCGCCGCCAACCTGGTCGAACAGGCTCTGCGTCTGGCTCGTCACCCGATCCAGCCTAATCGCAGCCGTGGGCTGAAACCGACTACGGCTCGGGGGGCTGGCTGCCGGCGGCGCCAGAGTCAGATCCGGCTGGCTCGCCCAGGTCAGCGGTGTCACCCGCGTTGGCTGGCTCACCGGAGTCGGCGGCCTCAGCCGCGTCTGCAGGCTCAGCCGCGTGTGCGGGCTCAGCCGCGTGTGCGGGCTCACCGGCCTCTGCGGGCTCACCCGCGCCGGCAGACGGCGCGGACTGAGCGGCGGGACCCGACTGGCGCGGGATCGAGGTCGCCAGCACGGCCATTTCCGCGTCCTGCTCGGCGCCGAGCGCCTCCATCAGCCGTTCGGTGAGCTCGCGCGTGACCGCGGGCTTCGCGAGCGGCGCCGTGCGGGCCACGACCCGGATCACGATCGAGTTCTGGTCTACCGTCTCCACTCCCAGGACCTCCGGCTTGTCCAGGATCTCCTCGCGCCAGCGCGGCTCGTGCGACATTTGCTCGGCCGTTCGTGCCAGCACGGCCCTGGCCGTCGCGACCGGGACGCCGTAGGGCAGCGGAACGTCGACGACGGCACGGGCCCAGCCGTGAGTTTCGTTACCGGCCTGGCTGATAATGCCGTTGCGAACGATCCAGACGATGCCGTTGACGTCGCGCAGCCTGGTCACGCGCAGGCTGACCGCTTCGACCGTTCCGGTGACGATGCCGCTGGCAGTGCCGATGTCGATGACGTCGCCGATACCGTACTGATCTTCGAGCAGGATGAAAATGCCGGCGAGGAAGTCCTGCACGACGTACTGCGCGCCGAAGCCGATAGCGATCCCGAGCACGCCCGCGCTGGCCAGCACCGGGGCCAGGTTCAGCCCGAGGTCGCCGATGATGATCAGGCCAGCGATGGCGAAGATCGTGACCGACGCGGCATTGCCGAGCAGCAAGGCGATGGCCGTTGTCCGCTGGCTGCGGCGCTCCCTGAACACCCCGTGCGCGCGGTCGGGCCGGTCCTGGCTCACTGCGGTCCGCGTAGTCAGCTTATTGATCAGCCTGCCCGCGGCCGCGCGGGCCACGAAAGCGATGATCAAGACCAGCGCTATCCGAAGTGCGAGGCGGATCGGGCCAGCCAGGTAGACAGTCGTGATGTCGGTCGCGCGGCTGTCGTGCGACAGGTCCCAGACGAGCCTGCACGCGATCCCCGGCGCCCGGCCGCACGCCGCCGTGAGCGAGCTGCCGGGCGCGCCGCCCCTGGGAAGGGCGAAAACGCGCGCAAACAGTGAGGCCGCCACCCGCCCGATACTAATGAGCCGGCCATGCAATTCCGGGCAGCGAGCGGCGCCAGTCGCCCCGGCGCTAGAACGGATCGGCGGCCATGGCGGAGAATGCCCGCCGGTAGGCGGTCGGAGTGGTTCTGAGCTGGCGGCGGAAGTAGAGCCTGAGGTTGTCGGTGCTGCCGAGGCCGCAGCGCCGCGCTATCTCCTCGATGGACAGCGTGCCGTCCTCGAGCAGCTCCCTGGCTACGGCCAGGCGCTGGGTGGCCAGCCAGCGCTGCGGCGTGGTACCGGTCTCGGCGACGAAGCGGCGCGCGAAGGTCCGCTGCGACACGTTGGCGTGGCGGGCGAGGTCGCGCACGGTCATGGGCGTGGCAAGACGGTTATGCGCCCAGGCCCGGGTAGCCTCCAGCGAGGTGCCGGCCTCCGCCTGGACTGGCTGGCAGATGTACTGGGCCTGGCCACCGTCGCGGTGCGGGGCGATCACTACCTGCCGGGCGACCGCGTTTGCCGCGCGGCTGCCGTGGTCGGCCCTGATCAGGTACAGGCACAGGTCGATGCCCGCCGCTACACCGGCCGAAGTGAGAACCTGGCCTTCGTCGACGTACAGGACGTCGGGGTCGACGTTCACGGCCGGGAATGACGCGGCTAGCTCGCTGGCGTGGCGCCAGTGAGTTGCCGCCCGTCTGCCGTCCAGGATGCCCGCCTGGGCGAGCGCGAACGCCCCGGTGCAGATGGACACCATCCTGGCGCCGCCCTCGTGCGCGCGGGCCAGCGCCGACAGTACCCGCGGCTGCAGGGGGCGGTCATGTGGGGAGAACCCGGGGACCAGGACCGTGTCGGCCGCTGCCAGGGCCCGCAGGCCATGGCTTGCGGTCGTGGCGAATCCGGAGGTGGTCATGACCTGGCCTGGGCGCAGGCCGCAGATTGTCACGTCGTAGGGCGCCATGGGGTAGCCCATGACCTGGGCAGCGATGGCCAGGTCGAGTGGAACTACGGCATCAAGGGCGAGGATGGCGAGCTTGTGGGTCATGGCAGGATCCTCGGTAAGTCTGGCAATTCTGCCTCTGGCGTCAACGCTATCAGCACACCAGGGTGCTGCCATGGACGTAGAAATCCTGGTATTCGATGGGGTCGAGGACCTCGATGTATTCGGGCCGTTGTCGGCTCTCGGGGCGGCAGGGTTCGAGGTCGCGCTGGTTGCGGAGAGCGGCCCGCGGCCGGTGCGCACCGCGCACGGCACCGGGCTCGCGGCCGGGCCGCTCGGGGTGGCGCCCGACCTGCTCGTGGTTCCCGGTGGCGGCTGGACCAGCCGGAGCGAGCGCGGCGCCTGGGCCGAGGCCGGACGAGGCGTGCTGCCCACCCTTATCGCCGAGCTGTTCGCCGCCGGGCCGGTTATCGCCGCCGTGTGCACCGGGTCCATGCTGCTGGCCGCTGCCGGGCTGCTCGACGGCCGGCCGGCCATCACCCACCACGGGGCCATCGACGAGCTATCCGCCGCGGGAGCGCGGGTCATCAGTGACGCCAGGGTCGTGGATGACGGCCAGATCATCACGGCAGGCGGGGTCACCGCCGGCCTGGACCTCGGCCTGTGGCTAGTCCAGCGCTACTGCGGCCCGGCCGCAGCGGCCGCGGCGGCCGCCGAGCTCGAGTACACGCGCACCGGCTACGTGTGGCGGCGCCCGGCCGTGGTTCAGACCGACCTGGAGTTCCCGCAGACCCCGCTGGCCGCCGTGGCCGACGAGCTGGCCAGGGTCGCCGAACCGGAGTTCATGTACAACCACAGCGTGCGCAGCTACCTATTCGCCCGGATCGCGGCAGCCGCACGGGGCCTGGCTGCGGGCGAAGGCTACGACGACGAGTTGCTCTTCCTGAGCTGCATCCTGCACGACGTTGGTCTCACCACGCCGGCGGACCGGGGACGCAGGTTCGAGGTCGACGGCGCCGAGACCGCCGTGGACCTGCTGCGGGCCCACGGTCTTGAGTCGGCCAGGGCGCAGCTCGTCTGGGACGCGATCGCCCTGCACACCTCGGCCGGGATCGCCGAGCACCGCGGCAACGAGGTCGCGCTCACCCGCGCTGGCATCCTGATCGACTTCGGCGCCGACGCCGACCTGGTCCCTGGCGAGTTCGCCAGACGGGTGCACGACCGGTACCCGCGCCTGGACCTGGCCAGGTGCCTGACCGATGCCATCGTCGGCCAGGCGAAGGACCACCCGCAGAAGGCGCCGCCCTACACGCTCCCTGGCGAGCTGGTCCGCGAACGCGCAAGCTCGTCG
>JASHOL010000096.1 GCA_030041135.1 Streptosporangiaceae bacterium | reverse complement strand
GTGAGCATCGCTGGCGCCAGAACGATGAAGTTCCGCAACTCGATCTCGCCCGGAAGGAACGCCAGCATGACGATGGGGATCAGCGGGCCGAAGAACACGAGCAGGGCCGTGAAGGCGTAGTACGAGAACCCGGAGATGTAGGTCAGCCGCGCGGGGATGGACATCGGGATCGACCACAGCCGCCTTGAGAACACGATCCCGGCGTTTCCCGAGCACCACCGGTATTGCTGGCGGACGAAGGAGTCGAGGTTGTCGGGACAGATTCCGGTGGACAGCACGATCGGGATGTAGACGAGGGACCAGCCGGCCCGGCGCACGTCGAGCCCGGTATGCACGTCCTCGGCGTACGGGATGAGGGTCGGACCGCCGAACGGTTCGAGGGCGACCCGTCGGTAGACCGCTGATGTACCGACGCAGATAGCGGCGTCGAACCGGTTACGGGCGACCTGAATGGCGCGATAGAACACCTCCTGGACAGCGCCGGCGGAGTTCTCAATCCAGGTCTGGCTACGACTCCGCCGGAAATACTGCGGGGTTTGCACGATCGCCACTGCCGGGTCTTCCAGATACGGCAGCGTCTCGGCCAGGAAATCGCTGCGGGGCGCGAAGTCAGCGTCGAAGATGACCACATACTCGCCGTCGGTCCGGGCGAAGGCGTACCTGAGGTTGCCGGCCTTCTTGAAAGCCGGCCGGTCCGGCCGCCGGATGTAGTCAAACCCGAACGAGGCTGCCATGGAGCAGGCCTCGTCGGACGCCCCGTCGTCGAGCACGTACGGCCTCGCGGTGCCTGGGTAGCCGGCCACCAGCTCAGATACCGCGATCCAGGTATTGCGGAGCACCTCGATCGGCTCACCGCAGACTGGCAGGAGGATGTCCACGCTGGGCTGGGACCGGGGTGACCAGGACGCGATGCGAGCCTGGTGGGCGGCCAAGTTGAAGCCTTTGCCGGTGAAGTTCACCGGGATGCTGATCGCCTGGTAGGCAACGTATGTCGCGGTGAACGCCAGAAACGGCCAGAGCGCCGGCGAGTGCAGCTCAAACCTGAGCTGGCTATAGATCAGGCAGCTCGCGCCGATCACCAGGATCATCGCCAGGTAACCAAGGTTTCGCT
Organism: Streptosporangiaceae bacterium; assembly: GCA_030041135.1. Classification (GTDB taxonomy): domain Bacteria; phylum Actinomycetota; class Actinomycetes; order Streptosporangiales; family Streptosporangiaceae; genus JAJYUU01. Next base: position 11,206 of record JASHOL010000096.1, on the reverse strand, counting down.
CAACGTAAGCGTACTTCTCCGCATCATCGGGAGGCTGCGGGAGCACGAGGCGCGATTGCCTTCCCTGCCCGGATAGTGCCGTCAAGGCGTTCATGTGCGGATCCCCCGGTGCGCTCGGCCGTTGCTCACGAACTTGGCTCAAGTCGCCAGATCACGTACGTGCCAGGGGGCACGCCGTAGGGGACGACCTGGATGATCTGGTAGCGATGGCTCGCCTTGAGGTCAGCCGCGATTTTTTGATCAAGCGGCGTGGTGTCCGCGAAGTTCAGCGCGACGATCGAGAAGTAACCATTTATGATCTTCGTGCCGTAGGTACCGGCGTTTCCCGGGCCGAGCACGCCGGCTGCGCTGGTCGGGCCGCCACTGCTTGCGCCCGATGGGAGCACGATGTTGCGGGTGCTCGACCATCGTTCCCACTGGTCCTCGGCGCGCAGGTAGTATTCGGCGATCTCTGGATCCTCCACGAGAAGGTGTCCGTCACCGTGCGCGACCAGAGGCCGGAGTATCGCGATGAAGCTCGCCGCATTCGGCCAGTCCGTCGAGAAGGTGCGAGACTGGCTAACGCCGAGGGACGTCGGAAGCGCGAGGGCCACGACGCAAGCCCCGCAGGTGACGGTCCGCGTCTGACCGACGGGAGCGGCGGCGATCAGCTTGTCTACCGCATAGCCGGCCGCGACGGCAGCGAACCATGCGCCGAGGCCGACGTGCTTATCCAGCGAGGCCGCCGTATGCAGATTCGCCTGCTCAAGCGGCCCGATCAGCGCCGCCACCGTGAGGAGCACCAGGAACAGCACGCTCCAGCGACCCTCCCGCCGGACCCAGCTGATCACCACGCCGCATAGGGCCGCCACCACTATGACGCCGGTCCATAGCCACGCGTCGCCGAGCACGGTGAGCGGCGAGGCTCCGCCCGGAGCGCGCTCCAAAGTCGTTGCGCGCACCCCGTGCCAATACGTGCTGCCGCCGATCAGCAGTCCGGCCCCGAGTAGCACCGCCACGACAATGAGGACGGTGAGGCAACGGGTCGCGGCGGTCCGGGCACCGAGTTCCGGCGCCGCCAGCACGAATGCCGCAATGATCACGATCACGTCGAATAGCGTCGAGGAGTAAGCGGCGGCGTTCGCTAGCGCCAGCACAACACCGGCCAGGACCAGCAGGCGTGTCGCCCCCGGCCGAGCCCCGGCGCGGATCACCAGCCAGGCGGCAAGGCCTATCAGGAATACTGACATTGCGTCGTAGGTCGCGAACGCGCCCAGATGCAGCGTCGGACCGAGAATTGCGAAGAGCGCCGCGGCGAAAAACGCCGCCTGGCGTCCGAACAATCGCCGGGTCGCGCTCCACACCAATACAGTCGCGCCCAGCATGAAGATCAGCGAAAGCAGCCGAGCGCCCGTCAGCCCGCCGACACTGTCGGCGGCGGCGGCGAGGGGTGGGTAGATGACCGGTGCACCCGAGAAATATGAAGGAAACGGCGGTATGGGCGCGTTATGGAGCCAGTGCGCCCATTCAAGATGACCTGCCCACAAGTAAGTGGCCTCGTCCAGGAACGCAGTGTCCGCCCGGAGGAGCCGGATCGACAGTATTGCCTGCACCAGGAGCACGGGAACCAGCGGCCAGGCACCAGGGATGCTCAGTGCAGCCCCGCGTTGCCCCCGGTGGGAGGCTGCCGCCCCTAGCGATGGTGCCGTTGCGAGGGTATTCGGCTCCGCCGACCGCGCAGGGGTGAGGCCATCATCCATACGCTGCACCTGCCACCAATCCGGGGCACGCGGAGGTGATCAGGCCACCCCCCAGTGCCCAAGTACCTTGTACTCGCACTACCTAGAACCGCGTGGCGATACCTTGTGAAAGGTGCGCCATCCACCAGAAGGTACTGTCCGTTCGCCGGGCAAGTGGGGTGTTCGGCTAATTTTTCGAGGTTAAGCACCTAACTATCACCGGGCGCCCGGTTGCGCCGAGCCTGGCGAGCTACGCAATCCTGCGTTTTTACCCCGAAATTTGCTTACCTGCCGGATCACATGGGCGATTCAGCTTGAATACAGGTTGATCTTGTGCTCCCCTTACGTTTGGGAGAGCGCAACTCGCTCTTGTGCACTCCCAGGGGGGTGTGCTGCCCGCATGGAAGATGAGGGCCTGCCGCTGCAGCGGCGCATTCCGGGAGCGGCCAGAGCGGCCCCCGGCCCGTCCGCACGCCCTGTGCTGTCTGACTCGGTGCTTGAGCGGATGCAAGCCGCCGTGGATGCGGCCAAAGACCAGTCCTCAACGGAGCAGGGCCAGAACCCCGAGCCGATTCCTGGCGCTGAGACGCCCGAGCAAACGAGCCGCCAGGTCAAGGTTCCCGAGGCTAACGGCGTCGGGGTCAAGCGCGAAGGAACGCCGAAGCGGGCCGCCCGCCGTGACCGCTCGGCCAGGAATCCGGGCGGCGGAACGTCTGGCCGGGACGGGCTATCGAAGCGGTTGTCCCATGGCCGCGGGACCGGCACGCCGCGGCCTGCCAGCGAGCCGACTGCACCTGCTGCGGCCTCGCCCAGCCCGGTCGGCGCGCCTGCGGGGCCAGAGCCACCGCCGCTGCCCCGCCGTAACCGCTCCGACCTGCACACTCCGCAAATTCCGTCCGCAACGGCAGCTGAGGCGGCGGTCGCGCCCGCTAGCACACCGCCGGCAGGCCCGCCGACTCGCGAACCCGCTGAGCTGCGTCCGCGGACCGCGCCGACACAGCCCGCCTCGTTCGCACCGCGCGAGCCAGGGCCGGCGCTGCCCAGGCCGACACCGTCTCCTGCTGCCCCGCCGCAGCCTGAGCGTGGCGAACTGCCTAGGCGAGCGGCGCCGGCCCCGGCCGCGGCTCGGCCGGACACGACGGTGCTGCCGGAACGCTCCTCCCGCGCTAAACCGGCCGAGCACCGGCCATCTGAGTCCACGCCGGCGGAGCACCGGCCAGCTGCGCACCGAGAGCATGCCGTGCCATTCCGGTCGGCTACCGGTTCGCTCGCGCCGGAAGACGTCGCCGGTCGGGGACCGGCTCGCCAGCCGCAGCGGCAGCGGGCAAGGCAGCGGCGATCAAGACGGCCTCGCATCAAGACCGTCTATCTGGTCGCGGCGGCTACCGTGATCGTTACGGCTGCGGTCGCCGTCACCTTGTCTCAGCACTCGGGCGTTAGCAACACGCCGCCTCAGGTCTCGCCGCAGCAGCGGGCCGCGGCCCGCTACGACGCCCTCGCCGTGAGCTGGGTTGTGAGCCAGGTCGGCCGGACCACAACGGTGTCGTGCGACCAGAAGGTGTGCGCGGCCCTGGTCAAGGCGGGATTCCCGCAGGACGACGTACAGGTGCTCGGAGCGTCGTCGGGAACGCCGCTGACCTCTGAGGTCATCGTCGAGACCCCGGATATCCGCCAGATTTTCGGCACCAGGCTCACGACGCAGTTTGCGCCGACGGTTCTCACGGTCGAGGGGTCCGGGCCGCAGGACGTGGTGATAGGGGCCGTGGCGCCCGATGGGCCGGCCGCCTACCAGACAGCACTGAAGGCGGACATGCGGGCCAGCAAGGCCGCGAGCGCTACGCTGCTCGCTCCCAATAGCGGCATCACCTTTGAGCCGTCGGCCCGCAGAGAGCTAGCGGCCGGGATGGTCGACGCCCGGCTGATAGTTGCGATCACCGCAGTCGCCGGCGCGCCGCTGCCGGTCACCGTTATCGACTTCGCAAACTTCGCTAATGATGACAACTCGGATGTTCCGCTTCGGTACGCCGACATTGCCGATCCCCCCCGCGGATCGCACCTGAGCGCCGCCGCTTACGCGCTGGCGGTGAGCAAAGCGCTGAACTTGCTTCCGGCCTCGGAGCGGCCGATACGGCCCATACCTGTGGACCTGCCGGGGGGCGTAACCGCGCTGCAGATCGTCTTCCCGGCGCCAAGCCCGTTTGACATCCCCGGGTTTTGACATCCCGGCTTGGGCAGCTAACCGGGCCTCGCCAGACTCGGCGACCCGTGTTCAACTTGTTGCAGTCGCGGGTAGCCAGGACGGTCGCGCGGCTTCGTAGGCCGCGATCTCGTCCTCGTGCCGCAGCGTCAGGCCGATGTCGTCCAGGCCTTCGAGCAGGCGCCACCGCGCGTAATCCGCGAGCTGGAACGGCTCGGTGACGTCCGGGCCGACCGAGACCGTACGGGCGGCGACGTCGACCACGACCTCGCTGTCGGGGTCCGTCGTGAGCGCGGCGAACAGGCGCGCGGCCGACTCCTCGCTGACCTTGGCCGGCACCAGGCCGGAGCTGATCGCGTTCCCGCGGAAGATGTCGGCGAAGCTGGGCGCCACCACGGCCTGGAAGCCGAAGTCCTGCAGTGCCCAGACTGCGTGCTCGCGCGACGAGCCGCAGCCGAAGTTCGGGCCGGCCAGCAGCACCCTGGCCTGCTCGGCCCCCGGCTCGTTCAGCGCGAAGTCCGGGTCCTTACGCCAGGCCTCGAACAGGCCGGCACCAAAGCCAGTCCGCTCGACCTTCTTGAGCCAGGCCGCCGGGATGATCTGATCGGTGTCCACGTCGCTGCGCTGGAGCGCGATCCCGCGGCCGGCAATCCTGCTGACGCCGCTCATGACAGGTCTCCTGGCAGGGTGAAGTGTCCCGCGACCGCCGTGGCCGCGGCGACCGCCGGCGACACCAGGTGGGTGCGGCCGCCTGGGCCCTGGCGGCCCTCGAAGTTGCGGTTGCTGGTCGAGGCCGACCGCTGGCCCGGAGCCAGGATGTCCCCGTTCATGCCCAGGCACATCGAGCAGCCGGCCGACCGCCACTCGAATCCGGCCGCGGTGAAGTGCTTGTCCAGCCCCTCCTCCTCGGCCTGGGCCTTCACCCTGGCCGACCCGGGCACGACCAGGGCGCGCACGCCGGGATGCACCTTCCGGCCGCGCAGGACGTCCGCCGCCGCCCGCAGGTCCTCGATGCGGCCGTTCGTGCACGAGCCGATGAAGACCGTGTCCACGAAGATGTCGCGGATTGCCGTTCCTGGCTCGAGGTCCATGTAGGCGAGAGCGCGCTGCGCCGCCTGCTGCGCGGCGGTCGAGCTCTGCGCCGACGGCTCGGGCACCACGTCGTCGATCGATACGGACTGGGCGGGAGTCGTGCCCCAGGTGATCGCGGGCCGGAGGGCGGCCGCGTCTATCCGCACCTCCTGGTCGAACTCGGCGCCGCTCTCGGTAGCGAGCGACCGCCAGTCGTCCAGCCCTCGTTCCCAATCTGCGCCGCGGGGGGAATGCCTGCGCCCTTCCAGGTACGCGAAGGTCGTGTCGTCGGGAGCGATCATGCCGGCCCTGGCGCCGCCCTCGATGGACATGTTGCAGACAGTCATCCTGCCCTCCATCGACAGCGCTCGGATCGCGGCCCCGCGATACTCGATGACCGATCCAGCCCCGCCGCCGACGCCGAGCGCGCGGATGATGCCGAGCACGAGGTCCTTGGCCGTGCACTCGGCCGGAAGCTCGCCGTCGACCGTGACCGCCATGGCATTGGGCTTTGCCTGGCGCAGCGTCTGGGTTGCCAGCACGTGCTCGACCTCGGTGGTTCCGATGCCGAAGGCGAGCGCGCCGAACGCGCCGTGGGTCGAGGTGTGGCTGTCGCCGCAGACGATCGTCATGCCGGGCTGGGTCAGCCCGAGTTGCGGGCCGATCACGTGGACAATGCCCTGCTCGACGCTGCCCAGCGGGTGCAGGGTGATGCCGTGCGCGGCGCAGTTGCGCTTGAGCGCCTCGACCTGCTGAGCCGCCAGCGGGTCGGCGATCGGCTGGTCAAGGCCGACGGTCGGCACGTCGTGATCCATGGTCGCGAGCGTCAGGTCCGGTCGCCGGACCTTGCGGCCGGCCAGTTCCAGGCCCTCGAACGCTTGCGGCGAGGTGACCTCGTGCACCAGGTGCAGGTCAATGAAGAGCAGGGCTGGCTCGCCTTGCGGTGCGGCCACGACGTGGCGGTCCCAGACCTTGTCGAACAGGCGTCCTGTCATGTCCATCTCGAATCGGCGTGGTATGCGGTGCCCGGTTTCGGCTAACACTGATCTTCGGGCTAACACTGTTTTCGGGCTAACACTGTCTCAGATAATGAGATAGCATGTCCGGAATATGGACAGCATAGCGAAGGATCCGGCCGCCGCCAACCGGATCACCGGTGTCGGCGTGCTCGACCGGTCGGTGGCCCTGCTCGGCCTGCTGGCCGACGGGCCGCGGTCGCTGCGCCGTCTGGCCGAGGCCAGCGGGCTGCCGCGTCCGACGGCCCACCGGCTGCTGGTCGCGCTGGAGACGCACGGCCTGGTAGCCAGGGATGCGGCCGGCCTGTTCCGGCTCGGGCCCCGGCTGACCGAGCTGGCCCTGCGGGTCGACCCGGCGCTGGATCTCGCGGCGCTGGCCGGGCCCGTGCTGGCCCGGCTGCACGAGACGACGAACGAGAGCGTGCAGCTCTACGTCCGGTCGGGTGACAAGCGGCTTTGCATCGCGGCCAGGGATGCCGGCGCCGGCTTGCGCGACAGCGTGCCGGTCGGGGCGCTGCTGCCGCTGGCGGCCGGGTCGGGCGGCAAGGTGCTGCTGGCCTGGTCGGCCGACACGGCCCGGTTCGACACCGTGCCCACGTCGGAGCTGGCAGCCATCCGCGCTCGCGGCTGGGCCGCATCGGTAGCCGAGCGGGAGGCGGGCGTCGCCAGCGTGAGCGCCCCGGTGCTTCGCGCCGACGGCACCATCGCCGCGGCCGTGTGCGTGTCCGGCCCGGTCAGCCGGCTGGGCCAGGCGCCCGGCCGCCAGCTGAGCGGGCCGGTCATGAGCGCCGCTGCCGAATTGGCGGCCGAGGTAGCGGGCGGACTCGCTGCCGGCTCGCCGACCCGGTAGCAGCTCTCCCGTCCGGCAGCTCGCCTCGCGGCCGAGCGCGGGCTAGTCGGCATCCCAGGAGATCGGGAACGCGGTGGGACCGCGCATTATCGTGCCCTCCTGCCAGGCCAGCTCGTTCTCGGGCACGGCGAGGCGCAGTCCGGGAAGCCGGGACAGGATGGTTTCCAGTGACACCTGGAGTTCCATGCGGGCGAGGTGGGCACCGAGGCAGACGTGCGGTCCGTAGCCGAATGCCAGGTGCGGGTTGGGCTGGCGGGTGATGTCGAGTTCGGCGGGATGATCGAAGACGCTCTCGTCGTGGCAGGCTGCAGCCAGGCTGCACAGCACGGGCTCACCGGCCCGGACCATCACGTCACCGAGCTGAATGTCGACGGTTGCGTTCCTCGCGTTGACCGCGTCGCCGAGCACGATGAACCGCAACAGCTCCTCGACCGCCTCAGGGATCAGCTCCGGGCGCTCCCGGAGCTGGGCGAGCTGCCGCGGGTGGGCGAGCAGCGTGTACACCTGGTTGGTGATGTCGTTCGCGGTGGTCTCGTAACCAGCGACCAGCAGGGTCATGCCGAGGAACACCAGCTCGGTTTCGGTAAGCCGGTCCTCGTTGTCGCGAGCCTGGACCATCCCGGTGAGCAGGTCCTCACTTGGCCGCCGCCGCCGTTCCGCGACTAGCCGCTCGAAATAGCTGAACAGGTTCAGCAAGATCTCCTGGTGCTCCTCCGGGCTGGCTGCGGAGGTCGACACCATCCCGTCGGTCCAGCCGCGGAACTCGTGCCGGTCGGCGTCGGGGATGCCGAGCAGCTCGCATATCACGATGGCCGGGAACGCATACGAGAAGCTCCGGACCAGGTCGGCGGGCGGACCTGCGGCTTGCATGTCGTCAATCAGGCCGGCCGCGATCTGGCGGGCCCAGGGCCGAATTGCCTCGACCCTGCGCGGCGTGAACGCCTTCCCGACGAGCTGGCGGATCCGGGTGTGCTTCGGCGGATCCATGCTCAGGATGCTCTCGGCGACCTGGGCGTAGTCGACCGGGCTCTCCCTGGGATTATCTCCCACCAAAGTCGCCTCGCGGCTGAACCGCGGGTCGCTGAGCACGAGCTTCGACAGCTCGTGGGTACTCACCAGCCACGCGGGACGGCCGTATGGCATCTGCACCCGGCTTACCGGCTCCTCCTGCGGCAGCCGCGCCTCCACAGGGTCAAGCTCGAGCCGGTTGCGGCTGAACGGATAACTGCGCGGCGTCCTCTCGGCGATTCCCTCGGTGGTTGCGGTGCTGTCCGCCATTGCGGTCTCCTTGTCGCGCGAATGTTGCAGAGGATGATCTGGCGTGCGCGGACAGTCGGTGAGTCCGCTGCCGGCGCTGGCGCGGTGGCACTGGGGCGCAACCGAGAAACCGGAGGTTCGGGCGCGCGGCCCGGGCCCTCGCGCCCGGGCCGCGTACCGAACATGCCTACGGGAGCGGGAGAGCGTTACCGCAGTTCCCGCCGCCGACAAGTACCGACGCAATCTCCTGGAATGTCGTGATCCCTTGTCCGCTGGCTGTGCTCGTGGCGCCGCCCGGTAGGTAGAAGGCGTAATAGTAGGCGTAGTTGGCGTACTGGCCGTGGTTGAGGCACACCCGGGCGCCTCCGTAGGAGGGGTGGTAGTAGAACCGGACTAGCCCGGAGGTTCGGTTCGCGAACGACTGGTCCTTGCTCCTGAAGTCCCCAATGGACGACGAATCCCCCGCATGCGCCAGGCGCCCTCCCGTGCCATTCGGGCCCGTGAAGATGCACCAGTCTCCGTTGGGGCAGTTGTCGTACGCCCCGTTCAGGCGGATCCCTTTAGGTGCCGCTGCGGCACGCGCCGCTGTGTCCGCTGCCGCATGCGCGGTGTTGTGCGGTGCGGCCAGAGCCGCGGTGACCGACATCACCGCGGTCGCGGCTACGGCGACCGCGATGATTCCGGTCTTCATCATGAATCTGCGAGGCTTCTTCATCTTCATCTCCTTCGCCTCTCTCGTGGGGACGGTCCCCCCCGAGGATCGGCCTCACGGCTGAACCGTGGGTCGCTGAGCACGAGCTTCGACAGCTCGTGGGTGGTGACCAGCAATGCCGGCTGCCCGCAGGGCATTGCGGTGCGGTCCGCCATTGCGGTCCGGTCGAGTTCGGTCACGACTTCGTTCCCCTATCCGGGCAATTCAGGGGCAGAACGCGTTCTTCGGCAGGCCCGCGCATGGATCGGGCATGCTCGGCAGCCGCGGCAGCGGGAGCATCACGGTGCGAGTCTGCTTGGGGTACTGCGCCTCCGCGGGCGGCAGCGGGCAGGGCTCGACCCCGGTGTTGCAGATCATCTGGTCGTTCAGCGCGACGTCAACGCCGGTGCCGGCCTTCCCGCACGGTTTGCCGTCCACACTCGCGCGCTCGATATGCGCGGGGGCGGAGGTGAGCCTTCCGCCGCGGGCGACGTTGCCGAAGAAGCAGTTCCGCGGCGTGTACGAGGACAGGGTCGCATCGGCTAGGTCGGAGTTGGTCTGGTTGCCGAAGAACCCGTCGTGGATGAACACGTTCCCGTAGATCCGGTTGCCGATGGCCCGGAACAGGCAGACTCCCGGAGCCGGGTCGTTCTCGATGCCGCCCTGGCAGTGCGACGGCGGCGGCGGCGTCTCCGGGTCGGGATAGTCGCTGGTGACGATGCCCCAGGCACCCTGGTTCGCGATGATGTTGCCGGTCACCGTGTCGTACGCGCCGCCGGCGACCTGGATGCCGGTGCCGACGGGCGCTGCCTCTCCGACGCCGTCGTTGGGCGTGTTCGCGTTGTTGTTGTCCTCGATGAGGTTGTGCTCGATGAACATGCAGGACTTCGTGGCGCTGCCCGGGCACCGGCCGTCTTGCGGCGGCGGCGCGTCGGCGCTGTTCTGCGAGTTCGGTACCACGCCGGCGTGATTGAGCACGAACACCGAGTGGGTGATTATTAGCCGCCCGCCCGAGTTCGTGCCCGAGTACCCGAGCGCGGAGTTGACTCCGGTGTCATCGGCCAGCTCGGTATCGCAGGCCTGCTTGCACGCGCCCACGTAGAACGACGAGTCCGCCATGTTGCTGGCGTACGAGTGGGTGATGAGCCCGGGGCCGCGCGAGTTGTCGGCGAAGATCCCGTACTGCGCCAGTCCCTGGAGGCCGGTTGCCGGAGCGTACTCCGACGTCGCGGTCAGGTACGACCCGGTGAACGAGCCCATGCCGATCTTCCCCGTGCCGTAACCGCCATCCCACCAGATCTCGTTGCCGTGGCCGGTTGACCCGGAGAGGTAGTCGCACACGGTCAGGTTCTGGATGGTGACACCGCTGGCCTTCCACACCACGATGCCGTCACGCGGCGTGAAGTCCTGCTCCGCAGCGGCCGACGGGCACGGGTGAGCGGCCGTTCCGTTGCTGCCGTCGATGATCACCCGATTGCGGTTCAGTCCGCGCAGGTGCAGGTCCGGCTTGTCGATCCAGACACCCGCCGTCGGCCACTGCGTACTCTTCTCGTGGTACACGCCCGGGTAGATGAGGATCCAGTCGCCTGGGTGCGCGGCATCGACCGCGCCCTGAACGGTGCGGTAGTAGGGCCCGTGCCCTGCCGGGCACGGAGCGGTACTGCCGTTGCAGACCAGCAGCACGGCCGGCGCCGGGCTCGCAGCGGTCGCTGGCCCGGCGCCCAGAGCCGAGCCGCCCCCGACCGCAACCATGAGAGCCGCGCCGATCAGGAACGAACGCCGCATGGCGGATCCCCCTCAGTGACTAGTGCGGATGTCCGGAAACGACCACTTGCATCGAACCGGCTGCGGTCCGCCGCGACCAGAGCGCGAATGTGGCGTGAATGTTGCAGCGGGTCGTCTGGCCTCCTCGGACAGTCAGTGAGTCCGCTGGCGGCCAGCCCGCACCGGCGCTCGGGCGTAGGCTGATAACAGGAGTTCAACGGCCATTCGGACGGCGGGGGTTGCTGGCGATGCCGGACGGTGGGGCAAGAACCGTAGTAGCTAGGCGGCAGCTGGCCAAGCGCCGCAAGGCCTTGGGCCTGACCCAGGAACAGCTGGCCGAGCGGCTGGGCGTGGAGCGGACCACGGTGGTGCGGTGGGAACGCGGCGCGACAGAGCCGCTGCCGTCGCTGCGGCCTAGGCTGGCGCGGGCATTAGGGATTTCGGCTGACCGGATCGAGGAGCTGCTCGCCGCGGGAATCGCCCCGGACAGCTCAGAGGGCCGGGAGTCCGTGACGCCGCGGCAGCTGCCCAGGGCAGTTCCCGGTTTTACCGGCCGCGCCGCTGAGCTCGCGGCACTGACCCGGATCCTGGACCAGGCCAGCGCCGGCATCCCGGGGACCGTGGTGATCTCGGCCATCGGCG
>JASHOL010000095.1 GCA_030041135.1 Streptosporangiaceae bacterium | reverse complement strand
GCGCCGGGATCGAAGCCGCGCCAGTCAGCGCCGGCCCGCCGCGACCCCTGGACAGCCTCGCAAGAAAGGCTTGCGCTGCTGTACAACGAGCAGGGACTTCGGCCCGACGAGATTGCGGGCAAGCTGAAGGTCAGCAGGCATCTCGTCACGCAGATCATTCTGGCGGCCAGGAACCGCGGCAAGTCCTGAACCGGCGTGGCGTCCGGCCGCCGGTTTCCGGCGTGGCACACCGTCGCTAGGTAGCCGTCGGCCTCCTGCGTGCTGCCGCGTCCCGGCTAGCCGCCGCTGCTGCGTCGCAGGCGATGCTGATGGTGGGCCTGGACTTCCGGCGGGGACTCGCGGCGGCGGCCAGGAGGCCGCGTCTCAGACAGCCGCGCGGCCCAGGCCGGTCCAGCCGGGCTAGCGCGGGCGTGGTCGCTGCCGGCCCGGTCTTCGTGCCGGCGTGCTTGCTCACGCGCTAGGCGCTGGAGTTCACCACCGACTTCCTCGCGGGCGAGCCTGGCGATTGACCTGGCGCTGTAGGGGTCGGCGCACCGGGTCAGCTCCGCGGTGCGTGGCAGCCGGCTGTCGAGTCCGACGAAGCCCTGCGCCAGCAGGTGCCGCCCGCGGCGCCACGCCTCCCCGACCGGGCGCGAGTGCTGATCATCTTCGGCTAGCCGGTCGATGTGCTCGATCGTCTCGCCGACCCACTCGAGCCGGCGGACGAGCCGGACGTGCTCGGCTTCAAGCCGCTCGGCACGGGCCTCGCGGACGGTCTGCCGTGCATAGCGGGCGCCCGCAAGGGCCGCGACGGCCGCGACCCCGGCCGCCAAATCGCCGATCATAGACAGGAAAGCGTCCATAGCGGCCATAACTGCATCATGCCGCCCCATGATGACCTTGCACAGCGGATTGGGCCGGTGACCTTGCACAGCGGCCTGGGCCGGATTCGGCGCACGCGCGGCCGGCAGCCGTCAGCCTCGCCCGATGAAGGGCATCTTCGTGGCCGTTATGGTCAGAAACTGCACGTTGGCATCTAGCGGAAGCGAGGCCATGTAGAGGATCGCGTCAGCCACGTAGTCCGCGTCAAACGTTGGCTCGGGGATTACCGAGCCGTCGGCTTGAACCGCGCCGCGGCCGATTACTTGGGTCATCTCGGTGGCCGCGTTGCCGATGTCGATCTGGCCGCACGCGATGTCGAACTGCCGGCCGTCCAGCGCGATCGATTTGGTAAGACCGGTGATCCCGTGCTTGGTTGCCGTATAGCCCGCGCTGCGGGGCCGCGGGCTGTGCGCGGAAATCGAACCGTTGTTGATGATCCTGCCGCCCATGGGTTCCTGTCCTTTCATCATGCGCACCGCGTGCTGCGCGCAGAGAAAGGACCCGGTCAGGTTCGTGTCGACGATCTGCCGCCACTGGGGGACGGTGAGCTCATCGACTGCACCCGCGGGACCGAATACGCCCGCGTTATTGACCAGGAGGTCGAGCCGGTGCCAGCGGTCGCGAACCGCCGTGAACAACGCGGCGACGGATTCGGGAGCCGTGACATCCGCGGACATCGCCAGCGCGGCGTCAGGCGACCAGGCACCAGCTGTGACGGTCTCGCGCAGCGGCAGATCCCGGCGCCCGGCGGCCGCGACCTTCCACCCGTTGGTCAGGAGCTTCCTGACGATGGCTCGGCCGAGTCCCGATCCGGCGCCGGTAACGATGGCCACGCCGGTAGTCGTCAACGTCATCCTCTTGGCTAGCTTGCCCGCAGGCAGCGCGCACTCGGTGGACCCGCCGGCTTCGCCCACGATACCGTGGGCGGCCCGCCGACGGTGAGACTGCCGGTCCCGCGGTGTCAGGGCACCGCGGCCGGGAGCCCGAAGCGCGCGAATATCTCCGCGCCTGGCACCACCGTGGTTTGCTCGCGGTCCCGGACCTCAGCGAGCAGGAATCCGGTGACCGCGGCGATCTTGTCGCCGCGCAGCGTCAGCACGTCAATCACGGCCGGGACGTAGCCGCTGGACGCCCGAGCAGGCAGGTAGCACCCGATTGCAAGCTGTCCGTTCGCCGCTGCGGGCCGGTGCTTCCAGCGCTCCATCAACGGGCCGCTGACCATGAACTCCCTGACGGCCTGATGGCCCTGGAACCAGGTCGGAATCGGCGGCATCGACCACGTCGCATCCCGCGTGAGCATGCTGATCAGCGCATCCGCGTCCCCGCGCTCGATTGCGTCGGCGTAGCGTTGCGCGATCTCCCGGACGCGCTGGTCACCGAGTTCGCGCAGCGTCACCTGCTGCCCGCGGGCCGGCAGTCCGCGCTGCACGGCCGCGTGCGCCCGCTGCAGCGCGCTGTTGACCGCGGCCGCCGACGTGCCGAGCTGGCCTGCCACCTCGGCAGCGGAGAAGGCAAGCACGTCTCGCAGGATCAGGACGGCGCGCTGCAGTGGCGGCAGGTGCTGGAGCGCGACGATAAAGGCCAGCTCTACGCTCTCGCGCTGGTCATATCGCGCCTCCGGCAAAGACGGCGGATCGCCGGCCAGCCACTGGTCGGGGAAGGGCTCAAGCCAGACGGCATCGGGAAGGGCGGCCGCGAGATCTGCTCCTGCCGCGCCGGCCGGGCCGAAGCTGACCGGCAGCTCGCGCCTTGACCGGCGCCTGGTGATGTCGAGCGCGCTGTTGGTCGCGATCGCGTAGAGCCAAGCGCGGAGCGAGCTGCGTCCCTCGAACCGAGGCAGGTTGCGCCAGGCGCGGAGGAGCGCGTCCTGCAAGGCGTCGTCGGCATCGTGCACCGATCCGAGCATCCGGTAGCAGTGGGAGCGCAGCTCTGCGCGGTAGCCCTCGACAAGGTCGCCGAACGCGCCGTCGTCGCCCGCCATGGCCAGGCCGAGCAACGTCACCTCATCTTCGCGGGGGCGGCCGGGAGCGCTCACCGGCACTACGCTAGCGTGCGCCGCCGCGCTGCCGGGGTTCATGTCAACCTCCTCCGCTAGATCCGCGGCTGGTCGGGCCGCCGGAGTACAAGACGGGCTGGCGGGCTTGGACTAATCGGCCGCCCGTAAGAAACTGCGTGGCCGCCGCGTAGGAAGCTGCGCGGGCCACCGACCGAGCCAGGTGAGCGCGTGCCAGACTCGTGCCGATGGGCGCGCATTATCCCGAGCACCTGCTCCCGCGCGAGCCCGCGCCGCCGTATGAGGGTGAAGGGCCGTTCGCGCTATGGCACTTCAGCGAGGATCCTTCGCTTGGCCGGTTCCGGCCGCATGTGCCCGCGACCAACCCCACCGCCCAGCCGCTGGTGTGGGCCGTTGACACGCGCCATGCGCCGCTGTTCTGGTTCCCCAGGGATTGCCCGCGTGGCTGCATATGGCCGGTGTCGGTTACCTCGCGCGAGGATCGGGAGCGCTTCTTCCTGCCTGGCGCCGCGGACCGGATCCACGTCATGGAGGGCGGCTGGCTTGCGCGCATGCAGGCCTGCCGGCTGTATGCCTACCGGCTTCCGGCGGAGGCGTTCCGGCCGCACGACCAGGTGGGCGGTTACTGGGTTTGCGACGAACCGGTAGAAGCGGTCGGACGGGAAGTCATCGACGACCTCGTGGGCCTGCACGCTGGCGCGCGAATCGAGCTCCGGATCGCGCCGTCGGTCTGGCCGTTCTGGCGGCTGGTGGCGAGCTCGACCGTTGGTTTCAGCGGGTTGCGCTTGAGCAACGCCGCTTCGCATCCTGACCAGCTCGGATAGCCCTCAGGCTCAGCTGGGCGGGTCGGCGGCTATGGTCTACGACTGAGTGCCGGCGCTGGTGCCGTTGCGATCCGGAGGGTGGTGCGCCCATGGCGCTGGAAGTAAGGCGGCTGCAGCTGGCGACCCTGCGCGGCGTCGACGGCCTTGAGTGGCCGGTACATGGCTTCGTGGTCACCTATCCGGGCGGAGCCGTGCTGGTGGACACCGGCGTCGGCGGCCCGCAGAAGTGGCTCAGCGACTGGCGGGTGGTCAACCGCTCGGTTGCGGACGTCCTGGACGAGCACGGCATGACCCCTGGGGACATCGGCCTGGTCATCAACACTCACCTGCACTTCGACCACTGTGGCCAGAACGCGGTATTCAAGCACGCGGCGTTCTACGTCCAGCGGACGGAGCTTGACCGCGCTCGCCGGGAGTCGCCAAAGCTCGCCGACTGGTTTGACTTCATGGGAGCGCGTTTCGAGCTGCTTGACGGCGACACCGAGATACTGCCCGGACTGTCAGTCATTACCACGCCAGGCCACACCATCGGCCACCAGTCCGTTCGGGTGGAGGCCGCCGACGGCACGTCGGATCTGCTGATCGGGGACGCGGCCTACACTCCGCGGCAGTACCGGGATCCCGACAGCGATGACCTGCCTGACGGCCAGGCGAGCGATGTGGCGGCCTGGCGCACCTCTGTGCGCCGCATCCAGTCGGTCCACGGCCGCGTGCACTTCTGCCACAACAACCAGATCGTTCACTCCTAGGGCCGGCCTGCGGAGGACCCGTGTGGGAATCCACCGTGCGTGCCGACCAGTCGATCACTGTGACGGCCGCACCTGACGCGGCGTGGTCGCTGCTCAGCAGCCCGCAGGCGTGGTCGGCCCGGCCCGGCGGCTGCATGACGTTCGGCCTGGCCGATCCGCTTGCGCCGGTCGGGCCGGGAGAGGAGCCTGGCCGGCTCCGCTTCTACCTGGCGGCGGGGGACGCGGGCGCGTACCCCGCGGTCCTGACCGTCACCGGCCAGACGCCGGGTCGGCAGCTCTGCCTGCAGACCTCGGGCGGCCGGGCCACCTGGGCGCTCTCGGTTGAGCCAGGCCGGCGCGGGACCGCGCTGCGGATAACCGCGACCTGGACTGTCGGCCGGCCGGCCAGGATCGATGCCGAGGCGGAGCTGCGCCGCGAGGTGAGGGGCTGGCTCGCCGCGCTGGGCGAGATCGCGGACGGGCGCCGGCCGCCGGCCGGCGCCGGCATGCCGGAGGCATTGCGGCAAGCCTGCCTGACGAGCCCACCGCCCGGACCGGCGGCCGAGGCGTCAGCCAGTGTCGAAATCGGCCTGCCGCTCGAAACTGTCCGCGGCCTTCTCGGCACGATCGAGCTGGGCCGGGCGCTGCAGCCGGCCAGTGTGCTGTACTTCGGCCAGGTGCCTGGCACCCCGGCCCCTGATCGGGTAGGCGGGATGCGGTTCTATGTCAGGCGCCGGCCCGACGGCGTGCTCGCTGGGCAGGTCAGCCTGCTGGCTGCGGCCTCGCCCGGCGGGCGGGTGACGCGCCTGGTGACGGCGCCGTTCGACGAGATGACCTTCCGCTATGAGCCGGTCGGCGCTGGCACCAGACTTGAGCTCACTCACCGCTCCCCTGGCCAGCGTGCGACCGAAGCCGACGTGCACCCCGACCAGCATGCCGCCGGGGTC
This sequence comes from Streptosporangiaceae bacterium, assembly GCA_030041135.1. Taxonomy (GTDB): domain Bacteria; phylum Actinomycetota; class Actinomycetes; order Streptosporangiales; family Streptosporangiaceae; genus JAJYUU01. Next base: position 2,398 of record JASHOL010000095.1, on the reverse strand, counting down.
TTGGCAGTAGCGCAGCAGTACAAGGACGCGATCGAGCGCCTGGCCGGGACCGGCGGCTAACAGGCGCAGAAGTAACCCGCCCGGCGTTAGAGTCGCGCGAAGGCGTCCTCCAGGATGGAAATCCCCTCGTCCAGCAGCGCCTGGCCGATCACCAGCGGCGGAAGGAACCGCAGTACATTGCCGTAAGTACCACAAGTCAGGGTGATCATGCCCTCGGCATGGCAGGTCTTGGCGACCTTGGCCGCCGCAGCCGAGTCGGGCTCGAGCGTTCCGGGCCGGACTAGCTCGATCGCGAGCATCGCGCCGCGTCCCCGGACATCGCCGATTACCGGATGTGCGGCGGCCAGTTCCTGCAGCCGCGGCAGCATGAGGGTCTCGATAACCCTGGCCTTGGCGGGCAGGTCCTCCTTGAGCATCGTGTCGATCGCGCCGAGCGCGGCCGCGCAGGCCACCGGATTGCCGCCGTAGGTGCCGCCGAGCCCGCCTGGGTGCACGGCGTCCATCATCTCGGCACGGCCGGTCACGCCGGCCAGCGGCAGCCCGCCGGCTATGCCCTTCGCCGTTGTGACCAAGTCGGGCACGACGTGTTCGTAGTCGCAGGCGAACCAGTCGCCGGTGCGGCAGAAACCCGACTGAATCTCGTCGGCGACGAACAGGATGCCGTTGGCCCGGCAGAACTTCGCCAGGCCGGGCAGGAAGCCATCGGGCGGAACGATAAATCCGCCCTCGCCCTGAATCGGCTCGATCACGACGGCGGCGACGTTCTCCTCGCCTACCTGGGCGTGAATCAGGCCGGTAACCACGTCCAGGGCTTCGGCCGCGCACTTGTCAGGGCCGCCCGGCCAGCGGAACGGGTAGGCCATCGGCACCCGGTACACCTCGCCCGCGAAGGGCCCGAAGCCCTCTTTGTAGGGCATGTTCTTGGCGGTCATGGCCATCGTCAGGTTGGTTCGCCCGTGATAGGCGTGGTCAAAGACGACGACGGCATCCCGGCCGGTGGCATGCCTGGCGATCTTGACAGCGTTCTCCACCGCCTCGGCGCCGGAGTTGAACAGCGCCGACCGCTTGTCGTGGTCGCCCGGCGTCAGCTTGTTCAGCTGCTCGCACACCTCTACGTAGCCCGCGTACGGGGCGACCATGAAGCACGTGTGAGTGAACTGGCCCACCTGCTCGGTTACCCGGTCGACGACCAGGTCGGCGCTATTGCCCACGGTCGTGACGGCGATGCCCGAGCCGAGGTCGATGAGCGAGTTCCCGTCGACGTCCACGACGACCCCGCCGCCCGCGGCAGCCACGAAGACCGGCAGCACGTGACTGAGCCCGCGGGCCACGCTGCGTTGCCGGCGTTCAAGTAGCTCCCTGGACCTCGGGCCGGGAATCTCGGTGAGGAGCTTGCGCTGCTGCGGTAGCGACGGCCCGCCCTGGGGGGTGGAATTCATGCCCATACCTGCAGACAATAGCCCGCAGACGGCCGCCGGCCACAGGCCGGCCAGAGGCAGGGAGCGACGCGAGATCATGGGCAGATGACGACTAGCCGCGGTCTGCTGTTCGGCGGGCTCTTCGGCCATGGCCACTGCGACGTCGGTGACGCGGCGTGGCTGCAGGCGATGCTCGACGCGGAGGCTGGCCTCGCCCGCGCGCTGGAGCGGGCCGGCCTCGCGCCCGCTGGCGCGGGCGATGCTGTCACGGGCGCCGCCCGGGCCGAGCACTACGACCTGGAGGCGATCGGCGCGCAGGCCGCCGCCGCTGGTAACCCGGTGCCGGCGCTCGTTCGGGCCCTGACCGGCCGAGTGCCCGAGTTCGCCGCCAGCGCCGTGCACTACGGAGCGACGAGCCAGGACATCATCGATACCGCCCTCATGCTGCTCGCGCGCGGCGTGCTTGAGCAGGTGGGGGCCGATCTGGATGCCAGCGCGTCGGCCGCGGCCAGCCTCGCGGCCGCGCATGCCCGGACCGTGCTGGCCGGGCGCACCCTGCTCCAGCAGGCGGTGCCGGTTACCTTCGGGCTGGTCGCAGCCGGCTGGCTGACCGCGCTGGACGACGCTCGGCGTCAGATCGAACGGCTGGCCGCGCAGAGGCTCGCGGTCCAGCTGGGTGGGGCGGCCGGGACGCTGTCCGTGCTCGGCACGGCCGGGCCGCAGGTTGTCATGTTCTTCGCCGAAGAGCTCGGCCTGGCCGCGCCGGTGCTGGCCTGGCACACTGACCGGCTGCGTGTTATCGAGCTTGCCGCGGCTTTGGCAGGCTGCTGCGCGGCCGTCGGCAAGATCGCCAGGGACGTGACGCTGCTAGCCCAGTCCGAGGTCGCCGAGATACGGGAGGGGGCCGCCGGCCGCGGCGCGGCTGCGGCCGGTGGCCCGCGCGGCGGCTCGTCGGCCATGCCGCACAAGCGCAACCCGGT
>JASHOL010000001.1 GCA_030041135.1 Streptosporangiaceae bacterium | reverse complement strand
CGACAGCCTGCGCTCGAGCTGGTCGAGCCGGGCCGCGAGCGCGTCGTCCCCCTTGCCCTCGGCCGGCAGCAGGACCTGGGCGCACATCAGCTCGAGCAGCAGCCGCGGCGACGTCGCGCCGCGCATTTCGACCAGCCCGGCGCTGATGACCTCGGCGGCCCTGGCCAGCGCGGCCTGGCCGAACTTGCCCGCCTGGGTCCGCATCTGCTCAAGCCGGTCGGCCGGAGCGTCGATCAGCCCGCTGGATCCAGCGTCGGGCACGGCCTTCAGGATGATCAGATCACGCAGCCGGTCGAGCAGGTCGGCCGCGAACCGGCGCGGATCATGCCCGGCCTCCACCACGTGGTCGATGGCGTGGAACACGGCCGCGCCGTCCCCGGCCGCGAACGCCTCCACGACCTCGTCGAGCATCCTGTCGTCGGTGTAGCCAAGCAGCGCGATAGCCCGGTCGTACCGAAGCCCGCCCTCGTCCGAGCCCGCGATGAGCTGATCCAGAACCGACAGCGCGTCCCTGGCCGAGCCCGCTCCGGCCCTGATGACGACCGGCAGCACCGCGGGCTCGTACGGCACGCCCTCGCTGTCCAGGATCTGCTCCAGGAGCGCGCGCAGCACCGCGGGCGGGACCAGGCGGAACGGGTAGTGATGTGTCCTGGACCTGATCGTCGGGATAACCTTCTCCGGCTCGGTCGTGGCGAACACGAACTTCAGGTGCGGCGGCGGTTCCTCGACCAGCTTGAGCAGCGCGTTGAAGCCCTCGCGGGTGACCATGTGGGCCTCGTCGATGATGTAGATCTTGAAGCGGCCGGACACCGGGGCATAAAAGGCCCGTTCTCGCAGATCCCTCGCATCGTCGACGCCACCGTGGGAGGCGGCGTCGATCTCGATGACGTCGATGCTGCCCGGCCCGGCCGGGGCCAGGGCCACGCACGACGCGCATACCCCGCAGGGGTCGGGAGTCGGGCCCTGCTCGCAGTTGAGGGACCGCGCCAGGATCCTCGCGCTGGAGGTCTTGCCGCAGCCGCGCGGGCCGCTGAACAGGTAGGCGTGGTGCACCCGGCCGCTGCGCAGCGCCTGCCGCAGCGGCTCGGTGACCTGGTCCTGGCCCTTGACCTCGGCAAAGCTGCCGGGTCTGTACCGGCGGTAGAGCGCCAGCCGGGCTGCGGGCAGGCCTGGCCGCGGGGCATCCGCTTCGCCAGGGGTGGCTACGGGACTGGGGGCGTCGCCTGCCATGACCTCATCCTCGCGGGAAGGTAAGGGACCCCCCGCACACCCGACAGAGCCCGCGTACCCTTGCTGCCTTCCGGCCCTGGGGGGGTTGGCGGGATGAACGCCGTGCGAGGGGTCTGACCGCCAGTCTAGCCAAGCCCGAGAGCCGGGCCGAACCGATACCGGCTAGGTCCGGCCTCGGCCCTAGACCAGGAGCGGACACCTCGCGGCTGTCTGTAGGCTTGCCGCGGAGGATTCGCCTAGTGGCCTAGGGCGCACGCTTGGAAAGCGTGTTGGGGGCAACCCCTCGCGAGTTCGAATCTCGCATCCTCCGCGACCTGAGCTGCGCAAACGTCCTTGCCGCGGACGCTGAAGGTGTGGAAATGCGCACGCCGCGGAAGCGTGTTGGGGAAACCCCTCGCGACCTTTAATCTGGCATCCTCCGCCGCACCTAACCTGCGGCGATGCTCAACTGCGTCAGCGGCCGTCATCCGGCCGCAAGGCCCGCAGCTACTCGGACGCCACTCGCGGCAGCAAGGGCGTTGACCATCGCCATGTCCCGTCCGTGTTCTTGATCCGGCCCGGCTTGGCGGAACCTCGGCAGGCTGGACTGCGCTCAGGAGCAAGCTGCACGCGACGGGTGCACAGTGGTCTCGCCTGGACTGAGAAACCGCGCGCTCGGTTTGCTTAGTGGCTTGACCTGAGTCCTGGGGCAGTTCCGCGTCTGGCTCTAGCCGCCGCGGGCGTGGCCTCGGGCCATGTACCGGTTGGGATGGTCAGCTGGCGTTAGCTGCGCCGAAGCTGTCCTTGATCGCCGTTGTCACCGTCTTGGCGATGCCGAACTCGTTGACGATGCGGCCGACGATCAGCCCGCCACCGTGGACGTGGAAGGTCGTGGCGCTGCCGTCTCGCCCGAGGCGCACCGTGGCGAATGCCAGCGGCCCGTGGTGCACGCTCAGCGAGTCGCTGCCGTGCCGGGTCACCTTATAGCCGTCGCCGAGTCTGCCTTGGAGAGCGTCGGCGGCCTCGTCGGCGGTTATGGTCTTTGAAAGAGTCGCGCTGGGCATTTCTGGCCTCCTGTATCCGGGTTCTCTATGAGAAACGTTCAGCTGCCGCGCGGGAGCCAGTTGAACCGGCGCACGGCGATGATCAGCCCTGCTGCGCCCCAGGCGGCCACGATCGCCAGGTCGCCCCAGCGGAATCCGGACCCGGTGGTGTGCGGGTTGTAGGCGGCAAGAAGAGCTGCGACCAGGTGCTGAACAGGGAATACCTTGCCGATGTCAGCAAGCCAGGCGGGCAGCTCGGAGGTAGCGATGAACACCCCTGAGATGAAGCTCAGCGGCAGCACGATGGCCTGGACCACGGGCTGGGCGGCATCGACCGTGCGGATGAAGCTGGCTACCGCGAAGCCGAGGCAGCAGAACGCGCCCGCTCCGAGGACCACGGCAACGATGAAGGCCGGGGCGGTGCGGCCAGGGATGGACGCACCGTACGCGGCCCAGCCGATTCCGAGCAGCAGGGCCGTGATGGCCACCGCGGTCAGGATGGCCACCAGGGCGCGGCCGGCGATGACGGCGGTGGCGGGCAGCGGCGTGGCCCGGCGGCGCTTGTAGATCCCGGACTCGCGATTGCGCACCACGGTGACGGTCAGGTTGGAGAACGCGGCAGCAATCAGGCCGAAGGCGATGATGCCCGGCACGTAGTATTCGGATTCCTTCATGCTCCCGCCGGGCACCCTGACGGTGGCGCTGCGGAAGATCGAGGCCAGGATCACCAAGAACAGCGCGGGCAGAACGAGCGTGAAGAACACGCTCTGGATGTTGCGCCGGAAGCAGCGGAAGTCAGCACCGAACTCGTGAGCGATGAGGCCAGGCAGCTGCCGCCTGGTTCCGGCTGGGCGGCGTTCGGTAACGGCGGTCATCGCGACACCCTGGTGAGTTGCAGGTAAACGTCCTCGAGGGTGGGCCGGTGGACGTCAAGGTCGGGAAGGTCGACACCCCTCGCCGCGGCCCACTCGGCTAGCACACCCAGCAGGCCCAGCGGGCTCTTGGTCGTCGCTTCTACCTGGCCGCCGGCCGTGATGGTCACCGAGGCCGTCAGTGCCGGTGGCAGATCGGCTGCGGGAACTTCTGGCGGCAGAGTGAAGCTGATGATGGACGCCTCGGTGTCACGACCACCGAGGGTCGCCGCGGTGCCCTCAGCCACGATTCGTCCGGCCGCCAGAACGGCGATCCGGTCGGCCAGGTACTCGGCCTCTTCCATGTAGTGCGTGGTCAGAAAGACTGTCTTGCCGAGGTCGCGGAGCCCGGCGATCACTTGCCAGGCCGACTGCCGGGCTGCTGGATCGAAGCCAGTGGTCGGCTCGTCGAGGAAGATCAGCTCCGGGTCGCCGATCAGCGCTAGCGCTACGTCCAAGCGCCTGCGCTGGCCACCCGACAACCGGCCGCACCGGGCGCCGCGGCGATCGGCCAGTCCAACGAGCTCTAGCGTCTCACCGACCCGTCGGGGTCTCGGGTAATACCCGGCGTACAAAGATAGGCACTCCTGCACGGTCAGCTCGGCCTCCGGCTCGGATTCCTGCAGGACCACGCCGATGCGTGCCCGCCAGTCTCTTCCTGCTTTGGCAGGGTCGGCGCCGAGAACGCAGACCTCTCCGCCGGTACGGCGCCGGTATCCCTCCAAGATCTCGACAGTCGTGGTCTTGCCCGCGCCGTTTGGCCCGAGGAACGCGAATACCTCTCCAGCGCGCACCGCAAGATCAATACCCGCTATCGCCTCGGTGCCGTCGTAGGTCTTGCGCAGGCCGCGGACCTCGATGACCGGGCCAGCAGCCGATGATTCCTGCTGCGCCGGCGTCTGAGCAGAGCCTTTACGGCTAAGCGATTCTGACGCGGCGCTGACCTCGACGTTCACCGTCTACCCCCTCGGCCGTTAAGTCCACGCTCATACCTGGCGTCGTTGAAAGTTAGGGTCCAAGGTCCTGCCGAAAGACCCTGAACGAGCTATGCCGATCTTGATAAGAACCGCAGGTTCGTCAGCGGGCCGCTGGCGCGAAAAGCGGGCAAATGGCTGCCTCGGCTGAGCTAGCTCCAGTCGCCTCGGCTAGGTCCGATCCCCATGCCTGGGTTCTGCTGGTAGCAACTGGTCGGCGGCCGGCTTCGTTGGCTCGGCCCGGACGTGGCTCAGTTTGTGGCTCACTCACCGCCGTCCGGCGCCGTTCACTGCCGGCCATCTGTATCGTGTTCGCACAGGTCACGAACGGTCCCGGTCACGGGTGAACACGAGCGCGCAGTGTTGGAAAGCGTGTTGGGGGCAGTTCGAATCTCGCATCCTCCGCCGGCCTAACCAGGCACAACGTCAGGAGGGCTTCACCGGGCGGCGGGCAAATCGGCTATCTGGTCTCAACGGCCCGCTTCACGTGCACGAGATCGCGGTTGAGTATCTCGAAGCCCACGCTGCAGTACAGGTTCCTGGCGGCCGGCCGCTTCGGTGCCCCCACGCAGGCAACGGTCACCTCCGTTGCCCCGGAATCCCGGACGACATGCATCCCATGCAGCAGCAGCGCGCGCCCGAGACCGCGGCGCCGGAAGTCAGGATCAGTCCCGACCGGTTCGAACTCGGCGGTCCGGTTCATCTCGTCGAACCACAGCACCGCGGTCGAGGCCATCGCCCCGCCGGGCGCTGCCAGCAGGACGTGGAGGTCGGCGCGGTAGCCCGGCGTCGCCAGGACATCCTGGTAGGCGCGGGCATTGAAGGCGGACGGGTGCCACGCGGCGAGGTGCGCACGCACAGCCGCCGCCGGGCCAGCCTGCGCGGCCGTCGTGAAGCCGAAACCTTCAGGGATCTGCGGCTTCTCGATCTCCTCCAGGGTCCGGCGGTTGTACTGGTGCCAGTCGCCGTCGTCCCCGTTGGCCTCCTCGTCGATCACGTAGCCGCCGGCAGACAGCCGGGAGATGGCGTCGGCGTCGGGCGACGGCGGAGTGACCCAGCGGTCGAGCCCGTCCGGCGTGACATCCTCGAACCAGGCCAGGATCTCGCCCAAGACCTCCGGGTGGTCAGGATGGTACTGATAGGCCAGCGAGGACTTCCTGGACTCGCTTACCGATCCGTCTGTCCGCACAACGCGGTGCGGAAGATAAGCCCACCCCCACGCGACCAGCTCACCGCCGTAGTGCACAAGGCGCCGCCGCCAGGCGTCGCCCGCGACGGCCAGGCCCTTACCCCAGTTCCAGGCCAGCTCGCCGAAGGTCGCCTCGCCGCCGAGCAGTTCCGGCCGCAGCGCGGTGACCCGCTGCGCCAGCCCTTGCATCTCCCTGAGGTCACCGGTCGTGAAGTCATCAGGCACGCCCACCCCCACACCGTGGCGAGGATCCGCGCGGGTGTCGAACGGTTTTCCGGCCGCTCACCGGGACTGGCGCGCGCCGCGAAGTCCTACGCCTGCGAGCCTGGTTGCGCCCGGCTAATGGCTTCTGGATTGGCTTAGCCGTTTCGTGATTGGCTGTACATGCTTGTGGCGAGTTTGCTGCCGTGGTTCCTGACTCCTGACAGAGGGGTGGGCCGTGCCGGACCGGCTGGTCGTGGACTTGGGCGCCGACGGCCAGGCCAAGGTTCTGCGGTGGGCTGAGGGCGAGATTCCCGAAGAGGTGTCCCGTGAGGCGCTGGCCTGGCCGCTGGACGGGGATGCCCTGGAGGACCTGCGCTGGTACCTGGAGGACTACCTGCAGGCACCGTTCGGCGTGTGGGAGGACCGCGGCGCGGCGATCGGGGACCGGCTGGCCGGCTGGGGGGAAGATGTCTTCGCATCAGTGTTCGGTGGCGGGCCGGCCCGCGATGCCTATCAGCGGGCCAGGGATCGCGGGCTTGAGATCGTGCTCCGGTCGGCCAGCCCGCCGATGCTGGGGCTGCCGTGGGAGCTGATGCGCGACGGCACCGGCCCAGTCGCGCTCCGTGCCGGCGGGATGTCAAGGAGCCTGCCCGTGGCGGCCAAGGCAGCCACGCTGGAGGTGCCGGGTGGTCGGCTGCGGGTGCTGATGGTGATCTCCCGGCCGGCCGGGACGACTGATGTCGGTTACCGGATGGTGGCCCGGCCCCTACTGGAACGGCTGGGTACGGTGCGCGGCGAGGTTGACCTGACGGTGCTTCGCCCGCCCACCCTCGACGCCCTGAAGACAGCGGTCGTCTCGGCGGCTAGTGCGGGGGAACCGTTTCACGTAGTGCATTTCGACGGGCACGGCGTCATGCCGAACCGGACTGCCGGCGGCGGCATCCTGGCCGGCGGGCGTCCGGGGATGATGGTCAGCCCGGCCGCAGAGGGGCTGCTGGCGTTCGAGAAGCCCGGCGGCGGTGCCGACAACGTAACCGCGTCGGCTGTCGCGCAGGTGCTGGCCGGGGGGCGGGTGCCGGTCGTGGTGCTGAACGCGTGCCAGTCCGGCGCGGTCGGCAAGGACCTGGAGGCCTCCGTCGCCAGTGCGCTGCTGCACGCGGGATGCGCAGCGGTGGTGGCGATGGCCTACAGCGTTTATGCCGTCGCCGCGGCGGAGTTCATGGCCGAGTTCTATGAGTCGCTGTTCACCGGCGCGAGCATCAGCCAGGCCGTCACCGCGGGCCGGAAGCGGCTAGCGGAGAAGAACCTGCGGCCGAGCCGGAAGGGGGACCTGCCGCTGGCGGACTGGCTGGTTCCTGTGCACTACATGCGCCGCGACGTCTCCTTCCCCCAGGCCGTCATCGCGCGCCCGGCTGGGGAGGCGCCGCTGGGCGCAATCCTCGACGAGATCCGGGCCGGCCCGGCCGTCCAGCACCAGCCGGCTGACCCGCTCGCTCCGTCCGGCGGGCTGTTCGTGGGCCGCGATGACCTGTTCTGGCAGGTGGAAACCGCCGCCCGGCTGCAGCATGTCGTGGTGCTGACCGGGCCGGGCGGGACCGGGAAGACCGAGGTCGCGAAGGGGTTCGCGCGGTGGCAGCGCGACACCGGAGGCACCGATAGGCGATCGCTGGTGCACTGGTACGCGTTCGAACCTGGCCTGGCCAGCTTCGGCCTCGACGGCGCTGTCAACAGCCTCGGCCTGCAGGCCTTCGGCCAGGATTTCGCCCTGCTCGAACCAGCGGGCCGACTGGAAGCGGTCAAGCGACTCCTAGCGCAGTACCGGGTGCTGGTGGTGTGGGACAACTTCGAGACCACCCGCGAGATGCCCGACCCCGCGGGAGCAACCCCGCCTCTCGACGAGGTGTCGTCCGGGCATCTGCGCGACTTCCTGCTCTGGGCCCGCAACCACTCGCGCGGCACGATCCTGATCACGAGCCGTACCCAGGAAACATGGCTCGGCGACGTGCGCCGGATCACCATCGGCGGCCTGGACCGGGCCGAGGCGGCCGAGTACGCAGGCCACTTGCTGGCTCCCTACCCGGCCGCGCAGGCCAGGAGGCAGTCGAGGGCGTTCGGGGAGTTGCTGGACTGGCTCGACGGCCATCCCCTCTCCATGCGGCTGATCCTGCCGCGCCTCGACACCACCGACCCCGCGGCGCTGCTGGCCGGGCTGCAGGGCACCGTCCCCCTGGCAGCCGGCGATCAGGAACCGGGCGGCCGGCTGTCCTCCCTCGGTGCGTCCATTACCTACTCCTGGACCCACCTGGACCAGGAATCCAGACGGCTCCTGCCAGCGGTGAGCCTGTTCCACGACATCGCCGACGAGCAAGTCCTGTCAGTGTTCTCCGCCGTCGGCGGGGTCCCGGCCCGGTTCGCCGACATCAGCGAAGAGCAGTGGGCTCAGGTGCTGGGGGACGCCGCCAGGGTCGGGCTGCTGAGAGGCATCAGCGGGGGCATGTACCGGATCCATCCCGCCCTGCCCGCCTATCTCACCTCCGCCTGGCATGCAGACGATCCGGACGGCTACAAGCCCGATCGGGACGCGGCCAGCAACGCCCTGTGCGCCGCCTACGCCGACTTCGCCCGGTGGCTGGCCGCGGAGATCGCATCAGGGGACGCCGCCCTTGCCTACGCAATCCTCGGCCTGCATCGGCTGACCCTCGGCGCTACGCTCAGCCACGCTCTCGACCACAGCATGTGGGAGGAAGCCGACGGCATCGTGCGGGCATTAGGCAACTACTGGGATACCCGCGGCCTGCGTACCGAGGCCAGCGCCTGGACGGACCGGATCCTGGCCGCCGCCACAGAACCCGGCCGCGACACTCCCGCCGCGGGCAGCCCGGCCGCCCGCCTGTGGGCGTACCTGACCGGCCGAGAGGCTAACCGGCAGGTAGAAGCCGGTCAGCTGGATCAGGCCGAGCGCGCATATCGGCGCGTGCTCGGCTGGCTGCAAAACCAGCCAGAAACCTATTGGACACGCAGCAACATCGCGATCATCTATCACCAACTGGGCATGACTGCCCAAGACCGCGGGCGGCTGGACGAGGCCGACGACTGGTACCGCAGGTCCCTGGCCGTCAATGATGAGCTCGGCAACCGGTCCGGCGCGGCCGCCAGTTACCACCAGCTCGGAATGATCGCGCGGCGCAGCGGGCGGCTGGACCAGGCCGACGACTGGAACCGCAAGGCCCTGTCGATCAACGAGGAACTCCACGACCGGCCGCGCATGTCCTTGACCTACCATCAGCTCGGCATCATCGCCCAAGACCGCGGGCAGCTGGACGAGGCCGACAACTGGTACCGCAAGTCCCTGGCCATCGAAGAACGGCTCGGCAACCGGCCCGGCATGGCCACCAGTTACCACCAGCTCGGAATCACCGCCCAGCAGCGCGGGCAGCTGGACGAGGCCGAGGCCTGGTACCGCAGATCCCTCACTATCAGGGAGGAAATCGCCGACCGGCCGGGCATCGCTGATGCCTACCACCAGCTCGGCATCAGCGCCCAGTACCGCAGCCGCCTGGACGAGGCCGAGGCGTGGTACCGCAGATCCCTCACTATCAAGGGGGAACTCGCCGACCGGCCCGGCATGGCGCTGACTTACGGACAGCTCGGACTGCTGGCCGAGGCCCGGCAGCAGCCGCGCCAGGCCCTGGACTGGACTATCCGGTCCATCACCCTGGTCGCGGACGTGCCCGGCCCCCTGGCTAGAACCGCGCGGTCCGTGCTCACTCGGCTCACCCGCCAG
>JASHOL010000094.1 GCA_030041135.1 Streptosporangiaceae bacterium | reverse complement strand
CGTTGGCGAGCTTCACCCGGATGCTCCCGCTGAAATACGACTCGGTGGCGGCGCCGCAGGCGCGCGGCGATGCGTCGATGTCGCGGAGTTGGAGCTGGCCCAGGGTCTTCCACGGGCCGCGGCTGGCTGCCGCGTACTGGATTGCGATCTTTGTTAGCGGCGCGTACCCGACCGGCACCGTCACTTCCAGGCAGCCGTTGGCGCTGACCTCGCCGTTGACCCCGAGCCCGATCTTGAAGGACTGCAGCTTGGTTGGCACGGCAATGCTCAGGTTGCCGGTCACGGTCGCCTGCTGGATCAGGTTGCCTTCGGGGACCACGGCATTCCACCCGAACCCGTGCGTGCTCGGCAGGGAGGCCGAGAACGACCCGCTGGCGCTGGCGTGCGCGGTGCCCAGCTTCGTCTTGCCCTCGGACAGTTGGACAGCGGCCCGCGGCAGGTCGGTCCAGGTCTTGCCGTTCAGGTACTGGACCGTTCCCTTGAGCCTGGCCTTCTGCCCGTAGACCAGGTGCGCGGGAGACACCGAGATCTTCGTGATCCTCGTCCGGGCCGGGCTGAGCCCAATGGAGACGTCGTCGGTCGCGGCGGTGTAGGTGGACGTCGAGCCGACGCTGAAATTGAACTCGGTGACCCGCGATATGCCCGTGGCCTTGTAGGTGAACTTGCTGTCCGAAGCGGTGGTGGCCACCTGCACGAGGGGTCCGCCGCCGACGCTGAGGTTAACCTGGACCCCGCTGCCGATGTCCTGCTGGGTGGTGCTGCCGGGCGGAGCCCCGGTCACCGTGCCGGTGAAGACGACGTCCTGTGAGCCCTCGGTGACGCTCACGTGACTGGGGACGACCGTCAGGTCCGTATTGAGCTGGTTGAGCCCGATCGGGACATCATCGGACCCGGCCCCGTAGAGGGTTCCCGCATCGACGGTGAAGTCGTAGTCGTTCTTCTGGGTGATGTTGTCGACGACCGCAGTGAAGTCCCCGCTGGAGTCGGTAGTCGCCACCTTGCTGGCCGTGGCCCCGCCGACGCTGAGGTAGACGGGCACGCCGGCGCCGACAGGGTCGTCGGCCGTGCTGCCGGCCGGGCTGACGCTCACGGTGCCGCTGAACGTGACCGTGGACGATCCAAGGTTGACGTCGGGCGGGTTCGCCGTCACCATCACGTTGGTCGTGCCAGGATCGGCGTCGACCGTCACGTCGTCACTGGCCGCCCCATACAGATCGTCGGCCTGCTCCCCGACGCTGAAGTTGTAGTCGGTGCTGGCTGTGATGCCGGGAACGGTATAGCTGAAGTCGCCGTTCGCGTCATCGGTCGTCGTCACTTCCGCCGGCGTGCCGCCTCCGATGCTGAGGTCCACGGGAACACCGGTGCCTACCCCGACCGCGGTCGTGCTGCCCGGCGCGAGTGCCGTCACCGAACCAGTGAACGTAACGCTTTGTGATCCGAAGGTGACGTCCATGGGGCTGGAAGACACAGCCACCGTGGTCACTGCGGGGACTATCGGGACTTCTACGTCCTCCGACGCCGCTGAGTACAGGTTCGTTCCAGAGACGCTGATGTCATAGTCGGTCGCCGTCGAGACGTCCTGCACAGAGAAGCTGAAATCGCCGTTGGCATCGCTGGTGGTCGTGGCCTCGGTCGCTGAGGCGCCGCCGATGCTGAGGTCGACCGGCACGCCGGACCCGATGCCAGCCGCCGAGCCGCCCGACGGGGTCACCTGGATCGTGCCGGTAAACGTGATGGTCTGCTGGCCCTCGCTGACCTCGGTAGGCGTTGGCGTCACCGACAGGCTCGTCGTCGCCGCCACGGTGTCGACGGTCACGTCATCCGACGCAGCCGTGTACAAGGCCCCGGCCTGGACGCTGAAGTCGTAGTCGTCGTTCCCGGTGATGTCGTCGACGGTGTAGGTGAAGTCGCCGTTCGCGTCGTCGGTTGTCGTCACGCCGACGGGCGTGCCGCCGCCGATGCTCAGGTATACCTCGACCCCGCTGCCGATTCCGGTCGCCGAGCCGCCCGGCGGAGTTACCTGGACCGTTCCGTTAAAGGTGACGTCCTGAGAACCCTGTGTAACCGTCGGCGGGCTCGGAGTCACCGTCATCGTGGTCGTCCCGGTTTCCACGTCGACCGTCACGTCGTCTGAGGCAGAACTGTAAGTGCCGGTCCCGGCCACGGTGAAGTTGTAGTCGGCGTTCTGCGTGATCCCGTCGACCTCGTAGCTGAAGTCGCCGTTGGAGTCGGTCGTCGCCACCGCGCTGGCCGGGCCACTGGAGATGCTCAGGCTGACCGAGGCGCCCGAGATGGCCACGGCAGTCCCGCCCGGTGCCACGCCCGTCAGGTTGCCGCTGAACGTCACGTCCTGCGATCCGTAGGTGACGCTGGCCGGGTTCGCCGTGACGGTCAGCGTGGTGGTGTAGGAGAACGAGAACGGCTCAGGCGCCGGGAGTCCCGTGTCGGACTCGTCCGCATCGGCGGCGTCGACTGTGACCGTGTACGTGCCGGCGGGCAGGGCCGACTGGGCGATAGGCGTCACCGGTACCCAGACCTGCGCGTTCGTCGGCCCGGACGAGTACTGCATGACCGGGTCGGCCACGTCGTTGTCGTTCGAGTCGAACACATGCGCGGTCATGGTCTGGATCTGCAGGCCATTGGCGTCGTCGGCAACGACGGTCAGATCGTACGGGTCGCCGTTAGCGTCTGGCCCGGCCGAGGTGATCGAGATCATTGGCTGGGCGAGAGCTGTCGCTGGCAGGCAGGCCATCGCGACGAACATCGCCGCGACGCTGACCAAGGCGCTTATGACCAGGCGTGGAGTTGTCACGGCGGTTCCAGGCTGTAGATCGTTAACCGGCGGATCAAGTCGAACCCTAGTGAATTGTCACACCGACTGACAGGTAGTTGTCAGCCTTTATGTCAGAAGTTTGCGCGGCGGTCAA
>JASHOL010000093.1 GCA_030041135.1 Streptosporangiaceae bacterium | reverse complement strand
CTAGGACCGGATGGCTGCTCCCCGCGTTCGCTCCTGCTCCATCGCTCGCATGCAGGTGCGAGCCCGTGGCGGTCATGCGGGGCCTCCCTCCGGCGGTACGGTCCCATGCCGGCGAACCTTCGCATAGGTCACTCGGACATACCTAAAGACGCGGCAGGCAGCCATTTGCTGAGTGCCATGCGCGTTGGCTGGCACGGCTGGGTCCTGAGCCGGTTGTCCGCCGGCTCCTGCGGGCCCGCTTGGCGGATCGGCCAGGCGACGCAGGCGTCGTCAGCGCTACCGCGAGGCTCGCGCGTAATGCAAGCTCAGCAGCCACCGGGCTATGGCGAGCACCGCCGCCAGAATCGTGGCTGCGGCCATCGCGATGAACCCGTCGGCGATCCACTGGACGCCGCTGATCTCCAGCGCGGTCCGCGAGGTGTCGATGGCGCGATCGTGGATGAGCCCGGCAGCCACGGCCGCCACCGCGTACGCGAGAGCGGGTGCCGGGATGATCGCGTAGGCCGATCGAGCCCGGATGCTGGTCCCGGCGGCCACGGTGCCCGCGACGACGAAGATGGCGAGCAACCGGCCAGGGTCACGATGAGAAGCCACGGTGCAGGCCGCGCCGAGCAAGGCGGCCGCTGGCACCATGAGCAAACCGGCCCAGGCTGGATAGCGGCCCCAGCCCAGCATCCGGCGACGCTTGCCAGCGCCGGCTTCCGGCCAGCGCGCGGCGAACCCGGCGCCGCCGTCTGCGGTCCGGCTTGCTCTGCCCTGGCCCGGTGGCTCTTGCATCTGCTCCCAGCGTTCCTCGGTCCCTACCTGCCCGGATAGACACATCTTGGCTGGCCAGAAGGCATGCCATGGGGCCGCGTTCAGGCTACGTTCAGCTTTTGGCAGGTAGTCTTTTTCCGTAAAGCGTAATAGCCGGCCGAAGCATGACAGGCCGGTCGGGAGGCATGCAGAGGCTGTGACTGCTCGCAGGGAGGGGGCGCTGCGCCGGCTGGCCAAGGGAACCGGGTTCGCGGCCAGTTGCGGGCTCGCCGCGCTGGTGCTGGTGGCCAGCGGGTTCGCCTACATGACCGTGCGGAACGTGGAGAGCATCGGCAGTTCGCACGCGATCGTGAGCGGACCGTCCATCGGCGCGCAGAACATCCTCCTGATGGGGCTGGAGAGCCGGACGTACTGGAACGGCACGATCTTGCCCCCGAAGATCCTCGACAAGCTACACGCGGGCAGTGAGCAGGCGGTTGCCGACGGTACCGGCGGCAACGACACCAATACGCTCATTCTGATCCACGTCTTCGCCGGCGGCCAGAAGGCAGTCGGGTTCTCGATCCCGCGCGACGACTGGGTTCAGTTCGCCGACACGGCCGGGCCACAGCAGGTCGGCAAGATCGACCAGGCTTACGGCGTCAGCATGTTCTTCACCGAGCAACAGCTTGCCCAGAAGTACCCCAACATGTCCCAGGACCGGCTGGCATTCCTCGGGAACGAGGCGGGGCAGGCGGCCGCGGTCGCGACGGTGGAACAGCTCACCGGGGTGCACATCGATCACTTCGCGGCGATCAACATGTACGGGTTCTACGAGCTGGCCAATGTGCTCGGCGGCGTCGAGGTCTGCCTGAAGCATCCGGTCGACGACCCGAACTCGGGAGCCGACTTCCCGGCCGGCTACCAGCACCTGAACCCGTCACAGGCGCTCGCCTTCGTGCGCCAGCGTGACGGCCTGCCCAATGGTGACCTGGACCGCACCCACCGCCAGCAGGCGTTCCTCGATTCGGTGATGGAGCAGCTGCGCTCCGATGGGGTGCTCGATGACCTCACCAAAGTCTCGGCGCTGCTGAACGTCGCCAAGCAGTACGTCGTCACCGACGCGGGCTGGAACCTGCTCGACTTCGCCTCCCAGATGCGGAGCCTGACCAGCAAGAACCTGGTCTTCTACACGCTGCCGATCGTCGGCTACGAGACGATCGACAACCAGGACGCGAACGTGGTGAACCCCTCTTACATCAAGTCCATCGTGAAGGCTGCGTTCTACTCCTCACCGGCCCCCAAGACTGCACATCACGCGAAGGCGCCCAAGGCGATCGTGGACGTGTTTAACGGCGGCGGAACGGAGGGCCTCGCCCACCACGTCTCCGCAGCGCTGGTCAAGGCCGGCTACCGGGCCGGGCAGATCGGTAACACCAGCTACCGCACGAGCACCGCTGTCCTGTTCGGCCGCGGCGCCAGCGCTAGCGCGCAAGCCATCGCCAAGCTGTTCGGCGTCGGGCCCGTCGCCAGCGCGTCGGTGAGCGCCGGCCATGTGCAGATCCTGCTCGGCACCAGTGCCACCGTGCCGGTCATCAGCCATCCGAAGCCGTCACCGTCGCCGACGGTGTCCATCCCGACCTCGGGCCCGCAGGGCGGCGCCGTCAACGCGGAGAACGGCATCCCTTGCGTCGACTGATCCCGCAGCGTCAGCTGGTCACCACTCTTGGTTGACCGGATGTAACCGCCCAGCATGCTGCCGAGCTCGATCGTGCCAGTCTCCGTTGTCACGACCGGGTCTTTAGCGGCGGCCGCATATAGCCGGCACCGACCCGGCGTGCTCGGTGCCGGAGCGGTCACCGGACCGCGCCCTTGGACAGGCCGACGACGTGACCTTCGGGGTCAGCGAAGAACGCAAACGTCAGCCCGAAGTCGGCGACCTCGGTTGGCGCCACGACGATGCTGCCGCCGAGCCTCTCGGCCTGGTCGAGGTATGCCTGAGGATCTTCTACCTCGACG
>JASHOL010000092.1 GCA_030041135.1 Streptosporangiaceae bacterium | reverse complement strand
CAAAGCCGGGACCGAACCGATGAAAAGTCCCGTCAGGCCGGTCCTCATCGGCCTCTGCGTGCCGGACGCCGCCGTGATGGTGACCGTTGAGTCCGTATTGCGGGGGGCGCGAGGCTCGGTATGACTCGCTCGGACGGTCCGGGTGTTGGCCTGGCCGGTCGGCGGTGCGCGCGGCCAACACGCAACGTGACTCCGTGACGCGGTTCGGCGACCCGATGGCGGCACACGGCGTCCGAGCCGGCCTAATCGGAGAGCCGCGGCACGGCCACGATCGCGTCCGCCATCGTCGGCGCAGTCGGCAGCCGATATAGCGCAGCGGTACCCTGGCCCAGCCGTCGTCCCTGACCAGCGCCCGGCCGATATAGCGCAGCGGTTACCCTGGCTAGCCGTCGTCCCTGACCAGCGCCCGGCCGATGATGAGCTTCTGGATCTCGCTAGTGCCCTCGTAGATGCGGAACAGGCGAGCGTCCCTGTACATCCGCTCCGCCGGCACGCCGTGCATGTAGCCGAGGCCGCCGTGGATCTGGACGGCCAGGTCCGCCGCGCGGCCGACCATCTCCGAGCAGAACAGCTTGGCCGCCGACGGCCCGATCCTGCGATCCGCGCCTGAGTCATAGGCCCTCGCGGCCTCGGTCACCATGGCCCGCCCCGCGTACGCCCCGGTCTGAATCTCCGCCAGCATCGCCTGCACGAGCTGGAACTCGCCGATCGGCCGGCCGCCCTGCCTGCTGGACCTGGCGTGCGCGACCGACTCGGCCAGCAGGCGCTCGGCCATGCCGACGCACACCGCCGCGATGTGCACGCGGCCGCGCACCAGGGACTTCATCGCCTCGCCGAAGCCCGCGCCCTCCTGGCCGCCGACGAGGCCGGACGCCGCGACTGCGACGTGATCGAAGACCACCTCCGCGGTCCACGCGCCCGCCTGGCCCATCTTGCGGTCCTTCGGCCCGACGCTGACTCCGTCAGCCGACGCCTCGACCAGGAACACCGAGATGCCCTTGGCGCCGCGAGCCTCCGCGCCGGTGCGCGCGAACACCACAAACAGGTCGGCCAGCGGCGCGTTGGTGATGAACCGCTTGACGCCGGTGATGACGTATCCATCGCCATCACGGACCGCCCTGGTGGTCAGGCCCGAAGGATCCGAGCCTGCCTCGGCCTCGGTGAGCGCGAAGGACGAGACGCCGCCCTGGGCGAGCCTGGGCAGCCACCGCTGCTTCTGCTCGGCCGTGCCGGAACTCACCAGGACCTGCCCGGCGATCCCGTTGTTGGTGCCGAACATGGACCTGAACGCGGGCGTCGTGTAGCCGAACTCGAACGCTAGCTGGGCGTCCTCGCTTAGCGTGGCGCCGAGCCCGCCGTACTCCTCCGGCAGGCAGTACCCGAACAGCCCCATGTCCGCGGCGGCCTGCCTGATGTCGGACGGGATCGCGTCGGACTCCTCGATCTCCTCCTCCCGCGGGATGACTTCGGTCCGGACAAAGTGGCGGACCGCAGCCAGTACGTCCGCGAACTCGGCATCGTTCATAACTCGCCAACATAGGGGAACGAGGCGCAGCCCCGGCAGGCCGCACTCCGCCTTCGGCGCAGTCGTCGGTTACGGAAGATCGCGCTCGTAGTACTGGCCGACCATGTCGTGGCCGAAGCTACGGTGCGGCTCCTGCCCGACGAGCGCGAACCCGCGAGAGAGGTAGACATGCCTGGCGGCCGCAAGCGGGTCGTTCGTCCACAGCCGCATCCGCGCGTAGCCAGCCCTGCGGGCGAACTCAAGGCACTGATCGACTAGCCTGCCGCCGAGCTTGTGACCGCGCGCCCACGGCTCCACCAGCAGCGTGTGCAGTTCGGCGGTCGTCTCGTCCTCGCCGCTGCACATCACGCAGCCCGCCCGGCGACCGTCGACCTCGGCAACCCACGCCCGCGTGCGGTCGTGATCCTCGGCATTGGCGTAGTCGGCGAGAATCCGGGCCACGAGCGCCTCGAACGTCGCGTCCCAGCCGTATTCTCTCGAGTACGTCTCGCCGTGCGCCATGATCATCCACCCCAGGTCACCGGGCGCGCTGGCTTCCCTGATGACCACGCACTGGTTGCTCAATCCGGCCGCCTCCTCGACTGACACAGTCGTTTCAGTAGAAGCGTAGCCGAGGCCGGCGAAGATCGCCAGCTCGCGCGATCAGGCGATGAGGGTGTGCAGGTAGCGCTCGACGGCCCTGGTCGAGCGATCCGCATCCCCGGTGGCCAGCACGTCGAGCAGCGCTCCGCGCAGCACGGCGAGCAGCAGGGTGCGCTCCGCCTCGCCAGCCCTGGTCCGCCGCCGCGCCGCAGGCTGGGCCTCGGCGAGCAGCGCGAGCCAGTCATCGACGGTCTCCGCGGCGAACCGCTCCCAGGGCCCCGGCTCGCCCCGCAGCGAGCGCGCATAACCTTCGAGCCACAGCGACAGCAGGGCGCGGCGCGAGGGCGCGACCAGCCAGGCCCAGACCTCCCGGCCGGTGTCAGCAAGAGTGGCGTGCTCCAGCCGGGTGCCGAGGGCCGCGAGGGCCGCGAGTTCGTCCTGCCTGGCCCTGGCCAGCAGCGCCCGCATCAGGCCCTCCTTGGAGCCGAACAGGAACAGCAGCACCCGCGGGCTGGAGCCGATGGCCTTGGCCAGCGGGCGCAGCGACAGGTCGGCTAGCCCGTTCGCCAGGGCGTAGGCGTAGGCGGCCTCGAGCAGTTCGCGCTTGCGCGGCGAGTCGGCTGGCTCGGCCCCTGGTTGCCTGCCCCGTGCTCGCTCGGTCCTGGCCGGCTCGGTGGCGGAGGTCATCCCGCCATTCTCAGCCTCGGCACTGGCTCGGACTACCTCCAGGCGAACACCGGCGCGTCGTAGTGCCCGACCCTCACCTCGTTACCGTGCAGCGCCACCTGGCAGAACTGATAGATGATCGCGGCCGTCGGTGCGTGCACGTACCGGCCGAACAACGGCAGCCTGATCACCGGGCGGCTCGACTCAGGGATCCGCACGAATTCCGGATCTACGTCCAGGTCGTGCAGCGGGACCTGGTACACCCGGGTCACCTCGCTGGCCGGCCCGGCGAGGTCGTCGCGCCCGGCACCACCCCAGACGACAGCGGGCGTGATCACGTATCCGGACCGGGTCACGTAGTCATCGAGGAGACCGAGCACGTCCCCGGCCGCTGCCCGCACGCCGGTCTCCTCGCAGAGTTCGCGCAGCGCCGCCTCTTCGGCGGACTCCCCTGGGTCGCGGCGCCCGCCGGGCAGCGCCCACTGCCCCGCGTGCGCCCGCAAACCTCGTGCCCGTCTGGTGATCAGCAGGGAGCCCTCGTCCCCGGCCGACATCACGCACACGGCGACGGACGCCGGGGTGAGGCCGGGCCGGTCCATGGTCATCCGGTCGAATCTCGCTAGGTTCGCCGTCAGGGACTCCCTGCGCAGCGCCGCCGATTCGTGGTTCACGCGCCGGACCTCCAGACCATTTGTGCTCCGGCGGCAACCCGTCGCGGTCGCGGAAGATTCCCGGCATGCGCGGCCCCAAGCGTGCACGATGGGACTAAGCAGGGCCGGAGTGCAGGAGAGTCGGCATGGGTCAGCATCTGGTTGAGCAGCGACGCCGCATCGATGCGCCGGTCGAGCGGGTGTGGGATGCACTGGTCGACCCTCTGGAGGTCGGTACCTGGGCGGCGGCGAAGGCCAACATCAGCCCCGTGCTAGGCGGCGCGTACGAGCTGTTCTGGCGGCCGGAAACTCCGGAGAGCCAGAGCACGATCGGATGCCGCATCACGGCGATCGCCCCGCATCGCTACCTGGCTTTCACATGGCGCGGACCGGACGAGCTTGGCGCCCTGATGAATGATGGCGACCCGCCCCCTCCACCGACGCACGTCACGATCACGCTCGCCGGAACATCCGAAGGAACCGACCTTCAGGTCCGGCATGTTGGCTTCCAGGACGGGGAGGCGTGGCGGGAGGCGGCCGCCTGGCATGGGCGAGCGTGGACCGCCTGCCTCGACAACCTTGAGGCGCTGATCGCGGGCGAGCCGCTGCCCCGTCCTTGGGACGGCTGAACCCCGTCGCTCTGGCCGCCTCACCGCTCGTGACCGGCTCCCAGCCAGCCGACGTAATCAGCGACAGCCCGTTCGATCTCGTAGGCGGGCTGCCTCGAACACGTTGAGCAGGCTCGGCAGGTCGTTGAGGTCGACTTGCTCGCAGAAAACCCGCCGGCCAGCCCAGTCCGGTCACGCCTGAACCGCCGGGCTGCGAACCGGATGAAGCTCACGGGTTTCGCGTCGGTATGAGCAAGGGCCGCTACGCTCTGGTCAATGACGACGTTGGTTCGTGATGGGCTTGGCCTGCACTATGAGGCGACCGGATCGGGTCCGCCGGTGCTGCTGCCAGAGCTGGGCTACTCGTCCAGTGGCGCCTTCGCGCCGTGGCTGGCGCGGCCGACCGGCCGGGTAGACGCGGTCGTGTCCGGCGCCTCCCCGACCGTGGGCGACTGCGGGCCGCTCAGGCGCGGGCTGCAACATACTTCCTTCCCCGGTCACGACCACGAGGGCATGCTGGCCGACGTCGGCGAGGCGGTGCCGGTCGTGCTGGCCCGGTTCGAGGCGCTATGACCGCGATGACGAGCAGCGCGGAGGTGCTGGCCCGATGGGCCGCGGACCTGCGGCCGACCGAAGACGACCTCGCGCTCGCCGAGCGCTCGCTGCTGGACACCGTCGGCGTGACGCTGGCCGCCCGTGATCATCCGGTCGTAGCGGTCGCGGCGGGCCTGCCCGAGGCGGCCAGGTGGGCCGTGGCTGCTCACGTGCTCGACTTCGACGACCTGCACATGCCGTCGACGACGCACGTCAGCGCCGTGTGCGTTCCGGTCGCGCTGGCGGCGCGCGGCGGCGCGAGGGGCTACCTGGCCGCGGCCGGGGTCATGGCCAGGCTCGGCACCGCGCTCGGCTGGCCCCACTACGCGGCC
>JASHOL010000091.1 GCA_030041135.1 Streptosporangiaceae bacterium | reverse complement strand
CTACGCTGAGCCCGCCGGCACCGGCAACGGCGCGGCCGCCACGGATGGCGGCGGGTTCACCGAGGGCCCGGACGGACCGTATGTCACCCCGCTCGTGCGCAAGCTCGCGGCTGAGCACGGCATCGACCTTGCCTCCGTGAGCGGCACCGGCGTAGGCGGCCGCATTCGCAAGCAGGACGTGCTTGAGGCGGCGCGCGTTACCCGTGGCCCTGATGCGCAGGAGCTCACGCCGCAGGCGCAGGCGACCGCGCCGGTAACGCCCGCGCCGGTAACGCCCGCGCCGATGACAACCGCACCGGTCGCGGCACCGGTTGGCCCGGCTCCCGCGTTCCCGGCACCGGCGTATCCGCCCCCGCCGGAAGCACCGACGCCGGCCCCGGTCACCCCTCGTTCCCCCGTCGTCCCATCGAGCCTGCGGGGCACCACCGAGCGGATGTCGCGGGCCCGGCAGGTCATCGCGCAGCGCATGGTCGAGTCACTGCAGACCTCGGCCCAGCTGACGACTGTGGTCGAGGCGGACGTCACCGCTATCGCCAGGCTGCGGGACCGTGCCAGGGCAATGTTCGAGGCGCGGGAGAGCGTGAGGCTGTCGTTCCTGCCGTTCTTCGCGCTCGCGGCCGTCGAGGCGCTCAAGGTGCACCCGAAGCTCAACGCCGTCATCGATACCGCGTCCGGCCAGGTCACCTACCATGACGCCGAGCACCTCGGCGTTGCCGTGGACACCGACCGAGGCCTGATGGTGCCCGTAATACGGAACGCCGGTGACCTGAATATCGGCGGTCTCGCTCGCAAGATCGCCGATCTGGCCGAGCGCACCAGGGCCGGCCAGGTGAACCCAGACGAACTGACCGGCGGCACGTTCACGCTCACCAACACCGGCAGCCGGGGCGCGCTGTTCGACACTCCGATCATCAACCAGCCCCAGGTCGGCATCCTCGGCACCGGCACCGTTGTGAAGCGCGCGGTAGTAGTCGAGGATCCCACGCTGGGCGAGGTGATCACGGTCAGGTCGATGGTCTACCTGGCGCTCACCTACGACCACCGGCTCGTGGACGGCGCGGACGCCGCCCGCTTCCTGGTCACGATGAAGGCCAGGCTCGAAGAGGGAGCATTCGAGACCGAACTCGGCCTCTAGGCACGGCCGCGCGCTGGCCGATCGCTGGAACTCCTGGCGGGTCCGCATTAAGAGCTCGAGCAAGATTGTCGGCAATTTCCTGGCTTGCGCATCCGCCGCGACTTACGATTTCCGGGTGCAGAACGGGACAAGGCCTCCGCGCTACCGCCGGACGGCACGCAGCTGGACAAGTACCTTAGCCATTAGCGGGCTCATGCTGCTCGGGCTCGTACCGGCCGCAAGCGCGGCCGCCCCGGCCGCCAATGCCGCGCAGCGCGCCGCCGCCCGTGCCATCCGCGTGGGCAGCGTCAAGCTGACCGAGTGCGGCACGGCGCCGCTGGTCTACTGCGGCAGCCTTAAGGTCCCCCTCGACTACTCGTCGAAGGCGAGCCCGGACATCAGCATCGGCTTCGAGCTGCTGCCGCCGACCGTGGCCAAGGTCGCGGCCGGCACGATACTCGCGGTCGAGGGCGGGCCCGGGTTCGCCACGACCGGCAGCGAGTCGCTGTACGTCGCGGCGGCCGGGCCGCTGCTGCGAACCCGCAACATGCTGCTGGTGAACCTGCGCGGCACCGGGAACTCGGCCCTGATCGACTGCAAGGGGCTGGAGAGCTGGTCGCAACCGCAGCACCAGTACGGCGCGGCCTTCGACCAGCTCGTGGCCGCGTGCGGCGACCAGCTCAACCACACCTGGCACTACCGCAACGGCGGCTGGGTGCATGCGTCCGACTTGTTCAACACCGCGTACTCGGCCCGCGATGTGTCGAACGTGGTGAAGGCGCTTGGACTCGGGCGGGTCGACCTGTACGGCGACTCCTACGGCAGCTGGTTCGCGCAGGTCTTCGCCTCCCGGTATCCAGGCCAGCTGCGCTCGGTCACGCTCGACTCGACCTACCAGGTACTCGACCTGAACCCGTGGTACGCCACCACCGCCGTGACCGCGCGCCAGGCCTTCGAACAGGCCTGCAGCCTGTCGCCGGCCTGTGCCGCGGCCACCCGCGGCGAAGGTTCGGCCTGGAGCCGGATCACTCAGCTAGCCCGCCGGCTCGCGCGCAGGCCCGTCACCGGCGAGACGGCGTCCCTGGCCGGCACCAAGATGAAGATGACGGTGAACGAGCTCACCCTGGTCAACCTCGTCAACAACGCCGGTTTCGATCCCGTCGTCTACCAGGACCTGGATGCGGCCGGCCGGGCGCTGCTCCAGCACAACGACCCGGCGCCGCTGTTGCGGCTGGCCGCGCTGTCGATCGGCTTCGACGACACGAACTTCCCGCTGCCCGAGTTCAGCGACGGCCTGTACTTCGCCGTGTCCTGCAGCGACTACGTCCAGCTGTTCAGCCGCACGGCGCCGCCCGCCGTCCGCCTGCGGCAGTACGAGGCGGCGCTGCGCCGCGAGCCGCCCGGCACGTTCGCGCCGTTCTCCGTGGCCGAGTGGACCAGCATGGACCAGTACACCGAGGCCTACAGCGCCTGCCTGGACTGGCCGTCGCCCGTGCACCTCGTCGCGCCCATTACCCGGCGGCCACCGCTGGTGCCCTCCAGCGTGCCGGTGCTCATCCTCTCCGGCACGCTCGACTCGCTGACCCCATGGCTGGACGGCGCGTCCCTGGTCGCCAGGCAGATGGGCAAGTCGGCCCGCCTGGTCAGGGTCGCCAACCTGACCCACGTCACGCTCGAGGACGCCAACGACGCCTGCCCGGCCTCCATCTACCAGAGCTTCGTCGCCGATCCAGGCAACCTGCGTCACGAGAACGTTAGCTGCGCGCGGCGGGTGGCGCCGGTGCACACGGTCGGGACCTATCCGCTGCGGCTGGCCGACGCCGTGCCAGCGAAGGCAGTCGCAGGCAACACGGCGAGCCGGACGGCGCGGCAGGCAGCCGCGATCGCGGTTGCGGCCGTCGGCGATGAGATCAGCCGGTCGCAGGACCTGACCTCGGGCACCGACCTCGGACTGCGCGGGGGGACGGCCACGCTCTCCCTCTCCTCGGGGAACGAGCTCACGATCTCGCTGAACGCCCTCCGCTGGGTTACCAACGCCACGATCGACGGTACGGCGACCTGGAATCAGTCGACCGGCGCCGTGACGGCCAGGCTCGTTGTACACCTGAACCGCGGCGCGCCGGTGCACGTCACCGCGAAGTGGCAGGTATTCGGCCAGCCGGGCGACTACGCCGTGATCACCGGGTCCCAGGGCAAGGGCGTACTGCGAGCGCGCTGCCCGGCACCGTAGTCGTGCGGCCTGGGCCGCCAGGGCCATGCTGCACTCGCGTGCTGCCGGGCCCGTACCGCTGTCGCGTGCCGCCAGCCTGTGCCGCCAGCCTGTGCTGCCAGCCCGGTGCGGCCGGCCCGGTGCGGCCGGCCGGCACTAGGGGTAAGGACGAGCCATGCGGATAGCCATCACCGGCGCGACCGGGCTGATCGGCAGCGCACTAGCGCAGAACCTGGCCGACGACGGGGCCGACGTCGTCCGGCTTGTGCGCAGGCCGCCGGTCGGGAGCGAAGTTCGCTGGGACCCGGCCGCAGCGGACGGCGGAGTCAGCCCGGAGTCGCTGGCCGGACTGGATGCCGTCGTTCACCTGTCCGGCGCGCCGATCGCGGGCGGCCGGTGGACCGCTGCCCGCAAGCGCGAGCTGCGGGCGAGCCGGATCTCAAGCACCGCTACGCTGATCGGCGCCGTCCTCGCCGCACCGCGTCCGCCGCAGGTCATGCTGATCGCCTCGGCGATCGGCTGGTACGGCGATACGGGCGACCGTGAGGTGGACGAGAGCGCGCCGGCCGGTCGCGGATTCCTGCCCGACCTCGTCCGTGACTGGGAGGATGCCGCTCGGCCCGCCGCCGACGCGGGCGTGAGGGTCGTGAACCTCCGGTCCGGGATCGTGCTCTCTCGCCGCGGCGGCATGCTCAAGCCGCTGCTGCTGCCGTTCCGGCTCGGCCTCGGCGCCCGGATCGGCCCGGGTACCCAGTACCTGAGCTGGATTTCGATTGGGGATCATGTCAGCGCCTGCCGGTTCCTGCTGGCCGACAGCCAGCTCGCCGGGCCGGTCAACCTGACCGCGCCGAGTGCGGTCACCAATGCCGAGTTCACCGCGGCCCTGGCCAGGGAGCTGCACAGGCCCGCCCGGCTCCGAGTGCCGGCCGGCCTGGTGCACGGCGCGCTCGGCGAGCTGTCGGGCGAACTGCTGTCGAGCTACCGCGTCCGGCCGGCCCGGCTGGAAGAGGCCGGCTTCACGTTCAGCTACCCGCAGATCGGGCCGGCGATCGCAGCGGCGCTGGCCGGTCCTCCGGCTAGCTGACCTGGCCGGCCGGCCCGCGGCCGGTCTCGGCGCAGGCCTCGGGACCGGCGAGCAGGTCATGCAGCGGGCGGCCCGCACTGGTGCCGACCAGCCGCATGTCGCGCAGCCGCGGGACCGGGCCCTCGTTGCCCTGGTATCGCCACATCGCCCGGCTGGTCAGACTCAGGAACCGCCGTGCCGCAGCGATTGCGAGCGTAGCCAGCGGCAGCTCGATCACCAGGGCGGAGGCCAGGCTCCAGTAGAAGCCAGGTGTCCGGGCGTCCAGGACCACGTCGAACCAGGCGTCGCAGCACAGCAGTGTGGCCAGCACGACCAGGCAGATGATCAGCATCTGGCGCCGTTTCCAGGACGCCCACCCGGTGGCCGCGAACGCCGCCAGCAGGAAGACGTCGAACCCGACCCAGGCGCCGCGCCACCCCCCGGTCCGGTAGTAGCGCGGCAGCGTGGCGGCCAGCACGCCGATCCAGGCCACCAGCACGACGCAGCACACGATGATCAATGCCAGCGCAAGGGCTCGCCGCCGGGCCCCAGCGGCGATCGAGGCCGGATCTGGTGCGTTCATAGCGGCCAGCGCGCGTATCAGCTCGAGCCGCTCCCCCGAGCTCAGGCGTCGCAATTGCTCCTCGTCAATCATCGGCACGCACCTCCTGCCGTCGTCAGCCATCCGCTGAGGCATCACATTCCCGCAGCACGCCGCGGCGAAAGCCGCGTCTCCGCCGACAGCCAACTCGAGGGCAGGAACCTGCGACGCGACGCTTGTCGCTGGCCCGGCTATCCGATGCTCACCGGCAGGGTGTCGAAGCCCCGTATCACCAGGCCGTCGCGGCGCTGCGGTAGGCCGGCGGGCACCAGGCCGGCAAAGCGCGCGAGCAGGCGGGGGAAGGCGACATCCGCCTCAAGCCGGGCGAGGGCAGCGCCGAGGCAGAAATGCGGTCCGGCGCCGAAGCTGAGAGGGCCTCCCACGGCCCGCTGCGGGCTGAAGGTGTCCGGGTCGGGGAATCGGCGCCCGTCCCGGTTGCCCGCGCCGAGCAGGAGAATGACCTCCTCGTCCGGCGTGACCGGCACGCCCCGGATCTCGCCGGGATCCAGCCGGCGCCGGCTGGTCAGCTGCACGGGCGAGTCGTAGCGCAGGACCTCCTCGACGAAGGACGCGGCCGGAATCGACCCGCCGCGAACGGCGTCGGCCAGTTCGGGATCGTGGAGCAGGAGATACACCCCGTTCCCAAGCAGGTTCGTTGTCGTCTCGAAGCCCGCAACCAGGAGCAGCGTCAGGTTGTCGAGCAGCGCG
Organism: Streptosporangiaceae bacterium; assembly: GCA_030041135.1. Lineage (GTDB taxonomy): Bacteria > Actinomycetota > Actinomycetes > Streptosporangiales > Streptosporangiaceae > JAJYUU01. Next base: position 28,616 of record JASHOL010000091.1, on the reverse strand, counting down.
GCATCACCCAGTCGGCCATCCTCGGCGTCGCTGATCTCAACCAGGGCCGACATCAGGTCATCACGCGGCTCGGCCCGCCGCTCGGCCGCCAGCTCCGTGAAGTACTCGTGCAGCCAGATCGCCGCCGCGTCGGCCCGGGCGATGACCTCGTCGTCCAGCAGGGGCTCGACGGTAGCGGCCAGGTCCCGGCCTACCGGCCGGAAACGCTCGCGGTCGGCGTCGGGGATCCCGATCAGCTCGCAGATCACCGTGACCGGCAGCAGGTAGGCGAAGTCGTGCATGAAGTCGACCGGCGCGCGACCCGCCCCCCGCTCCTCCATCGCGTCCAGCAGCCGCCCGGTCATCTGCTCGATGGCGGGCCGCAGGCCAGCGACCCGCCGGGGCGTGAACGCGCCGGAAATCAGGCTCCTGACTCTGTGGTGGTCAGGCGGGTTGAGGCTGAGGATCGCCTCCACGCCGGCCGACGGGTGCTCGCGCCAGCCAGGGTCGATCTCGTCCAGCCTGGCACTGTCCTGCACCAGGTAGGCCGGGTCGCGCAGGACCGAGCTGATCGCATCGTAGCCCGGCACAAGTACGACCCCGATGGATGTCGGCACGACTTCGCCCAGCTTGTGCAGCTGCGCGTACAGCGGGTAGGGGTCGTCGCGGCCGGCCGGCTCCAGTAGCTCGTAGAAGATCTTTTCTGGGTTCATCTCTATCGCGTCCTTGACCGCCGTTAGCCCACCGCAACCGGGAGGATGTCGAATCCGCGCAGCACCAGCCCGGTCCGGCGCACCGGCTCTCCGGCCGGGGCGATCGCGGGAAACCTGGCCAGCAGCCGGGGGAAGGCCACCGCCGCCTCGAGCCGGGCCAGCGCCGCTCCCACGCAGAAGTGCGCGCCGCCGCCGAAGCTCAGCGGGCCGGCCTCGGCGCGCATCGGGTCGAACTTGTCCGGGGCGGTGAACTTGCGCGGATCCCTGTTGCCGGCGCCAAGCACCGGCATCAGGTGGTCACCGGCGTCAATGTGCAGCCCACCGAGTTCGGTCTCGTATCCAATGCGGCTGGTCGCCAGCTGCACGGGCGAGTCGAAGCGCAGGACCTCCTCGGCGAACGACCCGACCGGCACGTCGCCGGTGCGCACCGCGGTCGCCAGGGCCTGGTCATGCAGCAGCAGCTGCAGTCCGTTGCCGAGCAGGTTCGTCGTCGTCTCGAACCCGGCGACCAGCAGCAGCGTGAGGTTGCGGGTCAGCTCGGCATCGCTGAGCCTGCCGTCCTGCTCGCCCGCTATGCCGACCAGCGCGCTGAGCAGATCATCCCTGGGCTTGGCACGGCGCTGAGCGGCCAGCCCTGTGTAGTAGGCCTCAAGCTCGACGGTCGCCTCGTCGGCGGCCCTGAGCTGGTCGAAGTCCTCGAAATCGAAGACCGTCGCGATCGCGCGGGCGATCGGCCTGAAGGTCTCCCGGTCGGACTCGGGGATGCCGATCAGCTCGCAGATGACGGTAACCGGCAACAGGTAGGCGAAATCGTGCATGAACTCGACCGGGCTGCCGTCGGCTCCCCGGTCGGCCATCGCGTCCAGCAGTTCGTCGGTCATCCGCTCGATCGCCGGCTGCAGGCTGGCCACCCGGCGCGCGGTGAAGGCCTTCGCGATCAGGCCCCTGATCCGCGTGTGCTCTGGCTCGTTCAGGTTGAGGATCCAGTCCGCGCTGTGCCTGAGCGAGACGTGCTCTCCCCAGTCGGGAAACACCAGCGCGATCGTGGCGAGGTCCGCATGCCGGAAGCCCGGATCCCGCAGCACGGCATTGATGGCGTCGTATCCCATGACGATCACCTGGCCTGGCCCGAGCCTGGCCGCTTCGCCCAGGTCGTGCAGTTCCGCATACAGCGGGTACGGATCGGCCTTGCCCTCGGGGGTGGTCAGTGCCTGGAGAATGTGCACGGCATCTGTCGTCATGAGCCCCTGTCCCCTTGTCGCGTGGTCCCCTGCTCGCGCCCCCTCCACTGCATGCTAGTAAACGAGATACATCTTGAAAAGAGGATTGTGTAAGTTCACGCGCATCGTGCGAGTTGCCGGCAATGCGCGCCCGGTTATGTCCGTAATGAACCACGAGAACTTGCACGATGTCCCGGTCTGGTGCCCGGCCGGCGCGGTCGCGCGCGGCATAGTCTGGGAGCGTGCACGGTGAGCTGGTGTTCGCCCGGATTGGCCTGGGCCCTGAGGCAGTCGGATATCTAGAGACCTGGGAACTGCAGCGGCAGGTCCATGAGCAGCGGGTGCGGGGGGAGATACCCGACACCTGCCTGCTGCTCGAGCACGAGCCGGTGTACACGGCCGGCAAGCGCACGAGCCCGCTGGACCGCCCGGTCGGCGACCTGGGTGCGCCGGTCATTGACGTCGACCGAGGCGGCCAGGTCACCTGGCACGGCCCCGGCCAGCTAGTCGGCTACCCGATCGTCGCCCTGGCCGAGCCGGTCGACGTCATCGGCTACGTACGGACGATCGAGGAAGCCCTCATCCGCGTCTGTGCCGAGTTCGGCGTGCGGGCAGGCCGGGTCGAGGGTCGCCGCGGCGCCTGGCTGCGCGGCGACGGCGACGGCCGACCGGACCGCAAGGTCGGCGCCATCGGCGTCCGGGTTGCCAGGGGCGTCACGATGCACGGCTTCGCCCTGAACTGTGACTGCGACCTCTCCTGGTACGACCGCATTGTTCCGTGCGGCATTCGCGATGCGTCGGTGACCACGCTGTCGGCCGAGGCCGGGCGGCCGATCACCGTCGCAGACGTGCTCGAGCCGGCCGAACGGCACCTGGCCGACCTGTTTGGCGCCACGGCCGTCACGCGTGCCGACGGCCTGCCGCCGACTCCGGTCACGCTCGCGGCCAGCTAACCGCCCGCGGGCGCTGGTCAGAGGGGACCGTCAGCCCGGCTGATACGGCAGATAGCTGGCGCCCTGGCCATCGGACACGGCCAGTGCAGCGACGGTCCGGCGCAGCCCGGCGGGGGCCAGCAGGCCCGCCAGGTTCGCCGGCTGCGCGAACTGATAGTCGTCAAGCTCGTCGTCCTGCAGCACGATCCTGGCCGTGGCGGGCACCACGCCGCCATCGAAGATGAAGTACATCGACGGCCGCGCGTCCGGCCCGTACTCGGGCAGGGCCAGCTGCCAGTCGATTGTGAGCAGCCTGCCCACCGGCAGGTCAAGCCCGACCTCCTCAGCGACCTCTCTGGCACAGCACAGGTGCGGCGCCTCGCCCGCCTCGCAGATCCCGCCAGGCAGCGTCCAGTAGTCACGGTAGTTCGGCTTCACGCACAGCACCCGCGCGTCCGAATCCCTGATCAGAGCGCCGGCGGCGAGGACCACACCGGCCAGGCTGGCGTGCCAGGTCTCGGGATCCACGAGACCGGCGCTCAGCTGTCCTGCCCGGCCAGGCCGGCCAGGTACTGGCTCAGCTCCTGCACCGGCACCTCGGCCTGGTCGCCGCTGCGCATGTCGCGGACCGTAACTACGCCAGCCTTCCGCTCCTGCTCGCCGTAGATCAGGCACCACCGGGCCCCGCTGTCGCTGGCCCATTTCAGCTGCCGGCCAAGCTTGCCCGACGAGCCCAGGTAAACGCTCGACCGCAGCCCGGCCGCGCGTGCGCTGGCGGCGAGGTCGAACGGCTCGCTGGCCAGTTCCGATCCCATCGCCGTCACCGCCACGTCCAGCCTGGCGGGCGGCGTACCCTCCTCGTCCGGGAGCAGGGGCAGCAGCCGATCGATGCCCATCGACGATCCGGTGGCCGGCACGTCCTGGCCGCCGAGCTGCTCGATCAGGTGGTCGTACCGGCCGCCGCCGCCGATCGACCCGGCCGCCCTCGGTGTCACGAACTCCCAGATCGGGCCGGTGTAATAGCTGAGCCCTCGAACCAGCCGCGGGGTGAACGCGATCCGCTCGGCCGGGATCTGCCCGGCGACGATCGACAGCACCCCATCGACCACATCCAGGCCGGACGTGCCGGCGCTGCTGTGCTTGAGCGCCACGCGCAGTCGGTCCGTCGCGTCCGGAGCAGTCAGGGTCTCCACCAGCTCGCCCGCGACCGAGGCGTCCAGGTCACGCTCGGCTAGCTCGGCGACAACATCGGCTGGCACCAACCGCTCCAGCTTGTCCAGGGCAATCAGGACGGACGGTCCGATCTCCGGCGGGATCGCAAACGACTCGAGCAGGCCGGCTAGTACCTCACGCGAGTTCAGCTGGATGCTGAACTCCCGCAGGCCAAGCGCCGCCAGGGCGTCGTGGTGCGCGCACAGCACCTCGGCGTCGGCCACTGGGGACGCCGACCCGAGGGTGTCGAGGTCACACTGCACGAACTCGCGGTAGCGGTCCTTGCCCGGCCGGTCCGCGCGCCAGACCGGGCCCATGGCATAGCGCTTATACGGCATCGGCAACTGGCTGCCGTAGGCCGCCGTTACGCGTGCGAGCGGTACGGTCATGTCGTAGCGCAGGGCCAGGTCGGCCTCGCCGCTCGCCTCGTGCTCACCCCGCCGAAGGATCTTGAAAACCAGCTTGTCGCCCTCGTCGCCGTACTTGCCCATCAGGACGTCGAGGCGCTCGAACGCCGGGGTCTGCAGCGGCTCGAACCCGTAGCTGGTGAAGACGGACCTGATCACGCCGAAGACATGCTCTCGCCGCTCGACGTCAGCACCGAGGAAGTCACGGGTTCCGGACGCAGGGTCGAACTGGCTAGGCATGTGATCTATCCTCGCGGACAGCCGGCCCTGCCGTCACTTCAGTATCGAGGATTGCCGCTACCTGCGGGTGCCGACCAGCAGCGAGTTCTCCAGGTCGGGAAGGACGACCTCAGTCCAGGCCAGCCGGGCATCGTCCGCGAACATCTCTCGCTTGACGTCCCGCGCTCGCAGCGGCGAATGGGCGGGCACCAGAGCCGCCGGCGTGACGTCATCCATCACGATGCGGCCGCCCGGCCGCAGCAGGCCGACCAGGGCGCCGAACGTCTCACCGTCCCGCACCCCGGAGTCGGCAAAGATCAGGTCGAATGGCCCGCAGGCGGAGATGAGCTCGACGGCGTCCCCGGCTAAGACGGCCACCCGCGGGTCCGCCGCGAGCAGCTCCTTCGCGGCGGCGGCCCGGATCGGGTCGATCTCCGTGGTGATCAGCGTGCAGTCAGCCGGCATTGCGCCCGACATCCAGGCCGCGCCGATGCCGGCTCCGGTACCCAGCTCGGCGATCCGGCCTTGATGGCAGCCGGCGGCCAGCATGGCCAGGAAGCGCCCCACCCAGGGCAGGCAGGCCGACCCGCGCCCGTGGCCAGGATCGTCCGCGGTGAGCGGGAAACCAATCTGCCGCGCGGCCGCGTAGGCGCGCTCGACCAGTTCCGGCGTACTGTCGGAGGCGTATGTCACGTCTTGCGACGATACACACGGACGGCCAGGGGCGCGAACACCACAACCAGGCCCAGAGCCCACAGCATGGACTCCCCGGCCGGCACGGCGACAGCCCCGTTGACCATGAGGCCGCGACAGGCGGCCGCGAGCAGGGTTACCGGATTCGCCTTGGCGAATGCCTGCAGCCAGCCCGGCATCGTGGTGACCGGCACGAGCAGCCCGCTAGCAAAGATCAGCGGAAACATCGCGATGAAGCCGAACACCTGGACGCCCTGTGGAGTCTTGACCGTCAGCCCGATCAGCGCAGACAGCCAGCACATCGCCATCGCGAACGCGAGGACAAGCAGGCAGCCGGCGACGGCAGCGGCCGGATTGGTGTGGATGCGGAAGCCCAGGATCATCCCGAAACCGAGCGTGACCACGACCGAGATCACGTACCTGGCGACGTCGCCGAATATCGCCCCTGCCAGTGGTGCCCACCTGGCGATCGGCAGGCTGCGGAAGCGGTCGAAGATCCCGGCGGAGATGTCCTGGTTGAGCATCAGCCCGGTGCCGAGCGTCGCGAACAGGACCGTCTGGACCAGGATGCCTGGCATCACGTACTCCAGGTACGCATGCACGTTCCCGTGCTCGATGGCGCCACCGAAGACGTAGGTGAACAGCAGCAGGAACATCACCGGCTGCAAGCTCAGGCCGAGCAGGTCCTCGGCGTTGGTCCGGATCTTCAGTACGCTGCGCCAGGTGAGCGTGAACGAGTTCTGAAGTCCGGTCACCACGCTCGGCCGCCGGGCGGGCGCAGCCGGCACCGGCCCGGTGCTGCCGAGGGTAACGGTCGTCATCGCGTGCTTCCCCTCCTGCCGCCTGGGGCCTGGGCCGCCAGCTCCGGTTCCGGCAGCCCGTTCTTGCCGGTCTCACTCCCGTCGGCCTCGGCATGATGCCCGGTCAGCGTGAGGAACACCTCGTCAAGGCTGCTCTTGTGCAGGCTGAACTCCGCCAGCTCGATCCCGCTGTCATCGAGCTGGCGCACGATGCCTGGCAGCACGGACGCCTTGCTCAGCTGGATCGTCACCCGATGAGCCGACGGGTCTTGCACGGGGGCGCCCAGGGTCCAGCTCGCCAGCACGGCCGAGACATCGGCCAGCCGGGACCGGTCGGCCGGGACGACCTCGAGGACCTGCCCGCCGACGCGTGCCTTCAGCTCATCCGGCGTCCCGGTGGCGATGACTTTGCCATGGTCGATCACGGCAATGTCGTCGGCGAGCTGATCGGCTTCTTCGAGGTACTGCGTCGTCAGCAGCACGGTCACGCCGTCGGTCACCAGTGCACGGATCATGTCCCAGACGTCGCTGCGGGCCTGGGGGTCGAGCCCGGTCGTGGGCTCGTCGAGGAACAGCACCCTGGGCCGGCCAACCAGGCTCGCGGCGAGGTCGATGCGTCTGCGCATGCCGCCCGAATAGGTCTTCACCGGGCGGCCGGCCGCCTCGGAGAGATCGAACCTCGCGAGCAGCTCGGCGGCGCGCGCCCGCGCATCGCGGCGGGTCAGCCCCAGTAGGCGGCCGATCATGACGAGGTTGTTCGTGCCGGTCAGTCCGTCGTCGACGGACGCGTACTGGCCGGTCAGCCCGACAAGCTGCCGTACCCGGTGGGCCTCGGCAACGACGTCATAACCGCCTACGCTCGCCTTGCCCCCGTCGGGCTGCAGCAGCGTGGTCAGGATGCGGACGGCTGTCGTCTTCCCTGCCCCGTTCGGGCCGAGCACGCCGAGCACCGTGCCTGCCCGCGCAGCAAGGTCGATGCCCGCGAGCGCACGCGTCTTGCCGAAGTTCTTCACCAGGCCCTCGGCCCTGACTGCGTCGGTCACCTGGCATCCTCACCCTTCTGTGCTGCCCGAATGTCGTTGCCGGCGAATCGCGCCTGCCCGCGTGGCGCCCTGAACGGCGCGAGCCGCTGCGCCCGTGCCTTGATTCGGGCGTACCGATCGCGTGCCCGTTGCCGGCTCGCGGCGTGGCGGTCGCGTGCCCGCTGCCTGTTCCGCGCGTGCCACTCGTCGGCCCTGGCCGAGGCGCGGGCACTGGCTGCCGCATGGCGGTCAGAGGTGCGGCGCCATGCCCTGGCGTGGCGCTCGTAGTGCGCCCACGCGGCATTCGCGCCCGCCCGACTCTGCAGCCAGCGAGTCTCGGCGACCCGGTCTACCAGTACTCGGTGCAGGCGCTTGATCGTTCGCAGCATCTCGTTCCGCTCTCCCCAGCCAGGTTGGGCGCCAAGACAAGATATATCTTTAACTCTGGCAGAACAAGATATATCTCATGACTCACCTCCTCCCTGCATGCGGGCGGAGGCCGGCGCGCTATGATCGGGCGTACGGCGTACCTCAATGCGTACGCTGTACTCTGACTAAAGTAACTGGACAAGATGGCGCAGTCAAACGCAGCTGGCGAGATACCGATCTGGGCCAGGCCCGAGCCTGCAGGCCGCCGGCCGCGATTCAGCCGCGACCAAATCGCGGCGGCCGCCCTCGCGATCGCGGACGCCGAGGGTTTCGAGGCGGTCTCAATGCGCAAGATCGCGGCCGCCCTCGGTGCGGGGACGATGAGCCTGTACCGCTACATCGCGACCAAGGCCGACCTGATGGCGCTGCTCGACGACGCCCTGCTGGGCGAGGCGCTCGTGCCAGAGAGCGAGATGCCGGCCGACTGGCGTGACGCGCTGGCAACGGTGGCCAGCCGCACGCGGGCGACCCTGCTGCGCCATACCTGGGCAGTCCACGCCCTGCACGGTCCCAGCGGAGCCCAGAACGAGCAGCCTGGCCCGAACGGGCTGCGTCATTTTGAGCAGTCGCTCGCGGCGCTGGACGGCGCACCGCTTGACGCCCAGGCCAAGGCCGACTTGCTCGCGATCGTTGATGACTACGTCATCGGGCATGCGCTGCAGGCAGGAGAGCTGATCACGCGGTTCCGCACCACGCAGGCGATGCCAGGGCCAATGACCGAGGAGTTTACGGCGTCCCAGCTGGCTTCCGGGGACTACCCGCACGTCCGGGCCCTGCTGACCGGGCCCGCCGCGCCGTCGCTCATCGATCCGGGCCGCCTCGAGCAGCGGTTCGAAAGCGGTCTGCGGCTGCTGATCGACGGCTTCGCGGCCCAGCAGGGACCGCCGAGGCAAAGAGACTGAGCGCCCTGCCGGAGGCTGGCAGGGCGCTCAGTCGGGTCCAGGCTCGGTCAGCCGACCGGGCCCGCGACCAGGGTGACGCTGGCGGTGTGGCTCTGCCCGGACGAATCCGTCCACGTCAGCGAGACCTTGTCGCCTGGCCGGTACTGCTGGATCAGGCCCTGCAGGTCGGACGCTGCGGCGACGTCGTGGCCACCGATGGCTGTGATCGTGTCGCCAGAAGCCAGCCCGATCTCGGCGGCCGGCGTGTCCTTGATGACACCCTCGATCGGAGCGCCAGTGCTTGTCTGGCCGAGGCCCTGCTGCGCGGACTGCGTGCTCACGGCCACGCCGAGGAACGCGGTCTCGCCGATGTGCACGGTGCTGGACGAGGTTCCGGCCTCGATCTGGTCAGCGATCGAGATCGCCCGGCTGATCGGGATGGCGAAGGCGGTCGTGCTGACGTCGGCGGCGGTGCCCGGCTGCCCGTTGGAGGTGGAGGCCGCCGTGTCCATCCCGATGACCTGGCCCGAGACGTTGAGCAGCGGGCCGCCCGAGTCGCCCTGCTCGATGTCGGCGTTTGTCTGGATCAGGTCGCTCAGGTGCTCGAGGGTGCCATCACCGGGGTCCTGCGCCATGATCGCGACACCGAGCCCGGTGATGCTGCCCGTTTCCATCGCCGGGGTGCCGCCCCGGCCCTCGGCGTTGCCAAGCGTAACAATCCGCTGGCCAGCGGCTAGCCCGGAGCTGCTGCCAATCGAGACCGTGGACAGCCCCGATGCACCCTGCAACTGCAGCACCGCGACGTCGTCGCTGTCGCTATAGCCGACGACCTTGGCCGTATAGGTCTGGCCGTTGCCGATGTCCGTGGCCTTGATCGAGGTGGCGCCCTCGACCACGTGGTTGTTGGTCAGCACCTCACCCTTCGAGGTCAGGACCATGCCGGTCCCGGCCGCCGTACCCTCCCCGTAATCGACAGTCGTGTTGATGTCGACGAGACCCGGATCGGTCTTGCTGGCAATCGTGGCCGCGCTCAGCGGCGCGGACGCCGAACCAATGGCGGCCCAGGCGGAGCCCCCGGCAACCAGCGCAAGGGCTGTGCCTGCTGCCGCCAGGGCGAGCCGCCGGCGCCTGCCCGGCTTGCCGTGCCGGCCGGGGCCATCCATTCCGGCCGGGAACGGCGGCCCGTACCCAGGTCCGCCCGGGCCATAGCCTGGCCCGTAACCCGGACCATAGGCCGGCCCGTAACCGGATCCGCCTGGGCCATAGCCCGGCCCGTAGCCGGATCCGCCTGGGCCATAGCCCGGCCCGTAACCGGGTCCGCCCGGCTCATAGCCCTGGCCGCCCCCGTAGCCGGGGCCGGCGGCCGGATAGCCGTAGCCGGACCCGTAGCCCGGCCCTGGCGACGGATGACCCTGGCCACCCGCCGCGTAGTCGTGAGCTGCGGGCCAGCCGCCGCTCTGCGATCCGGCCCAGGCCGGATGGGGCGCAGGCGGCGAGGGCGGCGCAGCAGGTGTGCCTGCCAGCGGCGGAGTGCCCCGGGCGGCGCCAGCCGGAGAGCTGGAGGCCTCCGCGCCTGGGCTGCCGGAAGCTGGCGCACTCCCGGCTGTCGCATCTGTTTCCTGGCGGGGGTCCTCGTCGCCGTACGGGCCGGTCGAACCGTACTCCGTGTCCATGTGAATCTGTCCCCTCAAAACGTCCACATGCCTTCTGTTACAGTCCAATAGTCGGTTCCGCCGCTGAGCCGCCTCTTGCGCCTTCCTGATGATTGGCTCCCGATCCGCTGAGCCGAACCTGAATATTTCCTGTGTGAAGCTTCACCGTGTTCATCGGGATCACGCACGGCCAGGCAGCGCCGCCAGCCGTAATAGGCTGGTGAGCGTGGTACTTGCCCCCGATGGCCGGCGGCTGCTCCGGCTCGAAGCCCGCAACAGTCAGGTCCCGATCGAGCGCAAGCCCCCGTGGATCAAGACACGGCTTCGCACCGGGCCCGAGTACACCGCGCTCAAGCAGCTCGTCCGGCGTGAGGGATTGCACACAGTTTGCGAGGAAGCTGGCTGCCCGAACATCTTCGAGTGCTGGGAAGATCGCGAGGCCACCTTCCTGATCGGCGGCGACCAGTGTACCCGCAGATGTGACTTCTGCCAGATCGCAACAGGCAAGCCGGGCCCGCTGGACACCGACGAGCCTCGCCGGGTCGCCGAGTCGGTGATGGCGATGGGGCTGCGGTACGCGACCGTCACCGGCGTTGCCCGCGACGACCTGCCCGATGGCGGGGCCTGGCTCTACGCTCAGACCTGCCGCGAGATCCATCAGGCGATCCCCGGTTGCGGTGTCGAACTGCTGATCCCTGACTTCAACGCGGATCAGGGCCAGCTCGCGGAGGTCTTCTCATCCCGGCCGGAGGTCCTGGCCCACAATCTGGAGACGGTGCCGAGGATTTTCCGGCGGATCCGTCCCGGCTTCCGCTACGTGCGCTCCCTGCAGGTGCTGACCAGGGCTCGCGAGGCCGGCCTCGTAACCAAGTCAAATCTGATTCTCGGGATGGGCGAGCGCCGGGACGAGATCAGCCAGGCCATGACCGACCTGCACGCGGCCGGGTGCGAGCTGCTCACGATCACCCAGTACCTGCGGCCGTCGCCGCGCCACCACCCGGTCGACCGCTGGGTGCGGCCCGAGGAGTTCGGTGAACTGGCCGAGGAGGCCGCCGCGATCGGTTTCGCCGGAGTCCAATCCGGCCCGCTGGTCAGGTCGTCGTACCGGGCCGGACGGCTCTACCGGCAGGCCATGGAACGGCGTTCAGGACCGGTATCCTCGCCATCATGGTGAAAAAGTCCGGCGGCCAGGCTGACGACCCCGCCTCGATGGGCCGCATCCAGCAGATCAAGCTGGTCGCTGGCATTGTCCGCAAGGACAACAAGTGGGCTCTGCCGAGCGTGGCCGGAATCGGTCTCGGCGTTCTGGTGATCTTGGTGCTGGTCGGGGTCGTCCTCGGCGGCCCGCTGATGATCGTGCTGATCGTCCTTGGCGTCTTCCTCGGGCTCTCCGCGGCGATGTTCGCTTTCGGCCGGTTCGCGCAGTCGGCGCAGTATCGGGCGATCGCCGGGCAGCCGGGGGCCGCGGCGGCCATCCTGCAGAACCTGCGCGGCGGCTTTTACACGACCCCGGCGATCGCCGCCAACCGAAACATGGATGTCGTGCACCGGACCGTCGGCAAGCCCGGCGTGATCCTGGTCGGCGAGGGCTCGCCGAGCAGGCTGCCGAGTCTTCTCGCGGCGGAGAAGAAGCGGATCGCCAGGATCGCTAACCAGATTCCCATTTATGACTTCCAGGTCGGCGACGCCCAAGGCCAGATCCCGATCAGGGAACTGCAGAAGAAGATCATGAGGCTGCCGCGCAACATGAAGGGCCAGGCCGTCGCGGAGCTGAACTACCGGCTCAACGCCCTGCCGCAGGCACTCCAGATGCCGAAGGGCCCGGTTCCCCGGTCGACCAGGATGCCCAAGCCGCCGCGCCCGCGCATTAGGTGAGAACGTCCGGCGGGCCAGGAGTTCTAGCTGCGGACGACGATCGTGCCGGCGGCCTTGTCCTGCAGGCCGCGCAGGTCCCTGTCCATCATGATGGCCGGCAGCACCAGCATGAGGAGCAGCGTACGGGCGAGCGCCCGCGGGAAGCCCACCGGCTGGCCATCGAGCCGGATGACGCGCAGGCCGGTCAGCTTCTTGCCGAGAGTGAACCCAGTGGTCGCCGTCAGCAGAAAGTCCTGGATCCCGAACACCAGCGGCGTCCAGGCCCTCGGCTCGATCAGCACGTTCGTCGGGTGCGACGCCGGGTGATAGAAGAACGCGATCGTGATCAGGCTGCAGGCGATCCAGTCGATGATCAGCGCGCCCAGCCGCCGGCTCCAGCCGGCCACGGACCCGCGGCCGAACTCCGGCAGCCCCAGGTCCTGACCGGGAAAGAACTCGCCGTCAGTGCCGGCGACATGCTGATCCGTCACAGATAAAAGGTATCGGCTCCGGCGAGGCGGCCGACCAGAGGCTGGCTCGGTTGGCATGCTGGCAGCGACGGGCCGGCCACCGGCCAGGTCACCGGGCACGAAGGACGTAACACTGGCGAAACAGAGGGGACACGGCGAGGAAACCGGTGGCGGCTAGCGTCGAGATCGCGCCGACGGCGGCGCGATCACCGCGGCTGCGGCCAAGAGGAGAGCTGATGTTTACAAGCGGCGACGAGGTTCTGGCGTTCATCGAGGCCGAAGGGGTGGAATTCGTCGACGTCCGGTTTGTCGACCTGCCGGGCACCATGCAGCACTTCACCGTTCCCACCGAGTCATTCGACCAGAGCGTCTTCACCGAGGGCCGGATGTTCGATGGATCATCGATCCGCGGGTTCCAGCAGATTCACGAATCGGACATGCTGTTGCTGCCGGACCCGAGCACCGCGGTGCTCGACCCGTTCCGCACCCACAAGACTCTCAATCTGACCTTCTTCGTGCATGATCCGCTGACCGGGGAACCCTACAGCCGCGACCCGCGCAACATCGCGCGCAAGGCCGAGGACTACCTGCGCGGCAGCGGGATTGCCGATACCGCCTTCTTCGGGCCCGAGGCCGAGTTCTACATCTTTGACTCCGCGCGCTACGAGACCGGGCCGAATCAGGGCTATTACCACATCGACTCGATCGAGGGAGCGTGGAACACCGGCAGGGACGAGCCAGGAGGGAACCTAGGCGCCAAGCCCGCGTACAAGGGCGGCTACTTCCCGGTGCCGCCGATGGACCACTACACCGACCTGCGCTCGGAGATGGTCCGCAACCTGATCGCGTGCGGCATCACGGTCGAGATGCAGCACCACGAGGTCGGCACGGCCGGGCAGGCCGAGATCGACATCAGGTTCAACACGCTCCTGGCGATGGCCGACGACCTGATGACGTACAAGTACGTGGTCAAGAGCGTCGCGCGGGCAGCGGGCAAGACCGTCACCTTCATGCCCAAGCCGCTGTTCGGCGACAACGGTTCTGGCATGCACTGTCACCAGAGCCTGTGGAGGGACGGCGCGCCGCTGTTCTACGACGAGGTCGGCTACGCGGGCCTGTCGGACACCGGCCGCTACTACGTCGGCGGCCTGCTCAAGCACGCGCCGTCGCTGCTGGCCTTCACCAACCCGACCACGAACTCCTACCACCGGCTGGTGCCAGGCTTTGAGGCCCCGGTCAACCTGGTCTATTCGCAGCGCAACCGCTCGGCCTGCATCCGAGTACCGATCACCGGCCCCAACCCGAAGGCAAAGCGGCTCGAGTTCCGGGTGCCCGATCCGTCGTGCAACCCGTACCTGGCCTTCGCCGCGATGCTGATGGCCGGGCTCGACGGCATCAGGAACAAGATCGAGCCGCCGGAGCCGGTCGACAAGGACCTCTACGAACTGCCGCCGGACGAGGCCACGTCGATCCCGCAGGTACCCGGGTCGCTGGACGCGGTGCTCAGCAATCTCGAGTCCGACCAGGACTACCTGCTCGAGGGCGGCGTATTCACGGAAGACCTGATCGCCACGTGGCTGGACTACAAGCGCTCTAACGAGATCGACGCGATCCGGCTGCGCCCGCATCCGCACGAGTTCGAGCTCTACTACGACGTCTAGGCATTGCCAGTCCGGGAGACCGGCACCTCAGCGTCAGTGAAACACGATCGGTACCAAGCCCACCATCGAGACTCGATCTCGGGATCGGTCGAGGGCTAGGCATTCGGAATATCTTGTTGGCTACTGACCGCTGCTGTCATACTTGGCCGTCAGTTTTGACCACCGGCTCGCGTCGCGGGCGGAAAGTAGATGCCGATGTCGAAAATCTGGCGATGGGCGGCGCCCGTGGCGTTGGCCGGCGGGGTGGTCGCGGCCTTGGGCGTTGTCCCAGCGGAGGCCGCCAGCGCTGCTCCCACCATCACTATCCAGGCGAAGAACCCGGAAGTCCCTAACGTAACCGGGGACACGCTCGTCATCTTCGGCTTCAAGGGCGTGCAGGACGCCGTCATCAGCGGGACAGTGACGGGTGCCGCGAGCGGTGACGTCGTGACACTGCTCGCCGAGCCCTTCAAGGCGAAGCACTTCACGGCGACCGGCAAGCCGGTGACCCTCACCTCGTCGACGCAGAGCTACTCGTTCACGGTCCGGCCTACCCTTGCCACCAGGTACGAGGCGCAGGTGACGACGGGCTCCACCGTAGACGTCACGTCGGCCGCGAAGACCGTCTACGTGGCACTCGGGTTCGTGATCCCGAAGAACGGCGAGCACAAGAAGTGCACCCCGACGCTCTGCACCGAGACGATCGCGACTCACATAATCGTGCCCGCTGCCGCCTACCGCGTCGAGTCAGCCAAGCACTGGTACCTGTACCTAGGCGTCAACCGGTCGCGCGGCACACCGTCCACGCGGCCGCCGAAGTTCCTGACCCTGTCCAAGGTTTCGACGGCGTCCAAGGCTCGTAAGATAAACGCGCAGGACTTCCAGGTTGTCTTCACGTTCCGCATCGCCGTGGAGGGCAAGAACATTCGCTGGTTCCCTTTGGCCTGCACGAAGGATGACGAGCCCAAGGACGGCATCGGCCTCCCCGGCCGTCATGGCTGTGGCGACTCTAAGGTCCCCTCGAACGCTATCTACCTGGGCTAGCCCGACCGCGGACCGGCCAGCCGGCCCGGCCGGCGTTCCCGGCGATCTCAGGTCGCGGGCGAGCGCCACCAGGCCGTGGCCTATCTAGCTGCAATCAACGACATGGCGCGAACAGGTCATCTAGAGTTGGCGTGATCCTTCCTTCCTGTCGGATCTGGCCCCGCCTGGGTTGCGCTCCTGGCGGGGCCGCGGCTTATACGCCGACGTCGACCGGCTCAGGCAGCCTGCGACCGGAACGCCGGGTACAGGGGCAGCTCGGGCGCCTGCCAGTGCTCGGTGGCCGCCAGCAGCCCTCGGCACAGCTCAGCCAGGGCAGGCAGGGCAGGCAGGTCGCCGGCCTCGTCCAGCTCGGCCGCCAGCACCTGCCAGCGGTGGCGCATCAGCTGCCGTCTCAGCGGCGAAACGATGCCAGGCACCATCGGCTCGTCGTCGGCGATCACCCGCGGCAGCAGCCAGGTCATCGTCCACAGGGTCCAGGCGGCGACGGCCAGGCGCACGCCTGCCTGCCAGACCGCGTCGTCTGCCAGCTCGGCGTGGATGTGCGTCACCTCTTCGCGGTAGACAGACTCGGCCTGCGCGGCCAGACCGGCGGGCAGCCGGAACACGCACCAGCATGTGCTGAACGGCATCCGCAAGTAGGCGGCATCGAGGAATGCCGAGTAGACGGCCGCGGACTCGAAGTCGAGGAAGCGGATGCCCGCGCCGGTGATCAGGTTGTTGTCAGGGCAGATGTCGCCGGGTGAGAACACCGGGAACGGCTGCGTGGCGATCGCGTCAGCCACGACCGCGAGCTCGGCGGAAAGCGCCGCAGGCACTTTAACCCCGGCCAGCCAGGCGGCCCGGTCCGCGGCCAGCCGCGCCAGCCGGTCCGCGGCCTCAAGCACGCCGCGACGGACGCGGGACATCTTGCCAAGCTCCGTCCGTCCAGCCAGATACCGAGACTTCAGCAACTCGAATTCTGGCGCCCGCGGAGTCGCGGCGACAGACAGCTGACCGCACGCTCTCGCCCACTCAAGCAGCATCCCGCGGGCATCGGCGGCCGAGTCTCCCAGCAGCACGTCGGCCATGTTCGCCCCGGAGCCCAGGTCGGACATCACGACCGTCAGGTCCTCGCTCGACGCCGCGAGCAGCCGCGGCGCCAGTCCGGTGCCGCCGCTGACCGTCAGGCCGGCCGCCTCCACGGCAAAGCTGGTCGGGCCGTCGCCATCGCGCGGATAGGTCTTGACGACGACGGTGCCGCCGGTACGGCATGCGCACCGCAGCACCACCGACCGGTTGGAGCCGGTCAGCTTCGCCGGCTCGGACAGCTCCCGACCGAGCGCCTTCGACCCGGCGGCCACGGCGGCCGTCATCAACGCGGAGAGCTGGTCCTGCGCACCGGACAACCGACTTGCCTCCTCACCACCGCCACGAGGACACCCCTCGTTACCCGTAAAAAAGCCGTTCCATCACGGCGCGAGCCTGACGGCCGGCCCGGCGCCAGTCCTGCACAAGATCCTGCGCGCCGTCCGGCGGGTAGCCGAGGACTCGCGCCACCACCGCCAGATCGGGCGCCGAGGACGGCAGCGTATCGGAAGCGCGGCCGTGCACGAGCATCACCGCGTCCCTGATCCGGGCGGCCAGCAGCCAGGCGGCCGAGAGTGTGGCCGCGTCCGCCGCTGCGATCAGGCTGGCTTCGCGGGCAGCCGCGAGCGCGGCCAGCGTCCTGGTCGTCCTGAGCTCCGGCACCGCGCCAGCGTGCCGTAGCTGCAGGAGTTGCGCGACCCACTCCACGTCGGACAGGCCGCCGGGACCGAGCTTGAGATGAAGCGCGGGCTCGACGCCGCGCGGCATCCGCTCGGCCTCCATCCGCGCCTTGATCCGCCGGATCTCCCTGACCGCATCCGGCCCGATGCCGCCGGCCGGATATCGGAACTCGTCGGCTAGCGTCACGAAGGCCGCGCCGACCGACGGCTCTCCGGCCGCGAACTCCGCCCGCAGCAGGGCCTGGGCCTCCCATGCCACCGACCAGCGCTCGTAATAGGCCCGGTAGGACGCCAGCGTCCGGACCAGCGGCCCCTGCCTGCCTTCCGGGCGCAGGCCCGCGTCGAGCTGGAGCACAGGGTCAGGGCCAGGCCGGCTGAGCAGTGCCCGCAGGCTCTCGGCCACCGCGTGCGCCGCCCGCGTCGCCGCCTCATCCGAGGCGCCCGGCATCGGCTGGTGCACGAACAGCACGTCCGCGTCGCTCGCGTAGCTCATCTCGTGTCCGCCGAACCTGCCCATGCCGATCACGGCCAGGCGCGTCGGCAGTGGTCCGCCAGACCGCTCAGCCTCCCGGACTGCGGCTTCGAGCGCGCCCGCCACGGTCGCATCGGCGACATCGGTCAGCGCCTCGCCCGTGGCCTCGATCGCGGCCAGGCCGAGCACGTCCGCGGCCGCCGTCCGGAACAGCTCGCGACGCCGCATCGCCAGCAGCGAGGCCACCGCGTCGGCGGGCTTGTCCTGCCGGCGCACCGTGGCGATGGCTTCGGCCAGCAGCTCCGCGGCCGGGCGGGCGGCCAGCTGGCTGTCGTCGCCGAGCATGCCGACGGCCTCAGGGGCCCGCAGTAGCAGCCCGGTCGCATACCGGCTCGAGGCCAGCAGCCTCGCCATCCGCTGCGCGACGATCGTGTTGTCACGAAGCAACCGCAGGTACCAGGGCGAACCGCCGAGCGCCTCGCTCACCTGCCTGAACGCCAGCAAACCCGCATCGGGCTCCGGCGCGTCGGCCAGCCAGCCGAGCAGCACCGGCAGCAGCGTCCGCTGGATCGCCGCCTTCCTGGAGACGCCGGAAGTCAGGGCCTGCAGGTGCCGCAGGGCCCCGCCCGGGTCCAGGTAACCGAGCGCCTCAAGCCGCTCCGCCGCCGCCGCGGGCGTCAGCCTGGTGGCCTCGCCCGGCAGCCTCGCCACGGCTTCGAGCAACGGCCGGTAAAACAGCTTCTCGTGCAGCTGCCTGGCCTGGCTCGCGTGCTGCCGCCACTCGAGGAGCACCTCGTCGGCCGGGTCGCCCGCCGCCTCGTTGTCTCTGGCGGGCTCAGCCGGGTCGAGCCGCATGCGCCGCAGGGCCCGCCCGATCTGCCTGAGCACCGCCGGGTCTTCGGGCAGCAGGTGCGTGCGCCGGAGCTGGCGCAGCTGCACGAGGTGCTCGACGCCCCGCAGGAACCGGTAGGCCGACGCCATCGCGGCCGCGTCGGCCCGGCCGACATACCCGCCGGCGGCCAGCGCCGCGAGAGCCGGAAGCGTGCCCGGCTGGCGGAGGGAGTCGTCGGCCCGGCCGTGCACGAGCTGCAGCAGCTGAACCGCGAACTCGATGTCACGGAGCCCGCCTGGCCCGAGTTTCAGCTCGCGGCCCGCCTCGCCCGCGGGCAGGCTCGCGACGACACGGCGCCGCATCGCCTGCACGTCCTGCACGAAGTCTTCGCGCTGCGCGGCGGTCCAGACCAGCGGCGTGACCGCGGCGAGGTACTCCGCACCGAGCACGGCGTCGCCAACCGCGAACCTCGCCTTCAGCAGCGCCTGGAACTCCCATGTCTTGGCCCAGCGCTCGTAGTAGGCCAGGTGGCTGGCGACGGTACGCACGAGCGGGCCGTCCCTGCCCTCGGGCCGCAGGTTGGGGTCAATCGCGACCAGCGGACCTTCTGGCGTGCTCTGCGTGCACACCCTGATCATCCCGCTGGCCAGCGCGGTCGCCGTCCGCAGCGCCCCGGCCTCCGCGCCGGCCACGAAGATGACGTCGACGTCGCTGGCATAGTTCAGCTCGCGAGCACCGCACTTGCCCATCGCGATGACCGCGAGCCGGCACGGGGGCGCGCCGGGCGGGAGCTCGGAGCGCGCGATCGCCAGTGCCGCGTCGAGCGCCGCGACGGTGAGATCGGCCAGCCCGGCCATCACCGTGTCCAGCGCGACCGCGCCGGTCAGGTCCGCAGCGGCCAGCTGCAGCAGCCGCCTGCGGTAGGCGATGCGCAGCTCTGTCGCCGGATCGCGGCCGCCGATCCTGGCCCGGTCCGCGGTCGGCCCGTCGCCGTCCTGCCCGTTACCCGCCGCACCGACTGATGCCAGCAGCTCGGTGCGAATTTCGCTTTCTGCTTTTGGCGGGAACGAGGTGTCGCCCGACAGCAGCCGCCAGTCCGCCCGATGCCGCGCCAGGTGATTGCCAAGTGCGGCGCTCGCGCCGAGCACGGCCGTCAGCCGGTCGCGGAGGACCGGATCGGTCCGCAGCGCTGCCAGCAGTTCGGGACCCGGCTGCATCCGGACCAGCGCGGCCAGCGCCTGGTCCGGGCTGGCAGCGGCCGCCAGCGCCGAGAGCGGCTCGGGTTCCTGGCCTTCCGCAACCCCGCCGTTCCCCGCTCGCCCAGCCTCAGGCGGCCCCGCCCCAGGCGGCCCCGCCTCGGCTCGACCCAGCTCGGCCAGGAGCTGCACGGCGCGCGCTGTATCCGCGAAGCCCAGCGTGGCGAGCTGGCCGGCCAGGCTTCCGCGGGGCATGCTCACACCCAGCACGGTAGCGAGATCCTGGGCGTGCGCGCGCTGAGCCCCTCCCGGGCTTGCACTTGCCCGCCCTCAGCTGCCCGCCCTCAGCTGCCCGCCCTCAGATCTGCCCGAAGCCGAATTCGGGCTGGCCATAGCGGGCGGCCAGCGGATTCCACACCTGCAAGAACTCGGTCTTGGCGGCATTGGCCAAGTCTGAGTCGCTCAGCGCCGCCTGAAAGGAGCTGACCGACAGCGTCGGTACCGGGCATGCTGCCCCGGCGATGGTTCGCAGCCAGTCGGCGAATTGGCTGTCGGCAGCCAGTGAGTATCGCAGCGCGGCCACCAGTTCGGCCTCAAGCCGGCTGCCACCCTGGACCTTCGTGATCGCCGTCGCGGCGACGCTGGCGAGCAGTTCCCTGCGGCTGCTGATCACCCGGTCGACCCGCGACAGGCCAACGTCCGGGGCCAGCGAGCAGTCGGCGACCGCGCGGGTCGTCGCCTCCAGGAGAGTGCGGACGGCCACGCTGCGCCGCAGCAAGGTAGCCAGTTCACGTAGCTGCGCACGCTCGGTACTCCCAGCTGGGCTCCTGGCGCTGCCCGGATTCCTGGCGCCGCCGGCCGGGCTCCTGGCGCTGCCGGCCGGGCTCCTGGCTGCGCTCCGGGCCCGGCGCGTGACCGTTTTCTGCACCGGCGGCATGGCCGGCCGGGCTGGCGCGCTTGGCTTCGGGACCGGGCTAGCGCGAGGCCAGGGGCGTCGGCGAGCGGGCTCGCGCCACAGGCTGCTGCGCCCGCCAGAGCGACCTCCGGCGGCGAAGGCAGCGACGGTGCGGTCATGGATGCGGACGACCTCATACGTCGCCGCGGTCGCGGCGAGCAGCAGCCCGGCGATCATCGCGGCAGGCAGCAGAACGCCACACACTTTGCGATGCCGCGCCACGAGCTGCCCCCCGGAGCCCTTGGGCTGGCCCCCGTCCGATACGCCCGCCCAGCTCGAGCCTAATCACCGGTCCGGCGCCGCCCCGCAGCAGGTGTGGCGCCGGGTCAGCGCCGCGCGGCTCTCACCCGATGGCGCGCCGCTAGTTGGGGATCCGCGGGGCGAGCGTCGGCTTTCCCACGCAAGGCACGCTGCCGCGCGCTGTCTGCATCACGGGAGCGTGGCATGACCACAGCGGCGGCGGTGGTGGCGAAACCCATCCAAGCCGCGTCGTCTCATGCCCGAGCAGGGACCGCGCGAGCAGAAATAGCTTGTCGCCCTGATCCCAGAGAGCCGGCTGCTGACGGCCGCCCACGCTCACGTCGTCCACCTCGCAGCCACCGGTCGAAACGACGACGGGCGGCTGCCCGCTTCGCGCAGGCTCCAGCGTCAACTCGTAGATCACGATAATCGCCGGGCACGACCTGATCACCGGCGGTACCGCGGGCAGCTCCTTGAGCAGCGCTTCGATAGTAACGATGACCGAGCGCGAGGTCGTGGTTACGACCGGCGCGCTAAAGCCACTCATCGCCACCCGGACCGACCGGTACAAGTTCGCCATGCTGTCCTCGGCGCCGGACCTTGGCGGATACCAGACCACCTGGACATCGGCGCGGAGCAAGGATGATCCGCTGCTAGCGCGCACGATCGTATCCACCAGTCCGATCGCGTAGATCCCGGCTGGCAGCCGTCGCGGCGTGGCGCTGACGACGAGCGTCGCCGAGGCGCTATCGACCTCGCCGCTGGCGTTGGCCACAAAGCCGGCTGGGAGATGCGAACGGAGGAAAGCGGCCGCAGACTCCGCCGGCAGCGGCAGCCGATACAGCCGGTACAAGTCAACCGACCTGGTCGCGCTCAGCGCCAGGGCCGGCGCGCCGAGGCCGGCCGGCGCCGGCCGCTCCGTTAGCTGACGGGTCCCGGCCGGCACGACGAGCCCGCGCAGTACCTGCCGCGCGGCCGCCGTCGCCCTGGCCCGGCTGCCAGCCGGGGCGCTCGCCGTCGCGGAGATGTGGTTGTCTGTCCCCGCACTCGCGTGCCCGGCGGCGTTGGTCTCGCTCGGGCCGACCGCATCGCTGCACCCGTACAGGCAGCCGAGCGCGGCCAGTGTCGCGGCGATATAAGTGACAGCGTGCCTCGAGTTCCTGCGTCCCATCGCTGCCTCGGCGGTTGTGATGCGCGACAGCCCCGTGCCGCTGCGCCCGACCGTTGGACGCCGCGCGCGACCGCGCTGGTTCCGCCGGAACGGTAGTTATCTCAGAGCACGCCGAGGTAGCGGTCCAACTCGAACTCGGTGACGTGCCGGCGGTACTCCTGCCACTCCTCGCGCTTGTTGCGCAGGAAGAAGTCGAAGACGTGCTCACCGAGCGTCTCGGCCACAAGCTCGCTGCCTTGCATCGCGTCGATCGCGTCCGACAGGTTCTGCGGCAGCGGCGCGATGCCGAGCGCTCGCCGTTCGGCGGACGTGAGCGCCCACACATCGTCCTCCGCCCCCGGTGGCAGCTCGTAGTCCTCCTCAATGCCCTTGAGCCCGGCGCCCAGGATGACCGCGAACGCGAGATAAGGGTTGCAGGCTGGATCGATGGAACGGAACTCGATCCTCGTGGCGTTGCCCTTCTGCGGCTTGTACATCGGCACCCGTATCAGTGCCGAGCGGTTGTTATGCCCCCAGCAGATGTATGCCGGCGCCTCCCCGCCCGCGCCCGCGATCCGCTCCGTGCCGCCCCAGAGGCGCTTGTAGGAGTTGACCCACTGGTTGCAGACCGCCGTGATCTCGGCGGCGTGCCGCAGCAGCCCGGCGATGAAGGCTCGGCCAACCTTGGACAGCTGCATCTCTGCACCCGGCTCGTGGAAGACGTTCCTGTCGCCCTCGAACAATGACATGTGCGTGTGCATGCCCGAGCCCGGGTACTCGGTGAATGGCTTGGGCATGAACGAGGCGTAGACGCCCTGCTGCAGGGCGACCTCCTTCATGGCCAGCCTGAACGTCATGATGTTGTCAGCGGTGCTGAGCGCGTCGGCGTACCGCAGGTCAATCTCCTGCTGGCCGGGCGCGCCCTCGTGATGGCTGAACTCGACCGAGATGCCCAGGCCCTCAAGCATCGCGATCGCCTCGCGCCGGAAGTCATGCGCGATGCCGTGCGGGGTGTGGTCGAAGTACCCGCCCGAGTCCATCGGCCGGGGCTTGGCGCCGGGCTCGGGCTTTTCCAGTAGCAGGAAGAACTCGATCTCGGGGTGCGTGTAGAACGTGAACCCGAGCCTTGCTGCCCTGGCCAGCGCGCGCTTGAGTACGTGGCGCGGATCGGCGTAAGACGGCGAGCCGTCCGGCAGCAGGATGTCGCAGAACATCCGGCCCGTCCCGGCCTCGTCGTTGCCGACCGGCATCAGCTGGAACGTGGCCGGGTCCGGCTTGGCGATCATGTCCGCCTCGTGCACTCGGGCGAACCCCTCGACCGCCGACCCGTCGAAGCCGATCCCCTCGGCGAAGGCGCCCTCCAGCTCGGCAGGTGCTACCGCGACGGATTTCAGGTAACCCAGCACGTCGGTAAACCACAGCCGGACGAACCGGATATCACGCTCCTCGAGCGTGCGCAACACGAACTCCTCCTGCCTGTCCACCGCCACAGTCTGCCCGGCCCATGTTTCCTGGTTGTTACGCGCCCCGTCATCCGCCAGGACGGGGGTCCAGGCGGTCGCCCCCGGGGAAGCACAACTGCGCAGCGCGGGCTCCGGGGGTCGTCCCCCCGGAGCTGGCACAGCTCTGGCCAGCCGGGACCGCCTGAGGCTGGCCGTAGGCTGGGAGCGTGCCGACACTAAGGATCGCTCTCGCCCAGGTAAATGCCACCGTCGGGGACCTGTCGGGAAACGCCGACAGGGTCCTGGAATGGACGATGAGGGCGGCGGAGCAGGGCGCCAGGCTGGTCGTGTTCCCCGAGATGATGCTGACCGGATACCCGGTCGAGGACCTGGCCCTCCGCCGATCGTTCGTGGACGCCTCCATCAGCACGCTGCAGGCGCTGGCCGCGAATCTGGCCGCCGAGGGCCTGGGCGGTGTGGCGGTCGTGGTTGGGTACCTGGACCGCCGTACCGGGCAACTGCCTCGCGTGGGCGTGCCGGCCGGCTCGCCCCTCGACGCGGCCGCGGTGCTCCATGGCGGCACGATCGCGATCACGTCGGCCAAGCATCACCTGCCGAACTACGGCGTATTTGATGAGTTCCGGTATTTTGTGCCAGGCAACACCCTGCCCGTGTTCCGGATGCGAGCCGAGGGCGGAGAGCCCGTCGATGTCGCGGTAGCCATCTGCGAGGACCTCTGGCAGGAGGGCGGGCCGGTCACGGTGACCCGGAGCGCGAGCGCAGAACTGCTCGTGGTCCCGAACGCGTCGCCTTATGAGCGCAATAAGGATGACGTCCGGCTGGAGCTTTGCCAGCGGCGCGCCCGCGAGGCCGGCGCGGTGCTGGCCTACGCCAACCTAGTCGGCGGCCAGGATGAGCTTGTGTTCGATGGCGACTCGATCATCGTCTCCCCCGACGGTGACGTGCTGGCGCGCGGGCCGCAGTTCGAGGAGACGCTGGTCATGGCCGACCTGGACCTCACGGCCGCCGATCAGGACCGCCCGGCGGGCCGCCACGCCGTCGACGCGGCCGACGGCACGACCATGACGATCGAGCGGATCGAACTCGCCCCGCTTCAGGCTCCCGAGCCGGAGTCCGGTCTTACGGTACCGATGCTCTCGCCCCGGCTGTCCGACCCGGCTGAGATTTACGGCGCCCTGGAACTCGGCGTCAGGGACTACGTGCGCAAGAACGGCTTCGGCTCGGTGATCCTCGCCCTGTCCGGCGGGATCGACTCCGCGCTGACGGCCACGATCGCCGCAGACGCGCTCGGCCCTGATCGGGTCCACGTCGTGCTCATGCCGAGCCGCTACTCCTCCGACCACTCGGTCACCGACGCGGAAGACCTGGTCAAGCGGCAAGGCGTCCACGCCAGGACAATTCCGATCGCGCCTATGGTGGCGGGCTTTGCCACCAGTCTCGACCTGCACGGCCTGGCCGCGGAAAACCTCCAGTCCCGGATCCGCGGCATGATCTCGATGTCGCTGTCGAACGAGGAGGGCCACCTGGTACTGACCACCGGGAACAAGAGCGAGCTGGCGACCGGGTATTCCACCCTGTACGGCGACTCCGCCGGTGGCTTCGCGCCGATCAAGGACGTGCCGAAGACCCTCGTCTGGGAGCTGTCACGGTGGCGGAACGAGCAGGCGGCCGAGCGCGGCGAGACGCCGCCGATCCCGGAGAACTCGATCAGCAAGGCGCCGAGCGCGGAGCTCTCGCCAGGGCAGCTGGATTCCGACTCGCTGCCTGACTACTACGTCCTCGACCCGCTGCTCGACGACTACGTCGAGCAAGATAAGGGCTCGGCCGAACTGGTGGCCGCGGGGTACGACCCGGAACTGGTAGAGCGCGTGATCCAGATGGTGGACAGGTCCGAGTACAAGCGCCGCCAGTACCCGCCGGGCCCGAAGATCTCGGCCAAGAACTTCGGCCGGGACCGGAGGCTGCCGATCACCAGCCGCTGGCGCGAGCCGCGCTGCGACTGAGTGAGGGCGGGCCGGCGGTCGCGGGTCAGATCTCGTCCCACGGCACCGACTCGTAGCAGCCGTTCAGCATCCCCATGAACGCCGTGTCGACGGGCAGCCTGCACCCGTCCACCTCCGTGACCGCGGCTACGCCGTGCGAGTTCGTGATGAACACCGCCTCGAACGAGCCGAGGTCAGCAACCCGAACCGGACGGTGCCGCTGCGGCAGCGCAAGCCGGGCCGACGCGAGTTGCATCGTGACGCCCGCCAGCATCGCGGCCGCCGGCCATACGACCGAGCTACCGTCGAAGAACCCGATGTTGGTCGTCGAACCCTCCGAGATCAGCCCGTCCGGCCCGGTCAGCAGCGCCTCGTCGAAGCCGCTCTGCTTGGCCAGCCGACCGTAATAGTGCTGCCCGAAGTCACCGGTGCGCTTGAGGTGAGCCAGTGACCGCTGATAGGCGACCGGCCGGAGCCTAGAAGCCGGGAGCGGATCTGCGGGCGGGCGGACGGTCACCAGCACCCAGGGCGGCTCCTGGCCGACCGGCTGATGCACGATCACGCGGACCGAGGCGTCGGGCATCTGCGGGTCCATGGCATGCCTGATGAAGTCCCGTACCCGGCCGCCGTCCAGTTCGGCCCCGAACATCTCCCGGCTGGCCGCCTCGAGCCGGTCGAGGTGCAACCGCAGGCCGCGGGTGCGGCCGCCGCGCACCTGCATCGCGGTGAAGTGGCCGTAACCACCCAGGGCCAGCACCCGGAGCTCGTCGGCTGTCGCCGCCTGACCGTTGATCTCGAGCGTAATTCCGGCAGTCTGGCTCATGACGCCGAGCCTATCCAGGTCTCCGGCGGTTGTCGGACACTCGGCACGAGGCGGGCTAAGGTCGTTGAACATGGAACAACGCCTGCTGGGCGGCACGGGGCTGGCAGTGTCAAGGCTGGCGCTCGGCACCTGGACGTGGGGCCAGGAGACGGACGTCGAAGACGCAGCCGGGCAGCTCAAGGCGTTCCTGGCCGCGGGTGGCACGCTGGTTGACACCGCAGACGTTTATGCCGGGGGGAACAGCGAGCGGGTGCTAGGCCGGGTGCTGAGGGAGATTCCCAGGGACGAGGTCGTCATCGCGACGAAGGCGTCAGGGCGGCTCGCCGAAACGGGCCGCGAGTTTGATGCGTCCCGGCGTCATCTGCTGTTCGCGCTGGACGCGTCACTGCGCCGGCTCGGCCTTGATCACGTCGACCTTTGGCAGCTCCATGCCTGGGACTCGAGCACGCCGATCCAGGAGAGCCTGGCGGCCATGGACACGGCGGTCGCCAGCGGCCGCACCCAGTACATCGGCATCTCCAACTACTCGGGCTGGCAGACGGCCACGGCCGCGACCTGGCAGCGAGCCTGGCCGACGCGCACGCCGCTCGCTTCGACCCAGGTCGAATACTCCCTGCTGGCTCGCGGCGTGGAGGCCGAGATCCTGCCGGCCGCCGCGGCCAGCAGCCTCGGCGTGCTGTGCTGGTCGCCGCTTGGCCGCGGCGTCCTGACCGGGAAGTACACCGACGGCATACCGCCAGATTCCCGCGCGGCGTCGCCGCGACGATCCGGATTCGTCCGGCCCTACCTGGGCGACCGCCATCGGGGCGTGGTCGACGCCGTAAGCGCTGCGGCGGCCGAGCTTGGGGTTGTGCCTGCCGCCGTAGCTCTGGCCTGGGTGCGTGACCGCCCCGGTGTCACCGCCCCGGTCGTCGGCGCCCGCACCCTGGACCAACTGCAGGTCACGCTGACAGCCGAACGCGTGACGCTGTCCGCCGAAATCCGCGCCGCCCTCGACGAGGCGTCTGCCTAGCAGCACAGCCGGCGGAAGGCGAATTGCGGTACTCAAAGCTGCTCCTGGGCGCGAACGACTGTACGGGCGCACATCTGCTGGCTTGGCTAAATGATGCGGGAGAGCATGGCGTAGCGTCGCCAGGGCTGGTAGCCGCACCTGCCGTAGAAGGACGCGCGGGTGGTCCAGCCGATGTGGCAGGCGCGGGTGCCGGCCTGGCTGAGCAGCTGCGACGCGTGCACGACCAGCGCGGTGCCGATTCCGAGTCCGTGCAGTCGCGGCGCCACCCCCACGCATGCGATGGTGCCGACAGCGGGCCCGAGCATGGACGCGTACACCGAGTCGGCCCCTGGGCCGTCGAAGAGCAGGGTCCCGGCGATGCCTCCGTTGCTGTCGCGCGCCACGAGAATGGCCTCGCCAGGCGTCTGGAACCACTGAGCCCAGGAGGGGAAGGTCGCTTCTTCGAATGCCAGCACGGCTTCGCCATCGGTGAGCACCGCGCGGGACAGGCTGACCAGGGGCCGTGCCGGGTCCCCGCCAGCGAGGTCAGGCGGCCGGTAACCGCCGAGGTCGGCGACCATGTCCACGACGTCGTGGCTGTAGCGCCAGCCGCAGGCCGCGAAGAAGGCAAGGGCGCCGGGAATATCGTGCGGCACGCCCGGCCAGATGTAGGAGGGTCCGCCGCTGCCCGCCTGTACATGGCTGATGCCCGATGCCCGCAACATGTCTGCGGCTCCGGCCAGCAGGTGGGTGCCGACGCCGCGCCGCTGAGCGCGTGGGTCGACCAGGATCAGCGGGATGCTCCCGGCGCTGTCAACGGCCGTGAAGCCCACCGGACCAGCCTGGGTTTCCGCAACCAGGCCCTCGGGGATTGCTGCCAGGCCTGCCCGCAGGACTGGCCAGGCTGGCGGCATCGCTGCTCCCCACAGCTCCTCGACCCAAGGCCGGTCAGCAATCGGCCGATACGGCCGGATCTGCACGCGCACGGTGGCGATGCTGCCAGCGGCGGCTGCCGGTGTCACGTCCGCGGGCCGGCTCGGCTCGCCATCGCGGTTCTCGCTAGCTGACCCGCCAGGTGATCCCCGGATCGCCGGCCGTGCAGGGATCGGCGGTCAGCGCCGTGCCCGGAGCGGTCGCATCGGCCGGGTCGGCCAGGCACAGGCCGGAGACCGGGCTGAGCAGCTCGACGCCAACGGGTCCGCCGGACAGCTGCCACCGCTCGCTCGCCGCCCTAGTGCAGCGGTAGAGCCGCACGGCCGAGCCAGGCGTGCCGCGCGTGAGCCCGAGACACCTGCCGCTCGCGCGCACCGTGCCGTCGGGTTCCATGGCCCAGTCCTCGGCCGCCGATCCGTTGCACCGCCGCAGTGTCACGCTGCCGATCCCGAGGCTCGCGGGGTGCCAGTCGCTTGCGCAGAGCCCCGGCAGGCCTGAGGTCAGCGGCCCGGACGGCAGGTTCCACTGCTCACGAGCCGCGGGCGTGGTTGCGCTGCCCGTGGCGTTGGACGTGGCCCGGCATGGCGCGGCGCCGGCCCGCGACCCGCTCGCTGGGCCGACGGCCGACAGGCACCGGCCGTCCGACAGGTCGACGAGCACAGCGTCG